>NZ_CAWNVW010000053.1:0-181637 GCF_963878025.1 Vibrio sp. 11986-1-5
AAAATATCGAGTTCGCACATCTTGTTGTCTGGTTATTGATTTTTGGCGAAACCATTTGATCATACGACAAGATGTGTATCTACCTTAACTTGATGATTTTTATCAAAATCATTAGGGGATTCCTCAGGGTTTCGTATTCATATAAAGTCCTCATTATGAATCACATTGGCGCGCAGTATAAATCGGACTATCATTTCCCTATTAACAATAAAAAAACCAAAAACATCAAAATTCGGACAAATGGCACTTATTAATCAAGAAACTCACTTCGATCCTGATAGCTTAAATTCTAGCGTTGTTGGCATAGCCGCTAACGTTGGTAAACACGACTCTGGTAGGCATCAACATAAAAAAGGGCAATTACTTTTTGCTCCGCAAGGGTGTATGAGCTTTGCTTTAGACAATGCGATATGTATTTTACCGCCGACAAAAGCGGTTTGGATTCCGCCATCAACGCCACACCGTGCGACGATGACGAATGTTGTCGCTTATCGTTCGTTATACTTCGATTGCACTGATTTTGAATATCCAAATGACATCACCATAATTGAAGTAAATGCACTGCTAAAAGCACTGATTAATAAAATGTCGTTATGGTCATGGGATAAATCTGAACATGAAATGAAGAATACGACAGCTCTATTTTGGGAGGAGTTTTACGCTGCAAAACGTCATGCATTTCAAATTCCTCTACCAGTAGATCGTCGATTTAATAAATTCCGTGAGCAATTGATGAATGAATTTTTTTTAGTGCCAAGTCTGACCTCCATTGCCATCTCTATCGGAGCAAGCAGCAAAACTGTCACTAGGCTATTTAAATCAGAAACAGGGATGTCTTACCAAGACTGGAAACAGCAATGGCGTTTATTAAAAGCTATTGAATTACTTTCTAGAGGAATACAAGTGAACGACGTTGCCCATTGGCTAGATTTTTCTTCGGATAGTGCTTTTATTGCCTTTTTTAAGAAACAAACCGGACAGACACCTTTAAATTTCATAAGAAATAATATTGAGCACTTTGATGAAGGCGGTAGATAAATGGTCAAAATAATCCATGCCATACTGCGGTTGCGCCGCTGACTAAACAAAGTACCAGCGCTGCAACGCGGATTTTTTCTTTCGGCAATGAATACGTGGTTTTACGGGCTAACACATAGCCTAACCAAGCAGCGGGGATCAACGGTAAAGTCAGCAGTACATGGTGCCACGTTAAAAAACCCGTCGGCCACTGCACCATTAACGAGATGATCGAACTAAATACAAAGAAAGCCGATAAATTACCGCGCAGTTGATTAGCTTCTTGATGCTGAAGCAACAGCGCCATCGGAGGGCCACCGATGCCACTACTGGTACCAAATACGCCAGAGAAAAATCCCGCGATGCCCATCCGAGTTGGATTTGGTTCAATACGCAGCGGCAGCAAACTCACTGCTACCGCAAACAGCACTAGCAAACCCAGCCACAGAGCCAAGGCCTGAGTAGAAATCCACATCAACAGTAAACCACCGACAATCGAACCCGGTATACGCCAAATTAAGGCCATTTTTAACCCACCAATCGAAATGCTCTCGCGATGTTTCATCGCATTAAGCACCGAAATAAATAGCGCGACCAAACAGATCGGCGCTGGCACATAATCTGGAGAAATCAGGAACAACAACGGCGATGCAACCACAGCTAGCCCAAAGCCGATCGCGGTCTGTACAAAGGAGCCTATGAAAACCAACATTATGGCCATCCACACACTCGCGTCTAAATATTCCATTTCGTTGCCTTGAACTATCATGTATCGAATGGCACTGACGGTATCAGTTCAGCAATATTTCGCAATAGAAACGTTTTGCCCAAATTGACCATGTCACGGTGCACAGACGAAAGCGCTGTCTCGTAGGCACTCAGTAATCACTATTCTGCCAGACACCTTCATTCTAAAACGGTAAATCCAGTATTTCGATCTGATTAAAATGTGGTTCTGCAAGGCCTTTTAAGTAGTTCGCCACATTCAAACTTTGTGAGTGTGCGCTTTGACTGCCAAAAATAACAATCAGTTTCATATCAATTTCTTTTTAAACTGAAAGCCAGTGTTGTTGAATAAGTGGTTGAGATAGAACGCGGGATAGCCAGCACGATCGAGATAAAAATCGCTCCTGCCCCGAGAATTTGCGTCCAAGTGAGTGCTTGATCGAGAATGACATAACCCAGTAAGCAAGCCGAGACACTGCTCAAAAAACCAAGAAAAGACACAGTGACCGTTGGCAGTTGCTCAATACCACGGAACCAGAGAAAGTAAGCCAGCATAGCGCCAACCACACTCAGGTATCCGTAACCGAGGTAGTTAAGCACAGTAATTTGCTCTGGTACGCCTTCAATCCACAGGGTCGTGGGCAGCAAAAACAGGCCACCAAACAATAATTGCCAGCCGGTAAATCCGAGTGTGGACATGCCTTGAGGACGCCCCCATTTTTTGGTCAGTACTACGCCAGAGGCCATACTGAATGTTCCCAAACAGGCGATCAATAAACCTTGTATGCTCAAAGATGCGGTTTGATTAAGCACTAATAGTCCAATCCCAATAACACCTATTCCCCCCGCAGCCCACTGCAAAGGGGTGATGCGTGTGCTCAGAAGAATCCAACTCATCATCATCACCAACATAGGTTGGAATGACATCACCAATGCCGCCATTCCTCCTGGTAATTCAGTCGCTGCAAAAAATAAGCAGTAAAAGAAGAAACCAATATTAAAAAAGCCCAATACAGGTAAACGCCACCACCCATTTCCAGTTGGTAAAGTTCGAGCAAACAGTACTAGCAATATCCCAGCAGGCAGAGCTCGTACTAAAGAAGCCATGAGTGGCGAATTTGGCGGTAGTACTTCGGTGGTTACGATATAAGTGCTGCCCCATACGATAGGTGCGATAGCAGTAAGCAGCATCGTCTTGATTCCTGACGTTGTATTCATTTTTGACCCTATTTAGTAGCGTTAACTCCCATAAAAGTATCTCTTAAAAAAGATACTTTTTAGAAAATAATAGAGAAATGGTTTTTAATCAAGTATCTTTTCAGAAAGATATATTCAGAGGGAGAGATCATGTCATCAGATAACACCATGCCAAATGACAAAGTGGATGCCATTCTTGCACAGTGGCACAATGTCAGACCGGATCTAGATTGTTCTTCGATGGGCGTTGTTGGCCGATTAAACCGCACTTATGGACTTTGGAAACCTCAATTAGATCAAGTCTTCCAACGCTTTGATTTAAGCTCAGTTGAGTTTGATATTCTGGCGACCATCCGTCGTAGCAATACCGCCATCACGCCTACTGAACTATACCAAACCTTGATGCTCTCTTCCGGTGCGATCAGTACACGCATTGAACAACTGGTGCAACGCGGCTTAGTGCAGCGTATTGCCAGCGATCAAGACAGACGAAGTTGTAAGGTGATGTTGACCGAACAAGGACAAAGGTTGATCGACCAAGCCTTGAATACCCATGTCGACAATATGAATCGCATGTTAGAAGTGCTCACGGAACAAGAACAAATACAGTTAGAGCAGCTCTTAAAAAGAATTCTGCTGGCAGAATAAAACCGAAAGAGCAAAACTGATTAAGAAGGTGCGTAGATAGCAGATAAATAAGACAAAGAATGATCGGTGAGTAAGCTGCCTACGCCGATCAATCCTGTCAATCCAAGAGTAAATTCAAAGATGGCTAACCCTCTTCAACCAACACGACCACTTCAAGTCGTTAGGATAAATCACACTTACGAAGATAGAAATTCAGAAATTGCTGACTAAAATCAGCACCTTCTGTGGTTTGTGCTATACGTTAATGAGTCAGATATCAAAACAACGATAACTTATTAAGTGAGCACTTCATGTCTAACGATGCGATTTATGACCAAGCCCCTTGGGCCAAACTTTACACTCCAGAGCAATTAGCTTTGCATCAAGGTCATGCTAAAGCCAGCCATGCTTGGCGCAGTATTCCTGAAATGCTCAGTGAAGCAGCGGCCAAATACCGCCAACGTAAAGCTTTTACCACCTGCATGCCCAATGGCATGAATGGCTGCCTTACGTTTGGACAGGTGGATGAGATGTCAACCGCTTTTGCTCATTACCTACGCGGCGAGCTTGGCTTGCAAGCCGGTGATCGCGTTGCGGTGCAAATGCCAAACTGTTTAAGCTTACCCGTTGCCGTGATGGGCGTGCTCAAATCTGGCTGCATCTTAACCAGCGTTAACCCACTGTACAGCCGACGTGAAATGAGACATCAGTTCAGTGACGCTGGGGTAAAAGCCATTGTCATTTGTGATATGTTCACCGATAAACTGCAAGACGTCATCGAACAGACGCCGATCCAGCATGTTATCGTGACCTCTTTAGCCCAATGGTTTCCTCCGGTGGTACGCGGCATTCTTAAGCTGGTCTTGAAATATTGGAATAAAGTGATCCCCCCACATCAGTTAACTCATCATTCCATCGATCAAGCGATTCACCTTGGCCGTCTACGCCAAACCAACGACAAGCTCAATGTGGAAGAATATTGGCAAGATTTAACTCGCGATGACACCGCGCTACTACAATACACGGGCGGCACCACCGGCGTTGCGAAAGGGGCGATGCTCAGTCATGGTAACTTACTCGGTAACGTAGAGCAGATGGATAGCTTGGTCCAAGGGCATATCACGAGCGGCCAAGAAACCGTACTCACTGCCCTACCGCTGTATCATATTTTTGCTTTCAGCGTTAACTTGTTGGAGTTTTGGCATCAAGGGGCGCATAACATTCTAGTGCCGAGCCCAAGGCCGATCCAAAACTGTCAGCGCGCGTTTGATAACTACCCTATCAGTTGGATGACTGGCGTGAATACCTTGTATAACGCGCTACTCAATGAAGAGTGGTTCACGACCTTTCCGCCTAAACACCTTAAAGCTGCTTTAGCCGGAGGCACCGCTTTACATGCTACGGTTGCCGAACGCTGGCAAAAAGCCATTCACTGTCCGCTAGTGGAAGGTTATGGCCTAACCGAAAGCTCGCCAGTGCTCTGTTTTAATCCCTTAACCGATCCACGTCCTGACTGTATCGGCATTCCAACGCCTGGTACTCAGTTACGCTTAGTGGATGATGACGGTCATACTGTCCCGCTTGGCGAGCCGGGAGAACTGATTGCTAAGGGTGTGCAAATTATGCAGGGCTATTGGCAGCAACCGGAAGAAACCGCTCATGCGCTGCGCGAGGGTTGGTTATACACTGGCGATATCGCCATCATGCATCCCGATGGTCGCTTACGCTTAGTCGATCGGAAAAAAGATTTGATCCTTGTCAGTGGTTTTAATGTCTACCCCAACGAAGTGGAAGAAGCGATCGCCGGCTTAGAGCAAGTGATGGAGTCAGCCGTCGTCGGCGTTCCCGACCCGCTCACGGGCGAACAAGTTCAAGCTTATGTGGTGTTGCGTGAGCAAGGATTAGATGAAACCAGCGTGAAAAAACACTGTAAAAAAGAACTCGCCGCTTACAAGGTTCCGAAAAAAGTGGTCTTTGTTGATGAACTACCGAAAACGCCCGTAGGCAAGGTTCTGCGCAAAGATGTTCGTGCCATGGCCCTTGGCCAACCCACCCGTTCTGATCATTAGGAGACCACCATGTTAAGCGCTTTTGAAGAAACCCTATTATCAGTGATGATGATCATCATAATGTTTGGCATGGGTGCAAGCCTAACCTTTCGTGATTTTCGTATCGCCTTTAAACACCCTAGGGCTATCGTTGTTGGATTCAGCTCTCAGTACGCACTGATGCCTTTTATTGCTTTTGCTTTATCTTGGCTACTTAACCTCACCCCGGCGCAAACGGTCGGCATGGTATTGATTGGTTGTATGCCAGGTGGCACCACCTCAAATATCTTTGCTTACTTTTCACGCAGTCTACTTAGTTTGAGCATTATGATGACCATCTGCTCAACAATAGCGGCTTTTGTAATGGTTCCGTTGCTGATGCAATTCTATACCCAAGGAATTGATGACTCACTGCGTATCCCACCCGATCAAATTGGTCGCTTATTGTTTGCGCTCCTTATCCCCACTCTGATTGGTATCTGGTTGCGGCGTAAAAATGCCAATATTGGCGCTGTGGTTGAACTAACGGGTGGCGTGTTAGGGGCATTGGTGATTATATTCTTGCTGGCCACTTGGGTGCCACGTAACTGGCAACTGCTACTCACCACTCATTGGACGGTTTATGTTGCCGTTATCATGGTCGGGTTGATTGGTTTTAATTTTGGCTATTTCTTCTCACGCTTGCTTGGCCTTAATCCACAAAAAGCGCGCACGGTATCATTAGAAACGGGGATTCAAAATGGGCCTCTCGCGGCTTTGGTGGTTAGCTTAAGTTTTGCCGGAGAATTACAGCAACAAATCTTGTTAATTCCAGTCATGTATTCGCTGTTTATTGTTATCAACTCCACAGTAGTGACTTTCTTTTACCGTAAGCGCACCTTTAGTGAAGAGCTAGCACGCGATCAAGCAAAAATCGAACCTGCTAGTAGTACTAGCTCATCAAGCCAGTAAATATGGTTCTCACCTCAGTTATCTCTATCAAGGCCGCTAAGCGGCCTTTTTTATAACGAATGGCATATAAAAACTAGATACTAAAATCAACAGCTCTAATCGCAGTATTGATTGATGCCCATGGGGATTTATCTGTGCTTACCAGCAACAGTAAGTGATTGATGATGCAAGAACTAAAAGGTAAGCTTTATTGATAAGAAAAAGGATTAAATAACCAAGCTTAATCTTGGTTACCCAATTGTTTATCACACCATTTTTCAATATTGGGTGCATAGAGAGCTAATAAACCAATGCTCATCGCAATACCACAAATAATGTAAATCGCTATCATGTTGTCTCTCCGCGTTGTGTCTGCAAACCTATAAGCTGGCTGCCCTAGCAGCATGTGACTAAAACGCTCAGCGGTTTATATTCTAGCTAAATATATGTCTATTGGCTAACACACGACAACTTCGCTAACAGTTCGTTACGTACAATTTCAGCGCCAGCACTTAATGAGTGAAGTTTCGCTCGTGCAACCGATCGAGACAAGGGCGCCATACCACAGTTTGTACATGGATAAAGCTTATCGGCATCGACGTATTTCAGAGCATTACGCAGGGTAGCAGCCACTGCTTCTGGCGTTTCAATATGGTTTGTTGCAACATCGATAGCACCGACCATCACTTTTTTGCCGCGTACCAGTTCTAGTAACTCCATTGGCACATGAGAGTTATGACACTCTAAAGAAATAATATCGATATTCGATTGTTGCAGTTTAGGAAAAACCTCTTCGTATTGACGCCACTCACTGCCTAAGGTTTTTTTCCAATCCGTATTGGCTTTGATCCCGTAACCATAACAAATATGTACCGCGGTTTCGCATTTTAACCCATCGATGGCTCGCTCAAGCGCCTCAATTCCCCAATCATTGACTTCATCAAAAAAAACGTTGAACGCCGGCTCATCAAATTGAATGATATCGACACCAGCCGCTTCTAGCTCTTTGGCTTCTTCATTAAGAATTTTCGCAAACTCAAACGCCAGCTCTTTACGAGATTGATAATAACCATCGTACAGAGTATCAACCATCGTCATCGGCCCAGGCAGTGCCCACTTGATGGGCTTATCCGTTTGAGAACGCAAAAATTTTGCATCTTCTACAAACACCGATTTTTGCCGCGATACAGGGCCGACAACGCTTGGCACGCTAGCATCGTAACGGTCACGGATTTTCACCGTTTGTCGATTTTCAAAATCAACGCCATGCAAATGTTCGATAAAGGTCGTCACAAAGTGCTGACGGGTTTGTTCGCCGTCACTGACAATGTCTACTCCTGAGATTAATTGTTCATGTAAGGCAATACGCAAAGCGTCATATTTACCGTCTATTAGCTCTTGTTGCTCTAATTTCCAAGGTGACCAAAGCACTTCTGGCTGAGCTAACCAAGTCGGTTTTGGCAGACTACCTGCCGTCGAAGTTGGGAGTAATTTTGTCATAATGTTGGCTATTCTACTGTTTAGTTGACGATTAAGCGCACTGAGCGACCCATTGTTCAAGAACCGATTGATAAGGTTTGATGAAGACTTCTTCCGCATACTTACCTTGTTTTATCGCCAGTTGGGTGCGCTCTTCGCGGTCATAGACAATATCCGTTAACGAGTGGGCATCGCTTTTCAAGTTCGCTTCATAACGTTCACCAGCTACCTGGTTGGCAAAGTAAATCTCAGGGCGATAAATCTTTTGAAAAGTTTCCATGGTGCTGATGGTGCTAATCAGTTCCAAATTGGTGTAATCGTTCAGCAGATCGCCAAAGAAGTAGAAGGCAAAAGGCGCAACACTGTTTTTCGGCATAAAGTAACGAGCTTTTAAGCCCATTTTCTGGAAATACTGTTCCGTTAACGATAAATCCGTCGGCTGGTATTCCACCCCCAATATTGGGTGTTGGTTATTGGTGCGGTGATAGACTTTGCTGTCTGACACACTCAAACAAATCACGGGTGGCTTGGTGAAGTTTTGTTGGTAACCTTCTGAGTTAATGAATGATTTAAATAAGTTACCATGCAAAAGACCAAAATCTTCTGGTACAGAGAATTGCGCTTTGCCTTTATTGTAATCCAGTAGACGCACACTAAAATCGTAATCACGAACATAAGAAGAGAAGTTATTGCCGACAATACCTTCAATCCGTTGCCCCGTTTTGCTATCCAAAATACTGGTTTTTAGCACTTCAATCGATGGAATGGTTTCGCTGCTATTTTCTACTTTGATATTGGCGGAAATAATGTCTAACTCGACCGAGTAACGATCACCTGTTGGGTTATCCCAACAAGCCAACTCATTAAAACGTTGGTCTATCATGCGTAATACGCTACGCAAGTTCTGTTGACGATGTTCACCACGCGCTAAGTTAGCAAAGTTCGTGGTGATACGAGTGTTGTCTGCTGGATGATAATTTTCATCAAGACGAGTCTTTTTAATGGTAAAAGTAAAATGTTGAGTCATCAGCGTAATCTTCCGTGTCAATCAGATGAAACCAAATGATCATCCGTTCAATTCATGACTCAGTTATAACTCGCCCATGATTAAGTTAACAATGTTGTTACTTAATGTTGATTGTGAAAAAAATTCATGTTTGATGTGCTTCAATAAAAAATAGTAAGGCAGAAGATGACGTTGGATCTGTCATCAAATCGCTCTGCAACAACCTCGCATCTGGTCTACAGGAAAACCGTTGGCGGCTTCAAAGTACGAAAGCGAACTTGGTCAACGATTCAAGGTTTCGAAGGAATACGGATATCGAATAAGAAGCAATTTGATTTTTGGTTACGTCGTGATGAGCTGAAATTGAGAGTGCAATAGAGCTTCGCCTTCCTGAATGAACCCTTCAATATTTTTGCAATTTATGCATAAAATGAGATGCTCAGATAAGCACCTCAGAAATATCTTCAAGTTTTGCAACAAGCTTCCCTATTTAGTGTAATAAATAGTATCACTTAAATCATTGATATCTAAAGATAGTGATTTGTGTTCTTGCTTAAGTTGGTTGACGATGTCGTTATGAACATTTTTGTAAGATGAGATCTCGTTGAAGGTCATCGGTTTAAGATATTTCCTTGCATAAGCTTGGACACGGTCGTATAAATCTGACGTTTGGAGAGCACTTTTGTTCGAAGGTACGAAGGGTTTTCCGTAACTCATTGCCTCACCAATTGGTACTACTTCATTGAATGTGTGGTATCCACCAAAATTCATGAATGCAGCAACGCCAAGAGTAAGTGGTATCACTTTATCTGTTTTTCCGTACATGGACTCGCCAGACAATATAGTAGCAGCTAATAGTATGTCACACATACCACCTGATTGTGCACCTGCATATGGTTTACCTTTATAGGAGCTTTCAAGTGCATGCATACCATATGGCTGCCAGCGGTTGATTCCCGTACCATGATGGAGTTTATGACGTGTAATACCATCATTAAGCCCCAGATCTTTATAACTTTGTGGCATTGATGTCATCTCGCTTTCAGACATCATGTATGGTCTGGTTAAATCTTGTATAGGAGCATTCTCTCGCGGGATACCATTTATATTCTTGTTTCCGTTGAGAGCGATTAACAGCTCCTTTTGCTCTAAAGAGTCTGTATTATTTACTTTTTGAACGACTTGACCGAACCCCAAGCCATACTTTGCGGCATCTTCGAACACCCCATCCACAGCTTTTAATACGCCATTTTCATCTTTGATCATTGGCATACGTTCCGATCTGGCTCGGGTTAACTCGTCATCAAAGAGTTTTGTTCTGGTTTTTTGAGAAAACTCTTTGAATAAAGGGAATATATCCTTCCCTAGTATTGACTTGAGAGTGTCGGAATTTTTTCTCTGGTTTGTGCTAAAGTCTTTATGAACATTACTTTCCGGTGGGTTTAGTAACTGCCAAACAGTAGTGCCAAACGTACTAATAGCTTTTATCTTGGTAAGCATACCAGTATGATTTTTTTCACCTGTAGGGATATTCAATTCTTTGATTAGCCAATCTTTTAACGGCTCTATAGACTCTTTGGGTTGGCGACCAATTTGGTCGGAGTTACTGCTCATAGGGGAAAATTGTTTTTCAAACAGCTCAGTAAGGGTTATTTCTTTGTTGTTAAAAACAACGGTATGCTTAGTTTCGTTACTAAATATTTTTTGTAAAACATCGGACAAACTTTTCGCATGGATATCAATTAGTGTTCCAGCAGAAGAAGGTTGATTCAGTATATTCATACTAACTCCCGCCTCAAACATTTTTGCACTTGTTAAAACTTGCTTCTTTGCATCTGAAAGAGAAATCCCTCTAGCAGAGCTGAGTACTTGGTTCGTTTCTGTGTTTTTAAATTCAGATATGTTTGTATTGGCTCGATGAACGTTTAACATGTTTAGAACTTCTAGTAGACTTTGGGTGTAACTAATTTAAGAACAGCACCCACAGATTTCTAATGAAAATATATTAAAAATCATGAAAATATTAATATCATAACTCAATTTTAATATTTTCATGGTTTTTTAGAGTCATGAGTTGCCTCATCCGCTATTTGTTGTAGGCAAAAGGTTTATTCATCGAATTGAGAGAACTGACCTGAAATTACGTTCAAAATTGAAGCGTCTTTGTCCACAAAATGATTAGCTTTTCAAAATCAGAGGATATACATGACAAAATGATAGGGACGTTTATCGAACTGAAGTTTTACTGGTAATTCAACTGGCTTTAGTCATAACCGAAGGGATCTGCGAATACGCTACGCATCACAAAATCCTACAACGTTAATACATTGATATCTAGTGACTTAATTTGAGGTGGAGGATGTGTTAGGGAGTTATTCTCAGGTTCTCTAACGCTTTTACTGAATATCGAACCTGATTTGCTTATCTGCGTTCTTTAGTTGTACTCCTACCTTATTAAACGCCTTTTGAATAGTGGTTGAGACATGCTGTCGGCCTTCTCCCAGTAAAAAGTTTGCTCTATGCTGATTGGTTTCAAATACGCACACTATTGCCAAGCTTTGTGGAAAAGAAGTGTATTTGACCGTATGAGTCACTCAAAGGAAACCATCGTAGTCTTTTAACGTGCTTTCACAAACTTTGATTAACACTTCTCTAATGAAATGTGGGATATTTTATACGTTTAAAAGAATGAGATTTGAATTTTAGCGCAAGCTAGATGGGTGGAAGCCCCAGCCACATCCCGGCACACACGTCATTCGCTGTGGCTGCTTCCTTCCGGACCTGACCAAGTTCACGAACTAGTGTTGCGGGAGGACCAGGGCCTCCATAGAGCACTTTAGCGCCTTGGCTAAAGAGTGCGAGGATTATCCGGCATCCACTTCACTATTGCAACCCTCAGCCCGCATAAAATCAATAAACCTTTGTTAACTGGGCAGTAATTAAACAATCTTATTCATCATCCACTGCTGATGCTGCTGTTTTGTTCTACTCTATCTGCTCTTCACTGCTTTTTAGTAGGTAGTCCGTCATCCATGCCGTCGCCAGTAGACACAACCAAACCACAAAGACAGGTTTGGGCACTTCGATAGTGGGAGCCAGCACGATGCCCATAAACGCCACCGACGGTAGCGTCCAGCACAATAACGTTGGCCAATGCTGTGCTCTTTGCTTCACCAGTTTATTGATGATGGCCATTAACCCAGTCACGCACAATGAAATAACAACCGCGAAGGTAAATTCAGCAATCCACAAAGGCAGCAACAATAATAATGCCCACCAGTGGCGAACCGATGAAGGCGTGTATTTCCAACTATTAACTGCCCACCATATTGCGCTCACCGAGAGTATTTGTAATACCGTCATCACCGGAGTGCCATCAAGCTTACCTGCTGACTGCGTGGTCATAATGCCGACTTGCAACGTCAGTAAAATTAAACCACAAATCACCATGACCCCTTTATGGCGAGGCGCAGAAAAAGCCACCATCAGTAATGGGAAGATAACCCACATACTAACAGATAACGCGGCTGGCTGATAAGACAGCGTGAAGCCATAGGTCAGTAAACCTATCAATAACACTAAACCAGCATTCCCGCTACGAGGTAACATCCATAATGCAGGCGCTAATAAAGCGATCAATGACCAGTTGCCTTCACTCAAACCTAGGGCTTGACCGCAGACAATCGCTAAGATTATGGTGATCATAAATTGCATAACCGACACTATCATACCCTCTCCTTATACCTATCCGTGGTAACCATTGAACTAGGGCTTTATGAGTATGGACCAATTTTCTCAACAAATCTTTGCCTTAGTGCACCAAATTCCTTTTGGTCGAGTAGCGACCTATGGACAAGTTGCCCATTTAGCGGGCTATCCGGGCTATGCTCGTCAGGTAGGAAAAGTGTTAAGCCGATTGCCGCAAGGCAGCAAACTGCCTTGGTTTAGAGTGATTAATAGCCGAGGTGAGTCATCGTTGAGCGGGGCCGATAAAGCGCGTCAACACGCTTTACTGCTTGCCGAACAGATTGTGATCAATTCATCTGGAAAAATTTCACTACGCCAGTATCAATGGCAGCCTTAGAGGTTTATCTCATCAGCAAAGGGGCGAGGTATCGTTTCAACATGTTTCATAAATCACATTCCCTCTTGACAAATATTTGACCTCTTTCACAAAATAGCAGCTAATACTTAAGTGAACTAATTTTAGTCTATACCCAAATAACTTGGATCTACAGGTAAGAAGGGTATACAAGCAACCATCATTAGGTGAGGGTCATGAGTAAACCACTAAGCGAATTATTACGCCTACTACAGCTTGAAAAGCTTGAAGAAGGTTTGTACCGAGGTGAAAGCGAGAACCTCGGTTTACCCCAAGTCTATGGCGGTCAAGTGATTGGGCAAGCGCTCTCAGCGGCCCGTTACACGGTAGACTCTGATCGCACCGTCCATTCCTTCCATAGCTACTTTTTGTATCCGGGCGATCCTGAAAAACCAATTATTTATGATGTAGAAAACCTACGTGATGGTCGTAGCTTTAGCACCCGTCGGGTCAAAGCGATTCAAAACGGTCGACCGATTTTTTATCTCACCGCTTCTTATCATGGTGAAGCGCCGGGCTTTGAACATCAAAATACAATGCCCAATATCCCTGGGCCTGAAAACTTTGCTTCAGAATCCGAGCTGGCGGCACAAATCGCCCATTTACTGCCAGAAAAAATTCGTAACGCGTTTTGCGGTGAGAAACCGATTGAGATCCGTCCTGTGACGGTGATTAACCCGTTAAAACCACAAAAAGAAGAGCCTAAACAATATTTATGGATTCGCGCGAATGGTGAAGTGCCTGATGATCAGTTAATTCATCAATACTTACTCGGTTATGCGTCAGATTGGGGATTTCTCGTTACCGCGCTGCATCCTCATCAAGTCTCACTGATGACACCGAATTTCCAAGTGGCAACGATCGATCATTCCATCTGGTTCCATCGCCCGTTTAAAATGGATGAATGGCTGCTTTATGCGATTGAAAGCCCCACCGCAAGCAATACCCGTGGTTTAGTGCGTGGTGAGATTTATAACCAGCAAGGGGCTTTGGTAGCGACAGCGGTACAAGAAGGGGTGATGCGTTTTAAATAAAGCATCCCCACTATCACTATAGTGGTAAGGCGGTGGTGTATTTCAAAGACTCCATCGCAAAAGTGGAAGTCACATTATTTAAACCATCGACGCTATTGACCAGTTTTTTATAGAACTGGTCAAAATTTTTCATGTCTTTGACCAGTACTTTCATCATGTAATCATACTCACCAGCCATGCGATAAAACTCCATCACTTCCGGAAAATCCTCCACCGTATTCACAAATCGCTGATACCACTCATGAGAATGATCACTGGTTTTCACCATCACAAAAGCAATAAAAGATAACCCTAAACGTTCTGGATCGAGCAGCGCCACGCGTTGGCTGATCACCCCCGACTCTTCAAGTTTTTTCAATCGCTTCCAACATGGTGTGCTGGTTAAATTGACCGCCTCGGCTAATTCATTGAGCGATAGCGTACTGTCTTTTTGCAACATCGCCAGTAGCTGTTTATCTATTCGATCCATCTCTCACCTTTTTGCTACAAAATTAGATAACAGGAGAAAATAATTCTCTTAAACTAGCAAATACAAAGCAAGATAACCAAGTTTTTCTCTCGAACACAACGTACATTATCGGCATTAACTCATGAGCTATTGCTCACCATGACTATGAGAACGCCACCATGTGTACCGACCATCAATGGATTAATAACGCGATTCGTAAAATCGAGGCCGATTTTCAACGCTCGGCTGATACCCATTTAATTAAGCTCGATCTCCCTAGCATTGCAGGAATTGATCTTTATCTTAAAGATGAGAGCACGCATCCAACCGGTTCACTCAAACACCGCTTAGCTCGCTCTTTGTTTTTGTATGCGATATGTAATGGCTGGGTTGGTCCAGATACGCCAATTATTGAAGCCTCTTCTGGCAGCACCGCGATTTCTGAGGCCTATTTTGCCCGCTTATTAGGGTTACCTTTTATTGCGGTGATGCCGAAATGCACAGCACCTAAGAAAATCGAACAAATTGAGTTTTATGGTGGCAAGGCACATTTAGTCGATCGCAGCGATCAAATTTATGCCGAGTCTCGCCGCTTAGCACAAGCGTTAAACGGTCATTATATGGATCAATTTACTTATGCTGAACGTGCTACCGATTGGCGCGGTAACAGTAATATCGCCGATAGTATTTTCCAGCAAATGCAACGAGAAGATCATCCTATTCCAAGTTGGATTGTGATGAGCCCAGGCACCGGCGGCACTTCCGCGACCATTGGCCGCTTTATCCGTTATCAACAACATAATACTAAGCTGTGCGTCGTCGACCCAGAAAACTCGGTATTCTTCGATTATTACCAAACGCGCAATAGTGAGTTAACGCTACAGTGCGGCAGTAAAATTGAAGGCATTGGCCGACCACGTGTCGAACCGAGTTTTATTCCTAATGTGGTTGATGAGATGAGACAAATCCCCGATGCGGCCAGTATCGCTACCATTCATTGGTTAGAAAAAATCTTGGGAAGAAAAGCAGGTGCATCAACCGGAACCAACCTTTATGGCGCACTTCAGTTAGCCAGTGAGATGAAACAGCGCGGTGAACAAGGCTCAATAGTGACCTTATTATGCGACAGTGGTGAGCGTTATTTGGATACTTATTACAACCCAGAGTGGCTAGCGCACAACATCGGTGACTTAGCACCTTACGCCGATAAATTAGAGACGTTTCAACAAATAGGCCAACTAGATTAAGCTATTTTTACGATACAAGATTAGAAGATAACTAAGGGCCGTTGCCCCCTAATCAAGTCGGCCATTTTTGTTCCAACGATGACTGTTCTCTGACAGCCAATGACAATAACATGACGCTTATCTGACGATTTTTACCTTAATTTGATGGATAATCGCCCTATTATTCACAAGCCAGATTGAAGATGTTGCCCTAAACGCATGTCTCTAGAGCAGTTGCAACTTCAGATATCAACATGGCTACTACAACGTCCGTTTCAAAAAGGTATTAACTATGATCAAAAAATCTCTTTTTACCGTCAGTGCACTAGCCCTAGTATTAGCTGGCTGTGACAATCAGCAGCAAACTTCGGCCCCTGTCGAGTCACAAACTACCGCTCCAGTCACTGTTGATGTCAATGATGATGAAGCCGTGATGGATGAAGCATTTAAGAGTGAGCATACCGCTTACAATAGCTTAGATTGGCAAGGGACCTATCAAGGCGTACTCCCTTGTGCGGATTGTGCAGGCATTGAGTATACCTTGGTCTTAAATGATGATCTGACCTATCAACTTACCCAAGTTTACCAAGGCAAAGAAGAGGCCGCTCCATTTGTCTCGCAAGGAACATTCCATTGGGAAAACAATGGCAGCGTCATCACCTTAGATGAGGAGTCGGATGCACCCAATCAATACTTTGTCGGTGAAAATATGTTGATGAAATTAGACATCAATGGCGAGAGAATCACTGGCGATTTAGCGTCTTTGTATAATCTTAAAAAACAATAGCCGTTGCTTCGATAAATTCTTTTCACTTATCCCCAACCACCTAAGAATAAAGTGTTTGGGGATAAAACCAAGATTAAGAATTTTGCTGGCGTGCAGCAAAAGCCGCCGCTTGCTCTGGTGTTGCCGGTAATTGATGGTTCGCTTTCCACTCATCGTAGCTCATGCCATAAACGCGTTCACGCGCTCTATCAATATCCATTTCAACCCCTATTGCCTCAGCTTCCGCTTGATACCATTTACAAAAACAATTACGACAAAAACCAGCCAAGATCATGAGATCAATATTCTGCACGTCCTTATTATTATCTAAATGCGCTAACAGACGACGAAAGACTGCCGCATCGATTTTATCTTGTTGTTCTTGAGTTAAGTGTTGAATGTTCGCTTCTGACATGATGTTTCCTTTTGAGTTATGAGTGGTAGCATTAGCTTATCTCAAGATAGCAAAACGCCCAAGCAAGCTTGGGCGTTCATCAATCATCCAACACGGATGATCAACCTTGGATACCAACAATTAGCCATGGCGCATTAGGTTGCGTTAAGTCACGCTCTAAATGCCAAATATCTAAAATTTCTTCTTCCGTTTCATCGCCTAAATCTCGGCAACGACCCGTAAATTGTAAACTGAGCTGCGCTTTACGATCATCGTAATCAGCACGAACAATCTCCGCGTCCACATACATCACTTCAGTTTGTGGCTGTTGATCCAGCTTTTCTCGCTCAGCTTTCAGATCAGCGAACAAACTTTCAGACACGTACTCCTGAATTGTTTCAAGTTGGTTGTGATTCCAAGCACCTTGCAAAATACGATAATGCTCACGTGAGCCATTAATGAAAGCGATTTTATCAAAACTCGGTGGATAGTTATGAGGGACATCACTGTACATGGTTGAACCAAAGCCCGAACTGGCTGCAGGTTTAAATTCCTGCTCAGGAGCTTGCTCAAAACTTTGACGATGGACATTGGTGTTATAAACGGGTTGCTGAGGATTCAAACTCCCCGGTTTACCGGCCAGAAAATGACGAGCAAGCTTAAAGAGTGCAAACCCTATCAGACCGAAGATCAAAATATCCATAAATTGGATACCTTCAAAGGCATCACCAAAAAACGCAGCCAGTAGGCCACCAGCCAGTAAGCCACCCATTAGGCCGCCCATTAAGCCTCCGCGACTGTTCGTCGCAGCAGGTTGCTGATTATTTTGCTGGCGCTGTGGAGCGGCTTGTTGCTGTTGGTGGTTTTGTGCTGGTGCCGTTCGATGGTTTTGACCAAACGATTTGCCACCGCCCATCCGTCGAGCTTCAGCATCAGGAATCACCATCACAGTGATCATCAGTAACGCCATAAAAGAAAACAAACGCTTCATATATTTCCTCAGGGGATTTTATTAGGTACAAAAGGCTTTTATTCTTTGTCATGATAGTCACTTCAAGACGCTAAGCAAACCTTTTGCCTGACTGACATGTATCAGAATATTGCAGCCTTATTGAGTTGACGCATAGTGTGACACTCTCTAGAATATCGAACATTGTTCTTTTTTGATTATGCGGTTTAACAACAACTTATGGCCAGACGCAACGATCATACTCGTGAAGAGTTGATCTCTCTTACCTTAAATGCCAGCAAAGCTTTCTTAAGCAAGCATTCTTATCATGAACTTAGCCTAAGAAAAATCGCCAGTATGATAGGTTATGTGCCAAGTACCTTAGTTAATGTGTTTGGTAGCTATAACTTGCTTCTTTTACATGTTGTTGCACAAACGCTCGATGAGCTGGCTTCAGAAGCGAAGTTAGCGGTAAAAAAATGCGCTGATCCTAAAAAAGCACTGTATAAATTGGCCTATTGTTATCATGACTTTGCCCAAAAACATCCCTACCGTTGGCAGTTGATTTTTGAACATAATATGAATGGCGAAGATCTCCCTGAATGGCAAGCGGAACGAATCAACGGCATGACTACCATGCTAGAGTCGCTGTTACAAATCATTGCCCCTCACCGTAGCGCACAAGAAGTATTACGCACGAGCCGAGTTTTATGGGCTGGTGTGCACGGGATAACGTTACTCAGTGTCGATGATAAATTTTTTACCGCTGAACCTGTCGATGGTAAAGCATTGATTGAAGATTTACTGAACCAATACTTGGCTAACTGGTAATCATTAAGGCAGAACCATGTACAGCTCTCAATCTTCATTGTTAACACAACGACGTTTTCTTCCTTATTTTATTACCCAGTTTTTTGGCGCATTTAACGATAATATCTTTAAAAACGTGTTGTTGCTGTTCGTTGCTTTTGCCGCTGCAGATACCTTATCCATCTCTAGCCACCTATTTATCAATCTTGCTGCTGGTCTGTTCGTGCTGCCGTTTTTCTTGTTCTCTGCTTCAGCGGGGGTATTAGCCGATAAATTCGAAAAATCATGGTTTATTCGCCGAGTAAAACTGTTTGAGATCGCTATTATGTGCATTGGTGCGCTGGGCTTTATGACTCAAAGCTACGCTTTATTGCTCATCATGCTGTTTTTAATGGGCACCCAATCGGCGTTTTTTGGTCCGGTCAAATACGCGCTGCTGCCTCAGCAACTCAAAACCAATGAGCTGGTTCCGGGCAATGCGTTAGTGGAAACCGGTACCTTTCTCGCCATATTATTGGGCACGATTGGCGCTGGCGTTATTGCTTCACTCGATCATGCCCATGATATTGCTGCTGGTGCAGTGATCTTTTTTGCCTTACTCGGCTATCTTGCTAGCCGATCTATTCCTATCGCTCCGGCGAGCGATCCTAACTTGGTGTTTACTTTTCGCCCTATTCATCATACTCGCACAACGCTGGCTATCGCCAAACAAGACAGAACCATTTTTCAATCCATCATGGCCATCAGCTGGTTTTGGTTTTTAGGCGCCACTTACCTCACCCAGTTTCCCAATTTTACGAAGCTCTTTCTTAATGGTACAGAAAGCGCGGTGTCATTTTTGCTCGCGCTTTTCTCAATAGGTATCGCTATTGGCTCTCTCGCCTGTGACAAACTCTCTAATCATCGTATCGAGGTTGGATTGGTGCCGCTCGGCAGTTTAGGTATTAGCTTGTTTGGCTATCTGATGGCGGCAAGCGTCCCAGAGAGCTTGCCCCAATTTAGTCAGTTTCACGATTTTATTAGCCATCAAGCCCTCTGGCCGCTGTTTATTTATCTGTTGTTATTAGGGGTTTCTGGCGGGATTTTTATTGTGCCCCTTTATGCCCTATTACAGCATCGAGCGAAAAGTACTGAACGGGCACAAGTCATTGCCGCGCTCAATATTTACAATGCGTTGTTTATGGTGGGCAGTGCTCTGCTCGGCATTATCTGCTTAAGCGTACTTGAATTAACCATAACGCAACTGTTTATTTTGCTTGCCGTGCTGAATGTGCTGATGACCACCTACTTGTTTTTACAAGTGCCTATTTTTGTCCTGCGTCTGGTGGTTTGGGCATTGACTCATACTATTTATCGGATGAAACATAAAAACTTGCATCATCTACCAGAGCACGGCGGCGCACTGATTGTCTGTAATCATGTCAGTTATATGGATGCCTTATTGCTCAGCGCGGTTTGCCCACGCTTGATCCGCTTCGTGATGGAAGAAGATTACGCGAACATTCCTATTTTACGACCGTTACTCAGTCGAGCTGGAGTGATTCCGATTTGTGCCAATAAACGCAGTTCGATTCGCCGCGCCTTTGCTGAAGTCGATCAAGCGCTGCAAGATGGTCATTTAGTGTGTATTTTCCCCGAAGGCCGCCTAACCAGTGATGGTGAGATCGCTCCTTTTATGCGCGGAATAGACGTGATTTTAAAACGTAGCCCAGTACCGGTGATCCCGATGGCAATTAAAGGCTTATGGGGCAGCTTCTTTAGTCGCTATAATGGTCGTGCTTGTCGTAGTCTACCTCGTAAATTACGCGGGAAAATCGAGATTGAAGCCGGTGAAGCGGTCAGCAGTGGACAGGCCAACACCGAGTTGATGCAACAAAAAGTCGCTCAACTACGTGGTGATTGGCGCTGATAGATCTAGTCTAGTGGTGTATAACGACTTTGCTGATCGGCAAACCAGTGTTTCACCGCTTGACGTGAAATCTTAATACCGCTCTCGGCCAGAGTGTCAGGCAACTGCCAGTAAGCGATGGGATGTTTAAATTTTTCTAGCTTATCCGCCAACCATGCGGCAAGTTGCGTTTGATCGGGCAAAGATTGGCAACGCAGCACGGCAATGCTGCGCGCGCCAAATTCGACGTCTTGCACTGGGACAACTATCGCTAACTCAATCTGCGGATGACGAGCTAACACGGTTTCAATCTCTTCACAGTGAATATTTTCTCCGCCGGAGATAAACAAGTTATCCGCGCGGCCAATAATGCACAGTTCATCGTTATACCAAGCCCCTAAATCACCACTATCAAACCAACCATCTTGATTGGTTAATGGCGTGAGTATCCCTTGTTGATAATAACCACTGGCTAGGGTTTCCCCTGCTATCCAAATCCGCTTATCGACTACTTTTACTTGCCGTTTCGGTAGCACTTGGCCAGCACTCGCTGTCTCATCTACCGGTTTGGCGGTCACCGTAGACGCCGCTTCCGTCATCCCATAACCAATCCAAGTTTCGATCCCTTGCTGAGCCGCTTGCTGAGCGAGGGTCAGTGGGATATGACTGCCACCCAGTAAAACATGGCTTAAGCTAAGGGGTTGTTGGCTGGCTAACAATCGTTGCAGTTGCGTCACCACCAAAGAAGCATGGCTGACCTGTTGAATATCATCGAGTAATTGACCCGTGCCCAGTTTTAAACAGCCGCCGACCGCGAGCCAGCGATACACGATGGCCAGACCAGAGACATGATAAAGGGGCAAACTGAGTAGCCAAGTATCTTGCTCGCTAAATGCAAACCGCTCTAATAAGCCCTTAGCAGAAGCAAAATGCTGACGATGGGTATGAGCGACCGCTTTCGGGACGCCCATGGAACCAGAGGTAAAAATAAGCGTCGCCAGATTATCCAGCGCATAAGCGGCAGAGCACGCAACTCCTCTATCTCTATCTAATACCGCGATTGAAGAACCCGCGCTTGAAAACACTTGATCGCTAGGCGATTCAATCATTTGCAATGGTGATGGATAAGATGCTTTCAATTCATCGCTCAAGGCGTTGAGTGATGGTGATAACCATAACCAAGCAGGCTGAGAGCCATACAGACGAGTGAGTTTTTCTGTCAGTTGCGCAGCGGGCTGCGGCATAGTGATGGCACACATCACCCCTTGTTGCATCGCCGCTACTAGCCACCATAATATTGATGGCTGATTTTTCCCAACCAAGGTAAGCACATCACCAGAACGCACTCCGTTTTGCTCGAGTGCGGCGGCGTAACGATTAACTTGCTCACTCAATTGCTGCCAAGTGAAGGTCTGCTGCTCTAGCTGCAACGCAATACGCTGTGGATCGCGCTGCTGCCATTGTCGCCACGGGGTATTCATTAAGCGGATTGCCACACAAGTGTTTGTTGATCTAAGCGGTGTATCGGTAAGGTGCAGCCCGGCCAAGGTGTTTCTAGCTGAGCTTTAAATAAGCCTATTGTATCCAAGCCAGGGACACTCTCTGGTAATAACCAATGAGATAAACGAGCGAGCTGAGTTAAGCCTAAGCTTGATTCTATACTTGAGCTGATCACCGCTTGAATCCCCAGACGGCGCGCTTTTTCAATTAACGCCTGACAAGTTTGCACTGAGCCAATCAGCGTGGGTTTAATCACGATCACTTTGGCTCCAGTTAACTCTTCTAACTGAAAGTCCGCTTGCTGCACCGCATGTTGTAAGGTTTCATCCCACGCGATGGCAATGCCGCTGTCAATGGCAAAAGCAAGGCTATCGCTTGGTGAGCGACAAGGCTCTTCTAAGAACGCTATCCTGCCGCGCACCGAAGGCGAGACATATTGGGCAAATTTAGCCGCTTTCTCTTTGCTCCATGCTTGATTGGCATCCAATCTTAACTGCAGATCTGGCATCGACTCTAAAAACAAATTCACCAACATGCCATCGCGGATCGGCTCATACAGGCCCACTTTAACCTTAGCGACTTTCTGACCTGGCATAGCGTTAAGTAACGGGATCAACTCATCAGGATCACCACTACATAATGGAGCGCAATGGTATTGCCCCTCGGAACTAAGCTCGCCTGTTAGCTCCATCTGCGCCATCGATAAACCAAAGGCAACTGAAGGAAAGTCATTGCCAATCTGAACCTCTTTACCTTGTACCCACAAGGCTAACTGCTCTTTCGCTAACGCTCCTGCTTCTTGCAGAGACTCACGGCTAAAGCCGGGCAATGGCGCAATCTCTCCGCGACCTACTTGCCCATCTTGCTCTAATTCAACAATAAATCCTTCACGTTGAGTCAATTTTTGCTCACGAAGGATCACGCCGCTATCCATGGGTAATTGGTATTGATAAAGCTTGGCACTGCGCATGATGGATCCTTTTGCTTAAATACGATGGAATGATTTATCTCTCACCGGATCAAACGTGACCGATAAGAGATAAAGTTTAAAGCGGTGAATTACGGGTTTCGGGGGAATTTATTAAAGTCTGGACGACGTTTTTCATTAAACGCGTTGCGTCCCTCCTGCCCTTCTTCGGTCATATAGAACAGCATAGTGGCATTGCCCGCTAACTCTTGCAGCCCCGCTTGTCCATCACAATCGGCATTCAACGCCGCTTTTAAGCAGCGCAGCGCCATTGGACTATGTTGCAGTACTTCACGACACCAACGTACGGTCTCTCTTTCTAAATCTTCAACCGCTACCACCGTGTTAACTAAGCCCATATCTAAGGCTTCTTGCGCATCGTAAAAACGGCATAAGAACCAAATTTCCCGAGCTTTCTTTTGCCCCACGATGCGCGCCATATACGAAGCGCCCCAGCCTCCATCAAACGAGCCGACTTTAGGACCGGTTTGACCAAACTGAGCATTGTCGGCAGCAATGGTTAAATCACACATCATATGTAATACATGACCACCACCGACAGCCCAACCGGCGACAGAAGCAATCACAGGCTTAGGGCAAGTGCGAATTTGACGCTGGAAATCCAGTACATTGAGATGATGAGTCCCACTATCATCTTGATAACCGCCGTAATCGCCACGAATTTTTTGATCGCCCCCAGAGCAAAATGCTTTTTCACCGAGGCCAGTTAAAATGATCACCCCAACACCCTCATCGTAGCGAGCATCGGCTAAAGCATGGATCATCTCTTTCACGGTCAGTGGGCGAAACGCATTACGCACCTGCGGACGTGCAATGGTAATTTTTGCAATGCCATCAGCCGATTTGTGATAGTGAATATCTTGATAATCGCCGCTGCAATCTTGCCATTCAACGGGAGCATAGAGTTCTTGTTCTGAAATGCCTACTGTTTTAGCCATGGTAATTTCCACTGTTATTGTCTAGGTTTATAATTAACGTTCAGCGTTGCTACATGCCATTAACTCAATCATCAGTTGAGCAAAAGCTTGCGGTTGTTCATGGTGAACATTGTGTCCAGCCTGCTCAACAACGTGGTAATGCAAACCACTGCGCTGAGCAAGTGAATAAAATTTAGCATCATTTTGTCCACATACGTAATGGACGCGAAACGGGACAAGGGATAACGACAAGCGCACATCCGCTTGCCTTGCCAACGAAGTAGCCAATAGCATTTTTGCAACCGCAGGACCAAGGTTATCACTACGTAACGTGACTAAGGTTTGTCTTTGCTCATGATTCAGTGAAGAAAATACCGCTTGCTGATACCAATCGGTGAGAACTTGAGCAATCGGTTGGTGAGCAAAGCGCGCGGCCCAATGTTGGTCGTGCTGCCAACGGGCGTTCTTCTCTTCCTCAGTGGTTAACCCAAAGTGGCCGCCTTCAATGACTAAGCCTTGAATATTGAGCGCGTCAAACCAGCCCTGAGTGCAACCCAGCATTGCCAATCTTGCCCCCAGTGAGTAGCCAACTAACCAGATAGGCGTTGTCGGAGGACAATGAGCGTTGACAACTTGAGCGACCCGCTGACAAGCATCAGCAAAATTACTGCAATCAAGATGGCGACTCTGACCGTGTCCCGGCAAATCAATCAATAGTAGTGAATACACTCCACGCAGCCGCTGGATAACCATTTGCCAATCTTGACTCGAGCCCAAAAAACCATGCAAAAAAACCACCACCGGCTGCACAGCGTTATTCTGTGCAGGTTGAGCCGGCTCAATCTTCGGTAACCACTGACTATAAAGCATGAATTTGTGACATCAGTTGCTTAAGATGTTCAGCGGCTTGTTGTGATGGGGTTATCACCTCAATCACTAACGTCCCTTTTCCGGCCTTTAAGTGCTGATCAATGGCTTGTTGATAAGCCACTAGAGTTTCCGGCGCTTGATAATCGAGGGCAAATTGCTTAGCCGCAAATTCAAAATTTAAGCCATGTGGCATCTGATATAACGCCGTTCGCTGCGCTTCGGGAACCGGTAATAAATCAAAAATCGCGCCGCCATCATTATTGATCACCACAATCACTAGCGGTTGTGGTGGCGTGCGTACTAAAGCTAACGAATTGAGATCATACAATAGTGAGGTATCACCGAGTAACATCAACATCGGCTTATTCAATGCTCGCTGAACCCCTGCAGCCGTCGCCACCAGTCCATCAATGCCTGATGCGCCGCGGTTGGAAAATACCTCACGCTGTTTGAGCTCACTGAACATATCCACTAAACGCACGATCAAACTATTACCAATAAACAGAGTACTGGCAGCGCCACGCTCAGTGAGATCCAAAGCCACCGCCACTTCACTTAACTGGGGTTGCGATAGATGCAGCTTTGCAAGCTGGGCAATGCTTGAGGCATACGCTTTCAGCTCATCTGCCCAACCAGCATGTAGCGTTTGTAATGCGTGCTGCTTAGCCAATTGATGCTCAACCCAAGATACCGCATCGCACAACCAATGCTGCTGCGCGGCATGGCTAGGGTTATTGCGCGCGACTTGGGGGCTAATGTAAGTGTAACCACAGCTCGCTTTTGTCAGTTGTTGTTCTAACCACTGGCTTAAACGTTTGGAAACGATTCGAGCGCCAAATTGAACCACATGCTGGCATTCACTCAGCAGGGCTCTTGCCGTGCTATTTTGTAGCCATAAATCGTAATGTGCCCATTCGCTGCTCACCCCAGATTGAGGATCGCACAGCACAGGCCAACCAAGTTGCTCGGCAAACGTTAACGCCGCTTGAGCTTGAACTAAGGGTAAAGAACCAATGATCACTAGCCCTTTTTGGCTTAACAACGCATTATCACTTGGCAATGGTGCGCTCAGGGTTTGATAACGTTGGCTGTAAGGCTGCTGATCTTGACGCCATGCGTCAACCGTCGCGAGATAGTCTGCGTACAATTCACGCCCATGACTAGAATAAAGTGGCTCTGGATAAGGGCAGTTAATATGAACTGAGCCGCCCAGCATCCTTTGTTGCTGCAAGGCATCGTCAACCGTGGTTAATAACCAAGATAATGGCAAGCGCAAGGTTGGGCTTGGTAAATCAATAGCTTGAGTCACATGCGAGCCATAAATATTATTTTGTACGATCGCCTGATTAGCCCCACAATCTACCAGCTCACGTGGCCGATCGGCGGTTAATACTATCAATTGTTCCCCGGTCAATTTCGACTCAGCAATCGCCGGTAGTAAATTAGCCACGGCGGTGCCGGAAGTAACAATCACCGCTACCGGTGTTTGGCTGGCTTTCGCTAAGCCTAAGGCTAAAAAGCCCAGACCACGCTCATCAAAGTGGGTATGGATTTGCAGTTGTTCATTCGCCGCGGCTTCTAAAGTCAGTGGCGTCGAACGTGAACCGGGCGCAATACATACATGACTCACGCC
Source organism: Vibrio sp. 11986-1-5 (assembly GCF_963878025.1). Lineage (NCBI taxonomy): Bacteria > Pseudomonadati > Pseudomonadota > Gammaproteobacteria > Vibrionales > Vibrionaceae > Vibrio > Vibrio sp. 11986-1-5. Next base: position 26,556 of record NZ_CAWNVW010000053.1, read on the forward strand.
AAAACGAGTCAACTCTTCTAATAGGGTCTGTGACCAAATTCGATTTAATAAGGCTTGGTCTTGATTCATGAAGCCATCCCTAATAATGGTTTATCGGTGATCAAACTCAGCAAGGTAGACATTTTCTTATCCAGTTCTTGCCATTCATGCTCGGCAATCGACCCCGGAACAATGCCGGCACCCGCATAAAGCTGAACACAATTTTCCACCACTAGCGCGCTACGGATAGCCACGCAAAATTGCGCTTGCTGATGGCTAAAATAGCCCATGGAACCTGCGTACCAACCGCGGGCAAACGGCTCATGTTCAGTGATAAAATCTAATGCTGGCTGACGAGGTAAGCCAGCCACTGCAGCGGTAGGCTGTAGCGCACTCAATAGCTGCACACCATTGATGCTTGGCTTGAGCTGCGCAACAATATCACGCTTTAAATGCTGCACTTGACGCAGAGGAACTAACCGCGCCTCGCTTTCCACTTCGATGTGCTCAGCCACAGGAGTTAAACGTTCAATGATATCGTCCACCACATACTGGTTTTCATTGAGGTTTTTACCATCATGAATGAGCCAATCCGCCAGTTGTTGATCTTGCTCGGGCGTGTTGCCACGGCCAATAGTCCCGGCCAAAGCTTCCGTTTGTAACTCTTGCCCTTGGCGACAGTATAGACGCTCTGGTGTTGAGCCGATAAAACTGTGTTTACTATCTAGAGCGAATAAAAAATGAAAACTGCGTTGATTATCAGCAATACTGGCTTTGAGTAATTGCGCAGCGCTGATTGGATTATCAAGGGTTAAACGTGTTTGGCGAGCTAACACCACTTTTTTAAACTGCTGCTGCTCAATGCTGGTTAATGCTCGACTAACCAATTCACTCCAATGGCTTTGCTTGGGTAAATGCTCGACTGTCAAAACCTGACTATGCAAGCGCGATAGCGGAGCCACCTCGCGATGTAACTTCTCCAAGGTCGCTAACGTGCGCTGGCGATCTTGGGCGATAAAATTGGCAGCCAAGCTCCAACTCTGATCAAAACGGATAATTTCCACTTGCGGTAAGAAAAAAAACGATGACATGCAACGTCGGTTTTTATCCGTTTGCCCATCAAACGAGCGTCCCCCCCAAACACGCTGGTTATCGCCTAATATCGCATAAGCAGGGGCCGGTTCGGTAAAGGTATACAATTGACCGACAGCCACCACTTCTTCGCGTCCATCACGGCACTGCCAATAAAATTTGGGAAATATAGGCTGAGCTTCAAGCCAATCGATCAACGCAAAAGGCGGTGGGTCTATTAATGTTTGCACAAAACGAACGTCGTTATCCTTTGCGTTCTTGATTTGCTCTATCAACCGAGCAATGGCTTGATGAAAATGAGACAAAGCGACCTCGTCGACTATGAGATTCGATTTAACAGCGGCTACTCTATTGACAGCGTTAGCGTAAATCAAGGTTGCAACTGCTCTTTTTTGACCTTCTCCTGCCTCTAAGAGGATCTTTTTAACAATTTAACATGAGCAGGTACAATTAAAGTGCACTGAGTCATTTACCAAACGGATATCACTCATCTGCAACCAAAAAGAATATCGTCATGAAAACCGGTTAGCTATAGATTTATATTCTTAAAAAAGGCAATCTAGACTGGTTTAATAAAGTTTTTTAATAATTTTTAGGATTCTTACAATGCAAAATATCGGGATGTCGTCAAAACTCGATAATGTCTGCTACGACATTCGAGGACCTGTACTCAAACATGCTAAACGCATGGAAGAAGAAGGACATAAAATACTAAAGCTCAATATCGGCAACCCGGCCCCGTTTGGCTTCGATGCCCCAGATGAAATTTTAGTTGATGTGATCCGCAATCTACCCACCTCCCAAGGTTATTGCGATTCAAAAGGGATCTACTCTGCCCGTAAAGCGGTGGTTCAGTATTACCAAAAACGCGGTATTCGCAGCCTAGATGTCGAAGATGTCTACATTGGTAATGGCGCGTCTGAACTGATCGTTATGTCAATGCAAGCGTTACTCAACAACGGCGATGAAATGCTGGTGCCAGCTCCTGACTATCCATTATGGACCGCTGCGGTGGCTCTCTCTGGCGGTACTGCGGTGCACTATCTGTGTGATGAACAGGCGGATTGGTATCCGGATCTGGATGATATTAAAAAGAAAATCACCCCTAAAACTCGTGGTATTGTTCTCATCAACCCTAACAATCCGACTGGCGCGGTGTACGGCCGAGATTTCTTGCTGGAAGTGATTGAGATTGCTCGCCAACATAAATTGATGATTTTTGCTGATGAGATTTACGATAAAGTTCTCTACGATGGTGCGGTACACACTTCAGTCGCAACACTAACCGAAGATGTATTAGTGGTAACATTCAACGGCTTATCAAAAGCTTATCGTGTATGTGGCTTTCGTGGCGGCTGGATGTTCTTAACCGGTCCTAAACATCAAGCCGAAGGCTATATCGCCGGCCTTGATATGCTTGCCTCCATGCGTTTGTGCGCTAACGTACCAATGCAGCATGCGATTCAAACCGCCCTTGGTGGTTATCAAAGTATTAATGAGCTGATCTTACCCGGTGGCCGTTTGTTAGAACAGCGCGATCGCGCTTGGGAACTGATCAACCAAATCCCTGGTGTCTCGTGTGTGAAACCCAAAGGGGCGATGTACTTATTCCCGAAAATTGATACCAAAAAATACAGTATCAAAGACGATCAAAAAATGATTTTAGACTTCTTGATCCAAGAGAAAGTACTACTGGTGCAAGGCACTGGCTTTAACTGGCCAAAGCCGGATCATTTCCGCATCGTTACCTTACCTCACGTTGAGGATTTGGAGGTCGCCATCGGCCGCTTCGAACGTTTTTTAAGTACTTATAGTCAATAAATCTTATTTAAATAGAAGCCCTCAAGTTATTGAGGGCTTATTTGATGCAATATTTATAAAAAGTTAATATTTCTTCAGAATCTTCACAATATCATCTTTGCTTTCTGCAGAAATGATTGCATTTATGTCATCATCATTTTGGAATAATTCAGATAAAGCGACAATGGTTTGAATATGACTGTCTGAATCTACTGCTGCTAGAGTTACAGATAAATAAACATCGCCATTATCTTCCGATTCTAGATCTACACCATGTTTAAATATCGTTACTTGCAAACAAGCTTCATTAACCCCATCTTCTGGTCGAGCATGTGGCATGGCAATTTTAGGTGCTAATACATAATATGCACCAATTTCTTTATGTTTTTCTTTGATCGCATCTAGATAGCTTTTATTAATTTTACCTTGAGCGATGAGTGTCGAACAGGCGAGTTCTAATGCAGCATCAACAGTTAAGTTTTTTTCGTTTGAAATAACAATTCCGTTGTCGCCAATTAAATTAAAAATACTCATGAGACAATCCATCCAAGAATCAAGCCTACAACACCGAAATCGAAGTCTGCAAACGTTGTTGCTTCAAGACCCAAACCACCCAGTACAGGTAACAGCATCATCGGCAGGAACGAAATACATAAACCCTGAGTAAAAGAACCAAGGATTGCACCACGCAAACCTCCCATTGCATTGCCGTACACGCCTGCTGCACCGCCAACAAAGAAATGAGGTACTACACCTGCAACAATGATTGTCCAGTCAAGTGCACCCTGTACTGCCATTGCGACAAGGCCAGCAGCAAATGAGGACAAGAAACCAATTAATACCGCATTAGGTGCTACAGGGAATACCATTGGACAATCGAGAGCAGGACGAGCACCCGGCACTAACTTATCAGAAATGCCTTTAAATGCTGGTACGATTTCAGCAATAAGCATCTTGACACCTTGCAGTACAATATAAACACCACCAGCAAATATTAGCGATTGAATAAAAGTAAATACTATCCAGTGTTGACCACCTGAAACGATTTCTACAAATTCACCACCTGCAAAAATAGAAGAAATCATAAAAAATAGCGACATTGTTACCGCTACTGCAACTGGCGTATCACGTAAAAACATTAAACTTTTAGGAACATTCAAGTCTTCTGTTGACCTTGATTTGTCTCCAAACTTAGAGCCAATAAAACCAGCGATAATATAAGAGAATGTCGAGAAATGGCCCATAGCAAGCTGATCAGTATTCATGACCTTTTCTGTATACTTCTGTACCAGTGCAGGCATAATTACCATTAACGACCCAACAATAACTGAGCCGATTGCTACTAACAATGCGCCTTTGATTTCCGCAGTAGATAGGATGACCGCAACCAACATTGACATAAACATGGTGTGGTGGCCGGTTAGGAAAATAAACTTTAATGGTGTAAAGCGTGCTAACAAAATGTTCACCATGAAAGCAAAGAACATAATCAATGCCATTTCATAACCAAAAGCTTCTTGTGCTAGAGCCACAATCGCCTCGTTATTTGGAATAACACCACTTACACCAAACGCTTCAATAAAAACGGTTGAGAAGTTATTGAGAGCCCCCACAAGAGCACCAGCACCAAAACCTAAAATCAAAAAACCCATTACGGTTTTTATTGTCCCTTTTAGGATGGTCGAAATATCAGACTTTTGTGCCACTAAGCCGATAAAGGCAATAAGACCGACCATGATCGCTGGCTCTTTTAACAAGCCAAGCATAAATTCAAAGAAATTTTCCATAGACCATAATTCCTTATATGAATTTTTTTAATTGTTCTTCGATTGAATTTTTATCGAAAATATTTGCTAGGCTTACTATATTTTCTTTACCTTGATCTTTTAATTGATTAGCAATATCCGTTGCTGCTACCCAAATATCCGCTTTGCTTGATGAGGCAGAAGATAAATCTTCATGGTCGATCTCTGCATCTAGACTCATTTTAGCGACGACCTCTTTCACTGCCATTTCCATCATTAATGATGTGCCAAGGCCATTACCACATACAACCATAATTTTTTTCATAATATTATTTCTCTGTAGAGTTAATTAAGAATATTTTTTCATTCCCATTACTGGATGAAAAAATAATAACCAAATGACAAAAAAATAAAATGACAACCATCACAAAGTCAAATTGACCTCGTGATGTAGATCACTAAATAACAAAGTATTTTATCGATAAAACTCGACACGAAATATCAACATAAAAGATGTGATCGAGAGCTAGTGATTTTTTATGAATAGGGTAAAGCCCCTAAAGAGTACGATAAGATGCTACTATTTACCGTAATCAGAAAGCATCTTTTTGAGTAAGCTATTAACATCTTTAGTTTTTTTACTTCGCTTAGTTAAAGCAGTTAATGATGTGGGTAATTTAACGGGTTGCTGTGATGGATCCAGTGATTCACTACTCTCTCGAAGTTTTTGTACCGCAGCCATGATCATACGCACTTGCTCGCCTGCGCTATTTTCGAGAACCACAATATTCTCAGACTCAACTTGTACAACCGTGAGAGTACCGTGTTTTACCGATTCAATTTTTTCACCCACCATTGAAGATTGAGGGGGAACTGAACGATCAAAAACTTGACCATTGCGCAACTTAGCCGCTGTAATTGACCGAATATTTCCTGTATTTTCAAAAGCGACAATGACTGTATGGGTATTGTAGTACTCAACAACAACAACATAGCCATGCTTTTTAGTTTCAAATCTCGCACCAACTTGCATATCATGGGGTGCATCCATTTTTTTAATTAACATCCTAAATTCCTAATACTACCTTTGCCACTTTCGTATCGAGACAAAGAAGTGGCTCGTTCAAAGTATATATGCTCTACAGCTTGAGAGAAACGATTAGGTTCTATTGCTAGTCATTTAGCCTCGTTAATGAGAATGCAAAAGTAAGATAATGCCATAGCGGCTCCTAATCATGATCCGCTTTTTATGTTCTGTGACGTCTTTGCTGGTTGAGAAATTGAGTTTATGGATCCTTGTAGACATCTCAAGCAACGAGACTGGCGTGATATTTTAGATGTTCAATGAAGATCGGAATTTTTTTCGCTAAATGCCGGCGGGAAGCATAAAAAGCATACAGCACGAGATCGTCAGGCTGATATTCCATCTCGATGACCTCTAACATGCCAGCTTGTATCTCTGCTTGGCAAAATGCCCTAGGTAATATCGCAAAACCTAAACCAGAAATAGCCGCTGTTTTTGCAAGATGTCCGCTGTTGATCTTAAACGAAGACGCTACTTTCTGCGTAATCAACTGACCTTTAGCATTTTTAAATATCCACGGATTGCCATGTAATACGGTAAAGCTATTGATACAGGGAACCTGTTTCAAATCGGCAAGCTGAAAAGGTCTGGGAAAACGTTGTAGGATTTTTGGTGATGCCACCACAACACTCGGCCAACGTTGAATTTCCCTAGCTACCCAACTATTGTCTTCAAGTTTTCCCCGCTGAAAACTTAGCACAATATCAAAGCCATCCAATAAATCCTCTTTAGGATTGATGCTGGTATCGCAACATAATGAAACTGACGGATATTGGTTACAAAAAGAAACCACGGCCTCGGCTAAAGCCGGTGAATCTGGCATTAAAATCTTCAATTCTCCCACAACGGCATGAGAATGCTGAGCGGCCTCTTCAAGAGCCTGATTAAGCTTATCCAGCAATGGCTGCGTACACAAATAAAGATGCTCTCCAGCATCTGTTGAAGCAATTCGGCGTGTGGTTCTGGTAAATAATCGAGTATCTAATCGCTCCTCTAATAACGCAATATGACGGCTGACGTTGGATGTCGGTAACCCTAGAAATTCTGCTGCCCGTTTAAAGCTGTTGTTTTCATAAACACAGTGAAAACTGGTTAACCACTGTGGATCAATCTTATCAAGCATCGCACTTAGTCCCATAAAGTGGGATTGTAAAACCAATAATCAACACTTTATTACCAGAAATAGGCTTATACAATACCCTTCATTAAAGTTAACTGGATTACAGTTTCCCATGAGTTGGTTAGAAAGGCTGTTAGACAAGAAGAATAGAATTAGTAATCGCAAGACATCCATTCCCGAGGGAATATGGACGAAATGTCCGGCTTGCGAACAGATCTTATACCGAATTGCACTGGAGGAAAATTTGGCAGTGTGTCCCAAATGTGATCACCATATGAGAATGACTGCCCGTCAACGTTTGGATCATTTTTTGGATAGTGAAGATCGGATTGAAATTGGCAGCGAATATGAACCTAAAGATGTGCTCAATTTTAAGGATCTACAGCGCTACAAAACACGCCTTGCTCTCGCTCAGAAAAATAGCGGAGAAAAAGATGCACTGGTGGCAATGAAAGGGAAACTAATGGGTTTACCTATTGTTGTCTGTGCCTTCGAATTCTCTTTTATGGCTGGCTCAATGGGCTCGGTGGTGGGAGCACGTTTCGTGCGGGCAGTTGACACAGCGATTGATAACCAGTGTGGATTGGTATGTTTTTCTGCTTGTGGTGGCGCTCGAATGCAAGAGTCACTTACCGCTTTGATGCAAATGGCCAAAACCAGCGCGGCTCTCAGACAACTGGCCATGGCTAAATTACCCTATATCTCGGTCCTAACCGATCAAACTTATGGTGGTGTCTCTGCAAGCTTAGCAATGCTGGGTGATATTAATATTGGCGAACCAAAAGCCAGAATCGGATTTGCAGGGCGCCGAGTGATAGAGCAAACCGTGCGCGAAAAATTACCTGAAAATTTTCAGCAAAGTGAGTTTCTCTTAGCACATGGCGCGCTAGATATGATTGTCGATAGACGTGATATGCGCCAAAGAGTCGGCAGCTTAATTGCGAAGATGACCAATGTAACCGTACGCCTACCGCAAAAACGAGACTAGCCATCAGAGTAAAAACAGAACCAGCGTTATTGATATTCATCATACAGATCGTAAATCAACTAAAACCGCTTTTTCAATTCAATAGAAAGTAACCATTGTTTAGATTGTCTTTCAAAAGAATTGTTGATAAGTTGCAAAAATGAAAAACACTTCCAAACCTTCATCATTATTTTTCTGGTGGCGCTCTATTTAGAGCGGCACGGAATTTTTACATTCTTAAGCTGCTGGAAGGTAGCTAAGACTGTAATTTCTCTTGTATCTCCAGTAGCAATCTATTTTTACTAGGAGATCTATCAATGAATACAAGTCAATACACTAAAAAATCGGAAGTCATTTTAACTGGCGATAGAGCTACTGGCCCATTGCACTTGGGGCATTATGTCGGCTCTTTAAAACAACGGGTCGCTTTACAAGATATTCACGAGCAAACTGTTCTTGTTGCTGATATGCAAGGTCTTACAGACAATGCTCACAATCCGAACAAAGTATCATCTAATATTCTGAATGTTGTCGCGGATTATCTTGCCGTTGGTATCGACCCCTGTAAAACGACAATTTGCCTTCAATCACAACTTCCTGCTCTTGCTGAATTGACTATGTATTACAGCAATCTTGTGACAATCAGTCGATTAGAGAGAAACCCAACGGTCAAAAGTGAAATACAAAGCAAAGGCTTTGAACGATCAATTCCTGCAGGCTTTTTAACCTACCCTATATCTCAAGCAGCTGATATTACTGGCTTTAACGCAACATTGGTTCCAGTTGGGGATGACCAGTTGCCAATGCTTGAACAAACTAATGAGATAGTTAGAAAGATTAATTTATTAGCAGGACGAATCGTTTTGAACGAGTGTAGGCCCTTGTTAAGCAACGCATCACGTTTACCTAGCATAGATGGTAAAAATAAGATGTCTAAGACAATGGGAACTACCATTAATCTTGGCGCGACTGAAAAAGAGATCTCCGCAGCAGTGAAATCTATGTATACCGACCCTAACCACCTCAGAATCCAAGATCCTGGTACTATTAAAGGCAATATTGTATTTACGTACCTCGATGCGTTTCACCCCGATCAAAACTATATCAACCAGCTAAAAGATCATTATCAACGTGGTGGGCTCGGAGATGGCACGACAAAAAAAGTATTAGAGGAATGTTTACAAGATATGCTCAGACCAATAAGGACAAGAAGAGCTGAATTTTTAAGTGATAAGGCTCAATTAATTGATATATTGGCGAAAGGTAGCCAAGTATCTAGAGAAAAGACGGAAAAAGTACTTTTTGTTGTAAAAGATATCTTTGGACTAAATATTTTCTGAATAACTTAACGTTTCAGCTACGCATCCTGTGATATGACCAATCTATCGAGCAAACTTTTACGCCGCGCTAGGCTAACCTTTGGTGAGAGCCATCAATGGCTCTCATATCCCCATAAACATAAAAACACGTTACCCTGGTGAACGAATGTCACTCTACTCACTGCCGCTGCAAGTTTGTCGCGGCAAAGTGGTAACTTCAAGTCATAGAGAGATAACGTTATACTCAGTTGACGAGATCCATCAATCCCATTAAGCAAGGATGTCTATTGCTATGAAAGAGAGCCACTTTTTTGCTCACCTCGCACGGATGAAATTAATTCAACGCTGGCCGCTGATGCGTTCTATCTCCAAAGAAAACGTTTCTGAACACAGTCTGCAAGTGGCGTTTGTTGCTCATGCGCTGGCAGTGATAAAAAACAAGAAGTTTGCCGGGCAACTCAACCCTGAGCGTATCGCGTTATTGGCCATGTATCACGACAGTAGTGAAGTGTTAACTGGCGATTTGCCCACACCCGTTAAATACTTTAACCCTGATATTGCTAAAGAATATAAAAAAATTGAAGCCGCCGCTGAACAGCGCCTACTGGCCATGTTGCCGGAAGAGTTTCAAGACGATTTTAAACCTTTTCTACTCACTGAAGCGGCTCACAGTGAAGATGCCACCATCGTCAAACAAGCCGACAGTTTGTGCGCCTATCTGAAATGTTTGGAAGAGCTGAGTGCTGGTAACCATGAATACGCTCTGGCTAAAAAGCGCTTGGATGTCACACTAAAAGAGCGTCAGACCCCAGAAATGGTCTACTTTCTGCAAACTTTTGCTCCAAGCTTTGAATTAACACTCGACGAAATAAGCTAATCTACCTGTAGCTAAACAACTTATGTACCCAAACAACTTGGAGTTGCAGGTAGAAAGGGTATCAGTTTTATAAACATCCTTTAGGAGTCGCTCAGTATGCAGATCACCCTTCCAGCAGAATGGCACGCGCGTAATGATGATGAACATAAGATTCGCCGTGATGATCATCGCAGCCCTTTTCAGCGCGACCGAGCGCGGATCCTCCACTCGGCGGCTTTTCGGCGTTTACAAGCCAAAACTCAAGTTCATGGCACCTACTTAAATGATTTTCACCGCACGCGTTTAACCCATTCTTTAGAAGCCGCGCAAATTGGTACTGGCATTGTGGCTCAGCTGAAACTTAAACAACCGGAATTTCGTAGTCTGTTACCTTCTGACAGTTTGATTGATGCGTTATGCCTTGCTCACGATATTGGCCATCCGCCTTATGGGCATGGCGGTGAAGTGGCGCTCAATTATATGATGCGTGAGCATGGCGGGTTTGAAGGCAATGCGCAGACGTTTCGGATTGTCACCAGTTTAGAGCCTTATACAGAGCATCATGGGATGAATCTGTCACGTCGTACTCTGCTGGGGCTATTAAAATATCCCGCACTATTAAGTCAGACTCGCGCTGAGAAAATTCCTGAAGCCGTGCCCCACCAGCGACAACTAAAAGCCAAAGCTTGGTCTCCGGCTAAGGGCATTTATGACGGTGATCAGATAGGGTTTGAGTGGGTTCTCTCACCGCTGAGTGAACAAGATAGGCAACAACTGAGTGAAATGCGCGACCAAGTCAGCGCCCCTTATCAGCATAAGAAAACCCGTTTTAAATCGATAGATTGCTCGATTATGGAGCTGGCCGATGACATTGCTTACGGAGTGCATGATTTAGAAGATGCGATTGTGCTTGGTTTAGTCACCAAAGCGCAGTGGCAGCAAGCAGCGGAAATCCCACTGCTTAACAGTGGCGACGCTTGGTTTGCAGAACATGCTCATACGCTCACTGACATGCTCTTTTCCGGCCAGCATCATATTCGTAAAGATGCGATAGGCGGCATGGTCAACGCGCTATTAACCAGTATCAGCATTCATCCGGTCGATCATCCATTTGCAAGCCCATTGCTGGCGTTTAATGCTTATCTACAGCCAGCGATGGCCGATGCGTTGGAAGTCTTAAAGTCATTTGTCAGCCAATATGTCATTCAAGTGCCACAAGTTCAGCGTTTTGAATATAAAGGCCAACAAATTATTATGGATTTATTTGAAGCGCTGGCCGCCGACCCTGAACGTTTATTGCCTCATGGAACACAAGAAAAATGGCAAAGCGCAGAGCAGCATCTCGGTGGTGGGATGCGGGTGATTTGTGACTATATTGCCGCCATGACCGACGGCTATGCACAACGGATGCATCAAGAGCTGTTTTCCGCCCATAGCTTGTGAGTTCGGCGTTTTTATTGATCTTGAAGATAGTGCTTAGCAAAAATCTCTGGCGGCATGTGCTGAATCTGGGTATCGATCATCTGTGAAAACACCGTCAGTAGTGGTGAATAATCCTGCTCTGGTTGCGCCAACTGCAATAGGTGGTAACCCGCTTCAACGGTCGATAAGCTATTTTCACTGGGCGCTTTACGAATCCGGTAATTACCTTCGAGATCCGTGGGCAAATGCAAACACGGTAACCCATGCAAATTGGTCGATAGCTGCCACATTTTATACGCTTTCTTCCAAGTACCATCGAGTAAAATGACCCGTAGTTTATGAGACCGACCAACCCATGGTTTGCTTGAAGCGCAGATTGATTGCTGGCTAGGATACAACACCATATGCTGTACCTCTTCCTCAGCCAATAGACAATTAAGCTCGGGGTGTGTCGTGAAATCCTCGCCGATCAATAAACGGCTATTAGGGAGCGATAAGGCTAAAATGCACGCGGTGCCTAATGGGCGATTCTGCTCGGTAGGATGCTGGAGTATGATAAGCTCAATGGCTGAATCTAAACGCACGATAGCAGAGCAAAAACAAACTTTATGAGCTTTACCACATTGAGAACAATATCGAGACATAGCGTGAATATCTACCTAGGGTTAATTTTGCTGAGCTTAGCCTGTTTGGGCTTGCAATTCCCGCCTTTTTCCGAGCTCAGCGCTTGGCAACTAACGTCGATTGAGCAGGGACAGTGGTGGCGGATCCTAACAGGAAATTTCACTCATACCAACTTTGCTCATTTAGGTATGAACCTCGCCGGTCTCTGGGTCATCGTCTTTTTATTTATGCCTAGCATCAAGTCACTATTCTTCGCCTTAATTATGCTGAGTTTATCGGTCGGGATAAGTATCTTTTTTACCGAGATGACGCTGTATGTCGGCTTGTCTGGCGTATTGCACGGTTTGTTTGCTTACTTTGCTCTACTAGAGTGGCTAAACGGCCGCCGCAGTAGCTTATGGCTAGTGCTTGGCGTCATCGCTAAAGTCGCTTGGGAGCAGTGGTTCGGAGCATCCATGATGACCGCTGAATTGATTCAAGCCCGAGTCGCCACCGAAGCCCATTTAGCAGGCACCCTAGGTGGACTGACGTTAGGTTTGATTCAGTTTCTGCTGATAAAAAAACGCCGCAACTTAAGTCGCGGCGCGGATTAGAAAACCAAGTTCTCTTTATATTACATCAAAGGACGCTGCCCACGGCTGAGCAATTTCAGCAGTACCGCATCCGCTGCTTGACTGGCCGTTCCGGCGAGCTTATCGGCAAGCTTTTTCTTACGCACATAACGCACTGCAAGAACCGTTTTTTCCTTGCATGCGTTGACGATCAAATCATCTGACGTGGCAATCTCATCCACTAAGCCTAATGCTTTGGCTTGACTGCCAAACCAATGCTCACCAGTGGCAACTTTGTCTAGATCAAGTGCTGGGCGGTGGTCACGGATAAAGTCTTTAAACAAACCATGGGTTTCTTCCAGCTCTTGCTTAAATTTCTCACGGGCTTTATCGGTGTTTTCACCAAACATCGTCAAGGTTCGTTTGTATTCGCCAGCGGTAAGCTGTTCAAATTCAATATCATTGCGTTTAAGTAATTTATGAAAATTAGGGATTTGAGCAATCACCCCAATTGACCCGACAATCGCGAACGGCGCGGCAACAATTTTATCGGCGATACAAGCCATCATATAACCGCCACTGGCGGCCACTTTATCGACGGCAATCGTTAAAGGAAGCTGAGCGGCTTTGAGGCGATCAAGCTGTGATGAGGCCAGTCCGTAACCATGAACCATGCCACCACCGGTTTCTAACCGAACCAGCACTTCATCGCCTGGTTGAGCCACGGCCAAAATTGCGGTCACTTCTTCACGTAATGAACTGACTTCTTTGGCGTCAATACTGCCATGAAAATCGAGCACGAATAGATGCGGCTCGCGTTTAGAGTCTAGCTCACCCTCTTTCTCTGCCTGTTTGAGTGCTTTTTGCTTGGCTTTTTTCTGCTCTTTTTCCGTTTTCTTCTCTGCTTTATCGCGTGCTTTCAAAAACGCTTCATCATGCAGATAAGATTCTAAACGCTCTACGGTTGCTTTATGTTGCTCGGTTAAGTCGGTGATTTCTAGCTCGCCTTTATTGGCGCCTGATTTACCACCACCCGATTTTATCATCACCAAGATCACGACTAACGCCACTAACACAGTGACAATCTTGGCTAGAAACAGCCCGTAATCTAATAAAAATTCCAAAGTGCTCATCCTCTTTAATACGAATTGGTGTATTGTAACCACCTTGTCACAAAGACTTAAAGTAAAACCTCATCTCGGACGGTTGAACTGCCAAAGTTGGATTAGATTCGAGATTATAACCAAAAGGAATCTGACGTGAATTACTCTGTTGCTGTTGATGCTTTACAAGATAAGGTTATTTTAGTCACCGGTGCCAGTGATGGTATTGGCAAACAAGCGGCTATCACTTACGCCGCCCATGGAGCAAGGGTCATTTTACTCGGCCGCAGCGAAGATAAACTGCAGCAAACCTACGATGAAATTATCAACGCTGGCTACCCACAAGCCTTAGCGATCCCCTTAGATATGCAACATGCCAGCAAAAACGATTATCAAGCCTTGATGCGCAAGATAGAGCAACAATGTGGTCAATTAGATGGTTTACTGCATAGCGCTGGGTTATTAGGCGACATCAGCCCGTTTGAAGCGATTAGCGAACACACTTACGATCAGGTAATGCAAGTCAATGTCAAAGCTCAACTTTTACTTACCCAAGCGGCTTTACCCTTGATTAAACGCTCGCCACAAGGCCGAGTTGTCTTTACCAGCTCGACGGTGGGTCACAGTGGCCGTTCAGGTTGGGCCAGCTATTCTATTTCAAAATTTGCTACTGAAGGGATGATGCAGATCCTAGCCGATGAGCTACGTGATACCCCATTACGAGTCAACGCGATTAATCCTGGTGGAACACGCACCGCCATGCGCGCCAAGGCGTATCCACAAGAAGATGCTAACCGCTTGAAAACACCGCAAGAGATCATGCCGCTTTATCTCTATTTAATGGCCAGAGAGAGCCAACACGTGCATGGCCAATGTATTGACGCACAACCGAAATAATCCACTTCAAACACATTCATTCGGAAAATAGAAACCCCGTCGCTAATTCGATATCAACGACGGGGTTTTTAGTCATTCATTATGCGCGGATCATAAGGTATCACGTAATCGGTCTTGTACCGCTTGCACCAGTAAATCAGGCTGGAATTTGGAGATGAATTTATCACAACCGACCTTTTGTACCATCGCCTCATTAAAGCTACCACTGAGTGAGGTATTCAGCGTAATGTACAAACTCGCCATGCGCGGGTCGTTACGCACTTCATAAGTAAGCTTATAACCATCCATTTCTGGCATTTCGGCATCGGTGATCATCATCAACAGCTCTTGATTGATATCTTTACCTTCATCACACCATGATTTTAGTAACTTCAAGGCTTCTAAACCATCCCAACACTCGATAATATTTAAGCCAAGTTGAGATAAAGTATCTTTAATTTGCTTACGGGCAGTGGAAGAGTCGTCAACAATCAAAATGTTACGCCCAACCATTTCACCTAATATGTCATGATCTAACACATGTTCAGAAATCGAGACATCATAGTCGATGATTTCAGCGAGCACTTTCTCTACGTCAATCACTTCAACAATATGGTTTTGATTTTGCTCTTTAATGTGCGTAATCGCGGTCAGGTAGTTTGAACGCCCAACCGACTTTGGTGGTGGCTGAATCTCGGTCCATGCGGTATTAATGATATTGCGTACCTGGCCAACCAAAAAACCCTGCACGGTACGGTTGTATTCGGTAATGATTAAGTTGTGCTCTTGATTGTCCAGCTTGGTTTCAGGAAAACCAATCGCTCGACGAAGATCAATGATCGGAACCGCAACACCTCGTAGAGAAGCAACCCCCATAATGTTCGGATGAGAACCGGGCATTTTAGTCGTTGGCGGTACCTTGATTACTTCACGTACCTTAAATACGTTGATCGCAAAAATCTGTCGACTATTTAAACTAAACAGCAACAGTTCTAGGCGGTTCTCTCCCACCAAATTGGTACGCTGATCGACCGTATTTAAGATACTCGACATAGAAAATCCCGCTAATAGAAAAGCACCATCGTTTACAGTATATACCTAAATTTCTGTGAGGCACTTGGGTAGATCATTAATTTAGGCGAACAATGTAAACTGTCGTGCAAAAAAAACGAAGAAAAATTATCCTTCAACCACTTTCATTAATAATAAACCATCGTAGAGCGCTTGCTTGATTAAAGCCGCTCCTGGCATTGTGGCTTGTTTATAAAAACGGGATTCAACCAACTGCAGATGTTGGTGATAGGCAGGAAGGCTTTGCTCTTCAATACAGCGCTGAATCGCAGGATACAACACCGTTTTTGCTTGATTCATCACCCCACCAATTAACACTTTGTCAGGGTTAAACAAATTGATCACTATCGCAATCGCAGCGCCTAAATAACGTCCGAGTTGCTCAATCACGTCTACGGCGAGCGGATCACCATTGGCAGCCGCCAAGCAAACGTCCTCAATCGAAATCGTCTCTTGTTCTGCTAATGACGACGGTTCTCCTTGAGCAATTCGTAACGACACCTGATCGCGAATCGCTTGCGAGCTCGCCACCGTTTCAAGACAGCCAATATTGCCGCAATGACAACGTTTACCTTGAGGATCAATTTGAATGTGCCCAAGCTCACCAATATTGCCATAGCGGCCTTGTAATACCCGACCATCAACGATAATCCCGGCCCCTAATCCGTGGTGAATAGAAATCAATATCGAATTATCGACATCTTGAGAGTGACCGAATAATTTTTCTGCCAAGGCCCAAGCTCGAGTATCATTCGCAACAAATACCGGCAACCCAGTAGCTTTATAAATCTCAGGACCTAACGCCAAGTTTTTCACATTATAATGGGGCATTTGTAATACCATGCCCTGCTGTGAATTGACTAAACCCGGCAGAGTAATCGCAATGCTTGTCACCCGATCTAATTGGGCGGCGTAGGTTTGAAAAAACTCTTCTATTTCAAATAATAATCGCGCCAAAACATCATCTTGATCGATTTCATGAATATCAATTTTGGTGTCAATCAATACCTCACCACCCAACTCATGCAACGCAATCGTCAGATAGCCTCGTCCCAAGCGCATGGAAAGAAATTGCCAGCCTTGATTATTGGTTTGCAGACCAACGGCAGGTCTGCCACGACTGATCGCTTCTTGAACCGTCGTTTCATGGATCAAGTGGGCATCAATTAATTCGCGAGTAATTTTAGTAATACTTGCCGGAGCTAATTCACTCTCTTTAGAAAGGTCAATGCGCGATATAGGGCCTTTTTGATCTATCAATTTATATACACGACCAGCATTGACCTGTTTAATATGATCAATATGGCCTGGTTGAGCCATATACATGGTGCACTCCAGATTTCAATAACCTGCCAATTTTTTTACTTTGCGAACTAATTGTGAAGCAACTTGATGTATAGCCGTGACAGCCATCACGCATATAAATTTGAGTTTGTGTTTTTAACCCCAAAACCACAGATTTCACCACCAAAAGACCCAAGATGGGTGTTGGATCGAGAAATCGTCATTTTTTTTCTAAACCCTCTATTTTTAGAGACTTAGGTCTATACTGAGATCCAATAGGTTGCACTTATTGGCCGGACTTTCAAGGAGAAAAATATGACCGCAGCGTTAAGAAGAACAAAAATTGTCGCTACATTAGGTCCATCAACGGATCAAGGTAGTGTGTTAGAAACGATTATTCGCTGTGGGGTGAATGTAGTCAGAATGAATTTTTCCCATGGCTCGGCAGATGATCACCGTTTACGAGCGGAAAAAGTTCGCGAAATTGCTCAACGATTAGGTCGACACGTAGCGATATTAGGTGACCTGCAAGGTCCTAAAATTCGAGTATCGACCTTCAAAGAAGACAAGGTTTTTCTCAATGAAGGCGACAGTTTCATTTTAGATGCCGAGCTCGGACTCGGTGAAGGCACACAGCACACCGTCGGCATTGATTACAAAGCTTTGCCAAATGACGTTGTGGCAGAAGACATTTTATTACTCGACGATGGCAGAGTTCAGTTGCAAGTCACCGCTGTACAAGGAAGTAAAATCCACACTACCGTTCTTATCGGCGGACCATTATCCAATAATAAAGGCATTAATAAAAAAGGCGGTGGCCTTTCTGCTGAAGCCTTAACAGAAAAAGATAAGCGAGATATTGTGCTGGCAGCTGACATTGGCGTCGATTATTTAGCGATCTCTTTTCCACGCAATGGGAAAGATATGGATTATGCTCGGCGTTTAGCTCGCGAAGCCGGACTGAATGCCAGATTGGTGGCCAAAGTTGAGCGCGCAGAGACCGTCTCTTGTGATGAAAATATCGATGATATTATTCGCGCCTCTGACGTCATCATGGTTGCACGAGGCGATCTTGGAGTAGAAATTGGCGATCCAGAATTAATCGCGGTGCAAAAGAAACTGATTCGTCGTTCTAAAGAGCTCAATCGCATCGTCATTACAGCCACACAGATGATGGAATCGATGATAACCAACCCGATGCCAACTCGGGCAGAAGTGATGGACGTAGCAAACGCAGTACTCGATGGCACTGATGCGGTCATGCTTTCAGGGGAAACAGCCGCAGGTAAATACCCAGTAGAGACCGTCAAAGCTATGGCCGAAGTCTGTGTCGGCGCAGAAAAAATGATTGAAGCCAGCCAACAAAATTATCGTATCGATCGCGCTTTCCAAACCGAAGAAGAAACAATAGCGATGTCGACCATTTATGCCGCCAATCATCTTGAAGGAGTCACAGCGATGGTCACGTTAACGGAGTCAGGGCGAACTGCGCTAATGACCTCACGCCTTAACTCGATATTACCTATCTTCGCCATGTCTCGTAATGAGCATGCTCTGAACCGTTGCGCGCTCTATCGAGGGGTAACGCCATTCTATTTTGATAGCAACCATGGTCAGGGAGCGGAGGTGGCTCAAGCCGCCCTACAAGCCCTAAAAGACAAAAAGCTCCTCGAGTTTGGCGATCTGGTGATCATTACTCAAGGTGATATTATGGATGTAGAAGGAACCACCAACTGTATGCGGATCTTGCCGGTATTTTAATCTGAGCGGTAGGTACAGGGAACGTACCTACCCGAATGACATTGAGTTTTATATGGGGAAAAAAAATACCAATAAATCACTCTCCTCCTATTGATCGCCATAAAAAGGATCAATGACAGGAGGATTAGCACGCTGAGTCACGAGTCGCTTAGCCTGTTCAAAGGTTTCAATAAATCGGTAGCCAGCTTGTAGACCTAACTCGTAGTCATAAAGCAACGCTTCCTGACTACTGAGTAAGGAACTTGATTTCAGTGGCTCACTTGGCACAATTTGTAAAATAAATGCATCATCTGGTGGTGTATGAAGAAAGTCACTGGTCAATGAATAGGTTTGATAATGGACCATCAACATATCTGCGAGCCCCGCATCGAATTTATTGCCTAATAAATGACTTAACCGATAAATATTGTCAGCCCCAAACAGCCAGCGTCCTCCATTTAACACATCGAGATGTTTTTGCTCTTTCTTGAGCTGTTGAGCCTTGGCGATTTGTTGTTGAAGAAAACCACTCCAATCTTGCTTCCACTGCAACATTTTATTTTGCCAATGTTGCTGGATATGATTCACCGATTCACGTAACCATTTAACCTGAGAATCAGACTCTTGCTCTGCTAATGCATTTTGTTGGTCTTCTTCCTCTAACGTTTCAGTCCGAATGACCGTGATAAAACGTGCTTCTTGACGCCAAGCCTGTTGAACGGGGATGGATGCTGACACTCCACCATCAATATAGCAATGTTGACCTAATGAGACCTCTTGAGTATATAAGCCTGGAATCGCGCAGGTAGCGATAAGCACTTCTCGCCAATCGTCACCCAACATCGGAAAATAAGCATCGGTTAATGACTGAGCCTCCGTCACCGCAGCAAAAGCTTGGCGCTGGCCCAAGACATGTCGCCCCATGTCCAAATCTAAACGATAAGGATAATCGCTGATTTTATCGAGCGCCCAGTCTAAATTCATGTATTGTTTACGTCGAATATAACTGAATAAATGAAAAAATTGCGGATCGGTGGTTAGCTCGAGAATGAAAGCTTTACCTAAACCGTGCTGACGACATAGATAGGAACAAAGATTTAACGCGCCCGCTGACGTACCATAAAATTCATCAAACGGGTCAAAATTAGACAGCATAAAAGCATCTAATACACCTGCAGTAAAAATCCCCCGCTGCCCTCCACCTTGGGCGACTAAGCTATTTTTACCAGTCAGAAACTTCGAGAGCCGAACAGTGTCGACTCTCGATTCTAGCCCTGAGACTGTTCCACTGTTCACCATAAGCAGAACCTCTAGCTTTTAATTGGCGATAGTAATTAAACCATATCCGATAAGAACAGCAAATATTGCCGCGGTAATCATTAATGCGTGTTTAAGATCGCGTTCCATACACCTCTCCTTGAGAATCACTGAATGACAACATAAGCATACACTAATCCTTTATACTGTCGTTTTTTTCCACACAAATATCAAGTGATTATCACATTTATCCTCGCAGAACGAGCAGCAAACAAAGCTTTTACTCTTAGTTATCGGAGCAGTGAGAGTCTTCACTCACTATCCTATCCTATAGTAGGATAGATAATTGTACTTAAGGAGTATCACAATGCGACATCATGGATTGCTATTCTACCCCCAGTTTATGCTACCCCTACTATTGAGCTTACTCGCCTTCCCAGTAAAAAGTGAACTGTATGTGACGCCTTACTTTGGCTATACCTTGGGTGGCAAAGTGGAAGATCAGCAGCAACGTCACTACGACATCAAACCATCGGAAAATATCGCATTAGCCATCGAAACCTCCTTTCAAACCGGACGCATCGGTTTTTTCTATAGCCATCAATCATCACAAGTTGAACAAATCGATAATCAAGCCACCATGCATTATCTGCACTTCCAAAGTAGTATTTATTACCCTCTAGAATCCAAAAGTTCTGCGTTTATTGGTGTAGGACTGGGTGGCTCATACGCTGATGTTGACTGGGTTAATAATAAATATGGCTTCTCGTCCAGCGTGTTTGCAGGTATAGACTACAAGATTGCCTCGAACCTCACCATTACATCGCATTTCCGATGGCTTGGCACTATGGTTGACAACGATACCAGTGCTATTTGTCAACTTGAGCAAAATAATGGCTGTGTGATTGGCTTTCGCTCCAACTGGATGAATCAATTTGCTTTTAATTTAGGGCTCAGCTTACGTTTTTAAGCTGTTCATCACTGATTAGTATGGAAATGGCTTTATCGTCTCCCTGATTGCGAATCATAGATATCAAGCCGTTTATCTCAAACCAAATTTAACCTTGCAAGATCAGCCTCAGCTAGAAGCACTGACCACTAACTGCTGTTTTTTTGGTCAAGCACTCTGTTGTTAAATACAGTTTTATCAATGGACAATGACTTTTAATAGAGTGGATTGATTCAGTTAACGACCAAAAGCACAAATATATCCCTAGATTTGTGCTTTAATAACTTGAATGCCGCTATCTATCACTAACAACAAACCGTTTACATTGTATTGCCATTTTTAAAAGTTCTCTGTAGTCTCTCAATTAATGCGCAGCTGATTATTTCAGATTACGCAAACACACATCGACAACAACAGAATAATATTCCAACAAATAACAACATAGACCACAGGTAAATCTACGTTTTTACACTTTCATGGATGATGGAACAATATTTTAACAATTAGACCTATACTCATACGATGATCTTTTCGGCAGTCTACTCTGGCAAAAGTGAGCGGTAACGGGAAGGCTTGCTTCCACATCTCAATGAATGAGTAAACAAGGTCTAATGAGGCTTCATACCTCAGGGAATGATTAAGGAGAAATAAATGAAGCGAGAACAATGGGGATCCCGTACCGGATTCATTTTAGCCGCAGTAGGTTCTGCGATTGGCCTAGGTAACATTTGGCGTTTTCCCTACATGGCTTATGAGAATGGAGGGGGCGCTTTTTTCATCCCTTATCTATTTGCCATGCTAACAGCCGGCATTCCTTTTATGATCCTTGAATTCAGTATGGGTCAAAAACATCGCGGCTCTGCACCAACGACTCTTGCCAAAATTAACACAAAATTTGAATGGCTTGGTTGGTTTCAAGTGGGTATCGCGGCAACCATTGGGGTGTACTATGTAGCCGTGATTGGCTGGGCAATCTCCTACTTCGGCATGTCATTTACCCAAAGTTGGGGAACGGATACCAATAGCTTTTTCTTTAGCGAGTACTTAGGTCTGGGTGATAACTCGCCGACTAACCTTGGATCGATTCAGTGGAAAATTGCTTTTACGATGGCGATTGCTTGGGCAATAACTTATGCGGCTATCGTTGGCGGAGTTAAATCTGGTATTGAACGTGCTTCTAAAGTCATGATGCCGGTATTGTTTATCATGGTACTACTCCTAATTGCACGCATGATTTTCTTACCGGGTGCATTAGATGGCGTCAACTATATGTTTGAGCCTGATTTTAGTAAGATTTGGGATGTTAAAGTCTGGGCAGCCGCTTATGGGCAAATCTTCTTTACGCTCAGTATTGGCTTTGCGATTATGCTGGCCTATTCAAGCTACCTACCACAGAAATCTGACATCACCAATAATGCTTTTATGACCGTCTTGATCAACTGCGGTTTTTCAATTCTCGCTGGTATCATGATTTTCTCAGTTCTTGGTTACATGGCTCAAGAACAAGGCAAACCGCTGACTGAAGTCGTTTCTGCTGGCGTTGGTTTAGCTTTTGTCACTATCCCTGCGGCTATTAACCTACTTCCAATCCCTTACATTCTAGGCCCGCTATTTTTCTTAGCGTTAGTGGTCGCTGGACTAAGCTCACACATCTCGATCTTAGAAGCCGTCACCTCCGCGGTGATTGACAAACTGGGTTGGAGCCGTAAGAAAGCAGCTAATATCGTTATCGGCTCAGGCTTTATTATTTCTATGGCATTTGCGACCAATGGTGGCTTACTGCTACTCGATTTAGTCGATCACTTTGCGAACAACGTCGGAATTATGGCGAGTTGCTTGGTTGAGCTTATTCTTATGACTTGGCTGCTGAAAATTTCTGACGTGCGTAAGTATGTGAACTCTATTTCTGATTTTACGATTGGAGTATGGTTCGACATTTGTTTGCGCTTCGTTTCCCCTGTCGTGTTGGCAATCATTGTCGTAACTAAATTACGTGCACTACTTACTGAAGGGTATGGTGGCTATAATTTAACTTTAGGTTGGACGATTATTATCGCATTGCTGGTGATGGGTGCCATCGTGAACTTAACGAATCGTAAGGAAGCAAACTAATGACTACTGGTGCTATTATTATGATGATTATCGGTCTTGGGCTCACTTGGGGCGGTGCAGCCATCTGCATTAAAAAAGCTATGGCGAAACAAGAAGAATAATCTCCTCTTAATAAGGCCACGAGCAGCTAATCTGCTGTGGCCTTATCGATTTTAGAAGCGATAAGTGATCCCTAACGCCGCACCCAATTGCAAATTGACACCTGAATGGAGGTTTAACTCTGGATGAACTTGACCATAGACATCAATATTACTGTTAATTGGCCAGTTAACCCCTAATGGTACGCGCGGACCAAAATCACCATCCCATTCTCCCCAAGCACCAATCCCAACGTACCAATCCAAAGGAACGTCAGCTCGATCAAAATTGCCACGGCGCATCAAATAATCAAAAGCGGCACCTTCATTACCAAGAATAAAACGATATTGCTCATCAACCTCAATGACTGCACTCAACTGTTGATCTACGGCCATACCTACTTTTAAACTCGGCTCTTGTTGAGCATAAACACTTACTGGTACGCTGAATAACATCGCCACTGCAGCTATTTTTTTCATAAGTCACTTATCCTATATCGTCTGGTATTTACTCAAATGTCTAAGATTGAGAAATAAACTCCCCGATGATGTCCAATTGCAGCAAAGTCGGCTCCGTCAGAAGAAAGAATAAACATGACACGCATAATCCAACCAAGTGCAAAATAAAATCAAAGGAAATAACGGCAGTCTAACGAGGAGTGTACTGAGCAATGTCAGCAAAGAGGTAAAGATAGGTTAAGATAGAGTATAGGTAGAGGCTAAAACATCATTGATAATGAGCGCTTTCAGCAAACCGATAAAAAGGAGACCGAAGTCTCCTTATTTATAGGGGAAGAAAGAATGAGAATTAACCGTGGTTGCGAATCCACTCATCCATTTCTGTTTTTAAGTTATCTGATTTAGTACCAAAAATAGCTTGTACACCACCAGACACCACAACAACGCCAGCAGCACCGAGTTGTTTTAGTTTCGCTTGATCAACCAACTCTGTCTCTGCAACCGATACGCGTAGGCGAGTAATACAAGCATCTAAGTTAGTGATATTTTCTTTACCACCAAATGCCGCTACTAATTCACCTGCTAACTCTGACCCTGTTGAAGTATTCGCATCAGCGGATTCATCTTCACGGCCCGGTGTTTTCAGATTCAAGGTACGAATAACAAACGTAAATACCACATAGTAAAGCACAGCATAAGCAATACCTAAGCCTACCAGTAGCAACATGTTTTCTGCACGAGGAGATTGAACAACAAAGTCAATAAAGCCATTAGAGAACGTGTGGCCATGAACAATGCCTAGCGAGTTGGTTAGGACATACGCCAAGCCAGCAAGTACCGCGTGAACCGCGTAAAGTACAGGAGCAATGAATAGGAAAGAGAATTCAATTGGCTCAGTAATACCGGTTAGGAAAGAAGTTAATGCCGCAGAAGCCATGATACCCATGATTTTTGCACGGTTCTCAGGTTTAGCACAATGCGCAATCGCAAAAGCCGCTGCAGGAAGACCAAACATTTTAAATAGGTAACCACCGGCTAACTGACCAAAACCATTACCCGCTTCGCGAGTCACATCATTCGCAGTCAAGAAACAAGTCATAATACCATTAACCGTTTGACCCGCACTATTGACACATTCACCAGCTTGATAGAAGAAAGGTACATTCCAGATATGATGCAAACCAAATGGAATCAATGCGCGCTCTACAACCCCGTAGATACCAAATGCGGTTACTGGGTTCTGATTTGCTGCCCAATCAGAGAAAGAAGCGATCTGAGCGCCCACTGGTGGCCAAATAAAAGAAAGAATGATACCTAATGCAATAGCTAAGAAACCAGTAATAATCGGTACTGCACGCTTACCAGCAAAGAAGCCCAAATATTCTGGTAGTTGAATTTTGTAAAAGCGATTAAATGCCCAAGCAGCAACACCACCCGCAAGAATCCCACCAAGAACACCCGTTTCATACTTTCTTCTGATAGCTTCAATAGCTGAATCATCAAGTGTTTGCCCAATGGCCAGCAACGCATCTTTTGCCTGATCAATTTCAACATCAGCTAAAACCTTCAGCGTAGCAACCATGATGCCATAGCCGACAATAGCAGAAAGTCCTGATACACCATCGTTATTGGTAAAGCCTAGGGCGACACCAACGGCAAACAAGAGTGCCATTTGACCAAATACCGAGCCACCAGCTTGTTCCATTAAATGGGATACGACTTCTGGCAGCCAACTAAAGTTTGCCGCCCCAACACCAAGCAAAATACCTGCAACAGGTAAGACTGATACTGGAAGCATCAGTGCTTTACCTACTTTTTGCAGGTTAGCAAAAGCGTTCTTTAACATGTTTATGCTCCTGATTAAGTTATTAGAATTTTTCGGGTTCCAACGGCACACCCCCGTAGCCTAAATGTTAGCACCCAATGAAAATGTAACCACAAATGTATTATATTTTCCGCCTCTAAATATATCTTGATGCCCCTCAAACTTTCCAGTTCGTAAAGAAATTTAGTTTCAAAGTAATAGACAGATCACACAGCCATCACTTGTCGACAAGGCAACAGAAGCATTCTATCCTATTGTTTATATTAATAATAATTTTCCATCAATTAATTTTACTTGGTAAATTAAATTGATGAGGTTGTTATTTTTAGTAACAAAATTACCAATTGATTAGTTTAGACTAAATATTCAACACATTAAGTAAACAAGGCTAATTCTTGATGATAATTTGAAGTAAAGCACGTAAAACAGCCATTCCAGGCGTCTTACACCTATAAACTTTGATTTTCATCGCAAAAAAAGATCTTGGAAGTTTTTGCTGGTTTTTTCTGCAACTTCGCCCAAAGAAAGCCCTTTAAGTTGAGCAATATAAGCCGCAACCTCAACCACATAAGCCGGCTGATTCTCTTTACCTCGATGAGGTACTGGCGCTAAATAAGGCGAATCGGTTTCAATCAACAACCTATCTAATGGCAGTGCCTTTACCACGGCTTTGAGCTCTGTTGCTTGGCGAAACGTAACGATCCCAGAGATCGAAATATAGAAGCCTAAATCCATTGCCGCCTGCGCAAAAGCCCAATCTTCAGTAAAACAGTGTATAACCCCGCCACAACGCTCTGCGTGATGTGCTTTGAGTATAGCTAAAGTATCTTCTCGCGCTTGACGAGTATGAATAATCAATGGCTTATTGAGTTCAACGGCAGTATCAATATGCTGAATAAAACGCTGTTGTTGTAATTCCGCCATTTCTGGCTGATAGTGATAATCGAGCCCAGTTTCACCAATCGCAACCACTTTAGGGTCACGAGCATAAGTGTGAAAACGCTCTAGATCAAAATCACTTTGCACGTCGAGAGGATGAACACCACAAGAAGCATGAATATTATCGAAGGGAGTAATCATCGCTAACATATTGGGAAATGAGTCTAACGTCACACCCACAGAAAGTAATTGTGTCACTTTAGCCCGTTCGGCTTTAGCAAGAACATCGCTGATATCTTGGTGTAAATCTTGATAGTTCAGTTTATCAAGATGACAATGTGAATCTACAAACATGTTTCCTCATTAAATTTAAATAACCAATCAGCAATTAAAAGTTCACTATTTAACCCACTAAATCCCTGTAATTGATTGATCAACTGCGCCAATGAATCCGTTTGTTGTTGTAATAAAGACAAAGAACGAGCTTGAGCAAGCCACTGACTTTGCGGAGTAAAGTAAGGCTGCCATACCCCAAAAGCGGTTTTTTGGGCGTCAGTCAAGAGATACCAAAGCCAACGTAGTCCACTGAGAGGCTGGCCACTGATCGTTTTCGCACAATTTAATAATGCCGAAATGTCGCCTTGTAATGCCTGAACAAATTGCTGCTCAATCGCCAAATAATTTTGGAGTTCACCTTGTAAAATAAACGCTCGAGTCAGTAATGGAGCATTACCATGAATATGAGCAGCAAAAGCAGGAATCGATTGTTGACACTGTTCGGTTAACCACGGCATAACGGCTTGTGGCTGCGGTTCTGGAATAATAATTTGTTGGCAACGACTGACGATTGTCGCCAGTAAACGGCTCACTTGATGAGTCAGTAAAATGAAAACACATTTTTCTGCGGGCTCTTCAAGCGTTTTCAGTAAAGCATTCGCTGCTGATTCATTCATTGCTTCGGCAGGCTCAATCACGATCAACCGAAAGCCTGAGAGCTGTGAAGACTCTTGTGCTAATCGATTCGCTATACGAATTTGCTCAACCGTAATCGACTTGCCCTCTTTTTCAGGACGAACAAGATGATAATCCGGATGCGTGGCCGATAGCATTAACTCACAGCCATGACAAAATCCACAGGGCTCACTACGCTGTGTAGTACACATTAATGCCTGCGAGAATTTCTCAATCAACTGCTCTGCGCCTACTCCGTGTGGGGCATTGATTAAGGTTGCTGAAGCAAAGCGCTGATGCTCAAGCTGTTGTTTCCAACGCTCCCATGCCTCGCTTAACCAAGGATATACTGCGTTCATCATTAACCTTTATGTTGATTTAACCAGTTTAATAACGCTTGCTGAATATCTTGTGTCACCGCTTGTAAGGTTTGCTGCGCGTTAATAATCGTGACTGATGGATTGTCCTTAGCCAGTTCTAGATAACGCTGTCGTGTACGTTCAAAAAAACTCAAGTCCATTCTCTCAATACGATCCAACTCCCCTCGCCCACGAGCTCGCTCTAATCCGACTCGCGGATCGATATCTAAGTATAAAGTAAAATCTGGGCTAAACGCCCCTAACGCTAACTGCTTAAGCTGCTGCATCGTCGCAGGGCTAATCTGCCGTCCGCCGCCTTGATAAGCTTGCGAAGACATGTCATGGCGATCGCCCACGACCCAGCATCCTGCCGCCAATGCAGGTTTAATGACGTTTTCCACAAGTTGTACCCGTGCGGCGTACATTAGCAGCACTTCCGTCACATCTTGTAAAACTTCACCAGGGTGATCTTCTTTGACTAAAGCACGCATTTTTTCAGCCAATACCGTGCCACCGGGCTCACGAGTCTGGGTAATTGACTCAATACCAAAAGCTTGTAACGTATCGATCACAACCTGAATAGCCGTGCTTTTTCCTGCGCCTTCTAGCCCTTCTACTACGATAAATTTTGCGTTCATTGTCGACTTCTGATCACTTGTAAATAGGCGCGAACCGCGCGATTATGTTCTGCTAATGTTTTTGAAAACACGTGATCACCATGACCACTGGCCACAAAATAAAGGTAATCACTCTGTTCCGGATTTAAAGCGGCCTTAATCGAAGCGGGGCCAGCCATCGCGATCGGCGTCGGAGGGAGTCCATTGATCACGTAAGTATTATATTCTGTCGCTTCACGCAAATCAGCACGGCGAATCCGCCCTTGATAACGATCACCCATTCCATAAATAACCGTAGGGTCCGTTTGTAAACGCATTCGCTTGTTTAATCGATTAATAAACACCGAAGAGACTCGCTCCCGCTCCGCATCGATCGCCGTTTCTTTTTCAATAATCGACGCCAAAATAAGGGCTTCGTAAGGAGTTTTCAATGGCAAATCAGGCTGACGATGCTCCCATTCATGCTCAAGCAGACGATTGAGCTTACGATGCGCTCGACGAAGGATATCAATATCCTTCTCCCCTTTAGTAAAATGGTAGGTTTCCGCCAAAAATAAGCCTTCTAACTTTGCATTATCGATGCCTAATAATTGGGCGATGTCTGCCTCTGAATGCTCAGTCAGCGTTTGTTGTAAGTTAGGATTTTGCGCTAAGCTAGCACGCCATTCAGAAAAACGGCTTCCTTCAATAAAGGTGATCGAAAACTGAAATTCTCGCCCAGAAACCAATAACGCTAAACTATC
The DNA here is from genome assembly GCF_963878025.1 of Vibrio sp. 11986-1-5. Taxonomy (NCBI): domain Bacteria; kingdom Pseudomonadati; phylum Pseudomonadota; class Gammaproteobacteria; order Vibrionales; family Vibrionaceae; genus Vibrio; species Vibrio sp. 11986-1-5. The sequence continues at coordinate 55,417 of NZ_CAWNVW010000053.1, forward strand.
TTGTAGCGATAACCCGGGCTGTAATTGATACGTTCCCGCTCTAATCGGCGTTAATTCAGGGTAGAAACGACGTAATAACTTCGAGGCCAAAGGATCATCAACTAACCAAGCTTGATCGGTCATTAACGCCAACGCTCTGTTTAAACTCGTCCCACCATGAATAGTGATCAACTGCGGTTCAGTGATCAATAACGGCTGCTCGAGGTAATCATTGGTCTTTTTAACTGCATAAAAGTAGCTTGCAGTAGCAAAAACAATGATGACTAAAATTAAGGCCAGTAATTTTTTAATCACGAATTAAAACTCTCCTGAAAATCTCGTACATAACGGCCGATGGTATACAAATGATGCGCAATACCGATGACAGGCGCGACTTCAATGATGGCATTAGAAATAAAAACCTCATCAGCAGCAATTAAATGCTCCATTGGAAACTGACCAATTTCCACGGTCAACCCGAATGATGTTGCCGATTGTAAAATCATCCGCCGCGCGACACCAGCAACACCAGCATTATCAAGACTCGGCGTATATAAGGTGCCATTTTTCACCCAGAACAAATTTGCCATCGTTGTTTCAACGATATGATGATTAAGATCCAAACAAACGCCATCGTCATACCCTGCACGATCCATTTCACCACGCAGTAAAACTTGCTCTAAGCGGTTATTATGTTTATGTCCCGCCAGCAATGGGTTGAGTCCCATGCGCTGCTCACAGACGCCTAATCTGATCCCTTGACGTTGCCATTGATGATAATGAACTGGAAAATCAAAATGACTCAATGTAATTCTTGATGAATGTTGTTGGCTTGGACTATAACCTCGTCCTCCTTCGCCACGGCTAATATGCAGTTTCATTCCCGCCAGTGGCTTACCTATCGCCGCTTGATTCAACGCAAGTTCTATTTTTAACCAATCAGGAGATGGAATCGCCAAGCGCTGTAAGCAAGCCTCCATTCGCTCTTGATGATAATCCCAGAGCTGAATTTTACCTTGTTTAATCAATAGAGTACTAAAGCAGCCATCGCCATATTGGAAAGAACGATCACTGGCGGTAATTAGGGGCTCGTTGAATCCATTTTGCCCAATCATGCTTGACTCCCTGAAAAAATAAACGGCCTAATGCAAAGCACCAAGCCGTTTAAACTCAAACTCAATCAGATAGATTAATTATACGCGTTTAAAAATCAGTGAACCGTTGGTACCACCGAAGCCAAACGAGTTACATATCGCATAATCCATACCTGATACTTTACGCGCCGTATGGGGCACTAAGTCTATCTCTAACCCTTCTTCTGGGTTATCAAGGTTAATGGTTGGTGGAACAATTTGGTCAACCAACGACATGATGGTAATGATCGCTTCAACAGAACCTGCTGCACCGAGCAAGTGACCCGTCATTGATTTGGTTGAAGAGACTAATACTTGTTTAGCGCCTTCTTCACCTAATGCTCGTTTGATGCCTTTTACTTCCGCGACATCACCGGCCGGAGTTGACGTTCCGTGAGCATTAACATAACCAATTTGAGTTCCTGTGACTCCAGCATCACGCATCGCGGCTTCCATCGCTAGAGCGCCACCAGAACCGTCTTCACTTGGTGAAGTCATGTGATAAGCATCACCTGACATACCAAAACCGACCAACTCAGCATAAATTTTAGCACCACGAGCTTTAGCGTGTTCATACTCTTCAAGCACAATCACACCAGCACCATCACCCAATACAAAACCATCACGATCTTTATCCCAAGGGCGTGAAGCTTTTTGTGGTTCATCATTGCGAGTGGATAACGCTTTCGCAGCACCAAAACCAGCCATACCTAAAGGTGTGGAGGCTTTTTCTGCACCACCCGCAACCATGGCATCGGCATCACCGTAAGCAATCATCCGTGCGGCATGACCAATATTGTGCAATCCAGTGGTACAAGCGGTTGAAATTGCAAGATTTGGACCACGTAAACCACGCATAATAGAAAGGTTACCTGCAACCATGTTAACAATGGTTGAGGGAACGAAAAATGGGCTAACCTTACGTGGACCTTTTTCGATTAATGCCTGATGGCCAGATTCAATTAACTCAAGACCACCAATTCCCGAACCAATGGCGACACCAACACGTGGCGCATTAGCTTGCGTAATTTGCAGACCGGAATCGTCTAGAGCTTGAATACCCGCAGCAATGCCATATTGGATAAAAAGATCCATTTTTCTGGCATCTTTTTTAGACATATACTCTTCGCAATTAAAGTCTTTGACTAGACCTGCGAAACGAGTTGAGAAATTTGTAGTATCAAAGTGCTCAATATTAACAATACCACTTTGACCAGCTAGCAGGGCTTTCCAAGAAGATTCTACAGTGTTGCCTACTGGTGACAACATACCCATGCCAGTGACAACGACACGACGCTTGGACACGATCATATTCTCCGGGATAGAAACATTCTATGAGAGGGATAGATGACTAAAAAACTCAGGCGGCCAGAGGGCCGCCTGGGGAGAACATTACTGAGCGTTGCTGGTCACGTAATCAATCGCAGCTTGAACAGTAGTGATTTTCTCTGCTTCTTCATCAGGAATCTCAGTATCAAATTCCTCTTCAAGAGCCATAACTAATTCAACAGTGTCTAGAGAATCTGCACCTAGATCTTCAACGAAAGAAGATTCATTTTTTACTTCTGCTTCGTCTACACCTAGCTGTTCAACGATGATTTTCTTTACGCGTTCTTCAATGTTGCTCATGTTTTCTTTTCCTTTACAGATTTCGCCTAATGCGATGATTCCGTAGTTTATTCGAACTAGTGAAAGTTGCAAGGGGGACCTTGCTGGTCAAACCACAAATTTACCGATTTTAACCGAAATTCACACCATTTTTGACATAAATCATGCACAAATGTTGCGCACCTAAAAACCAACTGTTAAGAAAAGTCAGCATTTATTGACGACTGTCGCTTAACTTCTCCAAACACTTGGCATTAAACCATGTACATTCCGCCGTTGACGTGCAGAGTCTCACCCGTAATGTAAGCTGCTTCATTGGACGCTAAAAAAGCCACTGCAGAAGCAATTTCATGAGGTTCACCCAGACGACCCGCTGGAACTTGCGCTAGTGTAGCAGCACGTTGCTCATCATTCAGCGCTTTTGTCATATCTGTGGCGATAAAACCTGGTGCAACTGTGTTCACAGTCACACCACGGGATGCAACTTCACGTGCCATCGACTTGGTAAAGCCAATTACGCCCGCTTTTGCCGCTGCATAGTTAGTTTGTCCAGCATTACCCATGGTACCAACAACCGAACCAACATTAATGATTCGACCATGGCGTTTTTTCATCATGCCACGTAATACCGCTTTCGATAAGCGGAAAATCGACGTTAAGTTGGTATCTAAGATATCCATCCACTCTTCGTCTTTCATACGCATCAATAGGTTATCACGTGTGATACCGGCATTATTCACTAAAATGTCGATGCTGCCAAACTGTTCATTGATCGCTTTGAGTACCGATTCGATCGATGCAGGGTCAGTCACATTCAAAGCAAACCCTTTACCCTTCTCGCCTAGATAAGTACTGATTGCATCTGCGCCACTATCGCTGGTTGCTGTTCCAATCACGGTTGCACCGCGTGCGACAAGCACTTCTGCGATTGAGCGGCCAATCCCACGACTTGCTCCCGTGACTAGAGCGACTTTACCTTCAAGGCTCATGAATTCATTCATGTTTGATTCCTACTTTATTGCACAGCTTCGAATGAAGCGCTATCGTTTACGGCTACCGCATCCAGTGTTTTCACTATGCGTTTGGTTAATCCAGTTAACACTTTACCTGGACCAACTTCAATAAGTTTTTCAATCCCTTGGTCACTCATGCTTTGTACCGCTTCTGTCCAACGTACCGGATTATAAAGCTGACGCACAAGGGCATCTTTAATTTTTGCAGGATCCGTTTCAGCCAGCACATCAACGTTATTAATGACCGGAATTGATGGGCTATTAAACTGAAGTCCAGCGAGCGCAATGGCTAATTTTTCTGCGGCGGGTTTCATTAATGCACAATGCGATGGCACTGACACTGGCAAGGGTAATGCTCGCTTGGCACCCGCTTCTTTGCACAGTACACCAGCACGCTCAACAGCCTCTTTCTGCCCAGCAATCACGACCTGACCTGGGGAGTTAAAGTTTACCGGAGAAACAATTTGACCTTGAGCGGCTTGTTGGCACGCGTTGGCAATCGCCTCATCATCAAGACCAATGATCGCATACATTGCTCCCGTGCCAGCAGGTACAGCCTCTTGCATTAATCGACCACGTAATTCAACTAAGCTGATCGCCTGCTGAAAATCAATCACCCCCGAGCATACTAACGCAGAGTATTCACCTAAACTGTGTCCTGCTAAGACTTCAGGTTGAGGCAAGTTCAATGACTGCCACACACGCCAAATAGCAACCGATGCAGCAAGGATAGCGGGTTGCGTACGATGAGTTTGGTTAAGATCTTCTGCTGGGCCTTGTTGAACTAATGCCCATAAGTCATAACCTAATACTTCAGAAGCTTGGCTAAACGTCTGTTTTACAACATCATACTGTTCACCAAGCTCCGCAAGCATACCGATTGCTTGTGAACCTTGGCCTGGGAATACAATAGCAAACTTGCTCATGTTCTTTCCTTAACCTAATAAAATGGATAAAGAGTCAAGCGACTCTTCAACGTCAAATAAGTGATTGGGGAGCAATCAGAATTTAACCAAGGCAGAGCCCCAAGTAAAACCACCACCAAACGCTTCTAACAGCAATAACTGGCCACGTTGAATGCGTCCATCGCGCACCGCTTCATCTAATGCGGTTGGTACCGTTGCAGCTGAAGTATTACCGTGTCTATCTAAGGTCATGACAACTTGATCTAATGACATGGAAAGTTTCTTTGCAGTAGCAGAAATAATCCGATAATTGGCTTGATGCGGCACTAACCAATCTAATTGTGATTTATGCAAATTATTCGCTGCTAAGGTATCTTTAACTAATTTAGACAATTGAGTAACGGCAACTTTAAATACTTCGTTACCTGCCATGTGCAACCACTTATCAGCATTACCACCACGCTCAGGCACTTCAAGGCTGAGTAATTCACCAAACTCACCATCTGCATAAATATGGGTAGATAAAATGCCCGGTTCCTGACTTGCACCAATCACCACGGCTCCAGCTGCATCACCAAATAAAATAATGGTCGAACGATCCGTTGGATCACACGTTTTCGAGAGTGCATCCGCACCAATTACCAATACTTTTTTACACATACCAGATTTAATGTGCTGATCAGCAACGGACAATGCATACACAAAACCAGAGCATGCTGCTGCTAAGTCAAAGGCCGGACAACCTTTAATTCCCAATTTCGCTTGAACCTGACATGCAGAAGAGGGAAAAGTATGACTGCCACTTGTCGTAGCAACGATGATCAGATCAATTTCATTTTTATCAATTTGTGCCATTTCGATGGCTTTTTCAGCAGCATAAAATGCCATATCGGCGACGGTTTCGTTATCAGCGGCAATTCGACGTTCACGAATCCCCGTCCGGGTCACAATCCATTCATCATTGGTGTCTACCATTTTCTCTAAATCTGCGTTAGTACGCACCTGAGATGGCAAGTAGCTACCAGTACCTAAAATTTTGCTATACATGAAGACTAATAATGCCTCTCGAGTAAAACCGCTTCCAAACGATCGCTTATGCGGCTGGGGACTTGTCGTTTCACTTCATGAACCGCTTCACCTATCGCATTGACGACTGCGGATACATCGGCACTTCCATGACTTTTAATGACTATGCCGCGTAATCCTAACAAACTTGCGCCGTTATACTGGTCGGGGTTCAAGGTTTTTAATTCATAAAACAGCTCAGAAAACACTTTTCGAGCAATCCAACCCTTTATGGATGAGGCTAAAAAAAGATTTTTTAACTTATCAATAAAGAGTTGTGCTGTCCCTTCACAGGTTTTTAAACAAACATTACCGACAAATCCATCACACACCACAACGTCGGCGGCATCCATCAATAACTGATTCCCTTCAATATAGCCAATAAAATTCACGGCTTGAGTTTGCTTGAGCAACTGTGCACAACCTTTAACGAGATCATTGCCTTTTATCTCTTCTGCACCGATATTTAAAATTGCCACACGAGGTGAACGTTGTAAATGTTGCTCTGCTAACGCAGCCCCCATAACCGCAAATTGAAACAGTGAGTCTGCATCACTAGAGACATTTGCACCAAGATCTAATAACCACGTCTTTCCCCCTGATACCGTGGGTAAGGCCGTCACTAATGCTGGGCGTTCTATCCCCGGGAGAAGCTTTAAACGAAAACGGGACAGTGCCATCAACGCGCCGGTATTACCAGCACTGACACAAGCATCGGCCTGCTGCTGAGCAACCAGGTCTATAGCTAAACCCATCGAGCTATCGTGGCTATGGCGTAACGCTAATGAAGGTTTTTCTGAGTTAGCAATGACTCGGTCACTATGCACAATACTCAGACGAGAATTGGTTTGGTAACCTAGCAAAGATAATTGTTGAGTGATAGCGGTATGATCACCCACTAAAATCACTTTTAGCTCTGGGAAATGCGACAGTGCCTGCACGGCGGCAGGCACTGTTACGCGAGGACCGAAATCCCCGCCCATTGCATCAAGTGCAACGGTTAAATTTTGCAAAGGTCAACCTTACTTGTTGATAACCTTTTTGCCACGGTAGTAGCCTTCAGCGGTCACATTGTGACGTAGGTGAGTTTCACCTGAAGTTGCATCTACAGATAATGCAGCTGAAGTTAGCGCATCATGTGAACGACGCATGCCACGCTTAGAACGTGTTTTACGGTTTTGTTGTACGGCCATGGACCCTACTCCTATGTTAATGTTTAAAGATTTACTTCTTTAAACTTTTTAAAACATCGAATGGATTCGGCTTGTCTTCCAACAAGGCTTCTTCTGGAAGTTCACCAAATACCAAATTGTTTGATTGAACGCTACAATCCGCTTCATCATGCATCGCTACTTGGGGTAAACCAAGAATGAACTCGTCTTCAACTAACTGTATTAAATCAACTTCACCGTATTCGTTAGGATCTACCAAATCGTACTCATCCGGTGCATCTTGTTCACTTTTTTCACTATAATAAGGAGTGTAAGTGAACTGAACTTCACACTCATGTGCGAAGGTTTCATTACAGCGTTGACACTCTAAATCAACTTCGATGTTAGCTTTACCAGAGATAACAACCAGTTGCTGTTCATCCATCCCAAATGACAATGAGACTTGAGCGTCGCGTTTTACGCCATCGACTGACTCTTCTAAGCGTTTTAAAAGACTGGCTTGGATGATACCATCATAATCCAATCGTTTTTGAGCAGCTTTCGCAGGGTCAATCGTCCGCGGTATTTTTACCTTTTGCATAGGGCGCGAATATTATCTTCCAAAATTGTTTTAGTCAAAGAAAAAGGCAAAAAAGTTGCTATGCCTTATTTCGCTATTGGCTTAAGAAGCACGTTACGGTGTTATGCTAAACAGAAGATTAACCGTTCGTAATGTGTATCCTATCGCTCACTTTGCTTGAGACGATCGGCCAGTTTCCGGTATGCTATTCATACACTGGAGATAATTGTAAATCAAAATGCAACATTACCAACTAGTTTTGGCTTCAACCTCACTTTATCGGCAACAATTGCTAGAAAAACTTGCGATCCCTTTTATTACGGCAACGCCTGATTGTGATGAAACACCTTTAACGGATGAAACACCTGAACAACTGGTGATGCGCTTAGCAACGAACAAAGCACGCTCTTGCCACTTATTAGCACCAAGCTTAGTGATTGGCTCTGATCAAGTATGCGTCATCAATGGTCAGATCATTGGTAAACCCTACAACCGAGAAACGGCAATTCATCAGCTATTGCAACAAAGTGGTCAAACCATCACTTTTTATACCGGTCTCGCATTACACAATACTCAAACCAAACAGACTCAAGTCACAATCGATACTTTTAAAGTACACTTTCGTTCGCTTACACCAGAGATGGTGGCTCGATACGTTGATAAAGAACAGCCTTTTTACTGTGCTGGTAGTTTTAAAAGCGAAGGACTTGGCATTGCTCTCTTTGAACGTTTGGAAGGTGATGACCCCAATTCATTAATCGGCTTGCCACTGATTAAGCTGATTCAACTCTTAGAGAAAGAACAGGTTAACGTCATTTAACGAACGAATGAATCTCATCAGTAAAAACTAAAAAGATTCATCCATAGCAATCATCAAGCTTGACGCATTTGTCCTAATGCCCGCTCTAACGAAGTCTCTAGTGGAGCACTGATGTCCATTTTATCCCCTGTTGCTGGATGGATAAATTGGATATTGGCGGCATGCAAAAATAGGCGATTTATAGCAAATTGACTCACATACGCGTCAAATCGGCGGTCACCATATCGGTCATCCCAAGCAATGGGGTGACCTGCGTATTGAGTATGCACACGTATTTGATGTGTTCGCCCCGTAATCGGACTGGCTTGAACTAGAGTCGCTTGCGCAAATTGTTCGAGCACTCTAAAACGAGTTTCTGATGGTTTACCATTAGGATTAACCCGAACAATACTATTAACTTCATTTTTAAGTAATGGTGCATTAACGACTTTAACCTCGCTCGGCCAGTGTCCCATCACTAACGCAAAATAGTATTTTTGTACCGTTTTCTCACGAAACTGTGCCTGTAAATGACGCAAAGCCGAACGCTTCTTAGCAACTAATAAGATGCCAGATGTGTCTCGGTCGATACGATGTACCAGCTCTAAAAAACGCGCTTGTGGACGCAAAGCTCGTAACGCTTCGATCGCACCAAACTTTAAACCGCTACCGCCATGCACTGCCGTCCCAGAAGGTTTGTTAAGAACCAAAAGATGGTCGTCTTCGTAAACGATACACGCTTCTAATTCAGCAACGCGATTCAGCTTCACACTCGGTGCGGCCTGCTCTGATTCATCCACCTCCATAGTTACGGGAGGAATGCGGATACTATCTCCTGCTGCCAGTTTATATTCAGCTTTAACGCGCTTTTTATTAACTCGCACCTCTCCCTTGCGCAAGATTCGATAAACCACGCTCTTAGGAATACTTTTTAATTGGTTACGCAGAAAGTTATCAATGCGTTGGCCAGCCATATCTTCGTCGATATCGACGAACTGGACTTGGGTTTTAATTTCGCTCATACCCGCCATTTTAACCTTAATTGACGGAAAATCATCTTTTTCTTCACAGAAAAACCACGTTTACAATGAATGCCGCCTCAAGCTGGTGAAAATAACAGCAAATCTTCGTTACACCTTGAAACACCTATGACAGACAATCAAAGAATCACAAAGTTATTGACGTTTTTCGTAACGCTGACCTAGTGAACTGTGATCTTTTTGTACAGACCGTTAAAAAAATAAGGAGTTTCTTACAATGCCGATTGCTGAGTTTCGCAGTCACTGCTATAGTTCACAGCTGCAAAGTATGAAAGGTTTGGCATGTTGTTTAACCTTTTATCCCGCGCAAAAATGTGAGTAGTTCTCTGACTATTGATGTGCAGCATATGGCGTAAGACACGATTGATAGCGGTTTTCTTGTTGTTCTACTCCTCGCCTTTTCATGTTGAGTATCTACCGCCACTGTGCGGTTCACAAGCAATCGTATGCTTGTGGTGACTGAAGTGCCCTCAGAGCATCCCCTCCAGCCGGGAGGCTGCAATCAATAAGCCATGGGATCTGGCACCGTGAAAACGAAATACAACAACAAGAATAATAATCAAAACAAAGAAAAGATAACGAGATTTTAAATGAAAAGAATGTTAATTAACGCAACTCAAAAAGAAGAGTTGCGTGTCGCTTTGGTTGATGGCCAGCGACTGTTTGATTTAGATATTGAAAGTCCTGGGCACGAATCCAAAAAAGCCAATATCTACAAAGGCCGTATCACTCGTATTGAACCAAGTCTCGAAGCTGCTTTCGTTGACTACGGTGCAGAAAGACACGGTTTCCTCCCTCTTAAAGAAATTTCCCGCGATTATTTTCCTGAAGGTTATACCTACCAAGGCCGCCCAAGCATTAAAGAAGTGCTTCGTGAAGGCCAAGAAGTAATTGTACAGGTCGAGAAAGAAGAGCGTGGTAGCAAAGGCGCAGCCTTAACCACCTTCATATCATTGGCCGGAAGCTATTTAGTCCTTATGCCAAACAACCCTCGTGCTGGTGGAATTTCTCGCCGAATCGAAGGCGATGAGCGTACGGATCTCAAAACCGCATTAAGTACTTTAGTGTTACCACAAGGCATGGGACTTATCGTCCGTACGGCTGGAGTCGGTAAAAGTGCTGAAGAACTAGAATGGGATTTAAATGTACTTCTTAATCATTGGAGTGCGATTAAACAGGCTTCGGAATCGAACCCTGCTCCATTTTTAATTCACCAAGAAAGTAACGTCATTGTCCGTGCAATTCGTGATTACTTACGTCGTGATATTGGTGAAATTCTCATTGACAGTAATACTATTTATGAACGAGCGCTTGAACATATTCGTCTCATTCGTCCAGATTTTGCCAGCCGCGTAAAGAAATACGATGGCGATGTGCCTCTATTTAGTCACTTCCAAATAGAGAGCCAAATTGAGTCCGCTTTCCAACGCGAAGTCCGTTTGCCTTCTGGTGGTTCTATTGTAATCGACCCAACTGAAGCCTTAACGTCAATCGATATCAACTCTGCTCGTGCAACCAAAGGCAGTGATATTGAAGAGACAGCGTTAAATACCAACTTAGAAGCTGCAGATGAAATTGCCCGTCAATTACGTCTTCGTGACTTAGGTGGTCTGGTGGTGATCGACTTTATCGATATGACCCCAGTTCGCCATCAACGTGAAGTTGAAAACCGTTTACGTGAAGCGGTGCGTTTAGATCGCGCGCGCGTACAAATTGGGCGTATCTCTCGTTTTGGTCTGTTAGAGATGTCTCGCCAACGTTTAAGTCCTTCTCTGGCAGAAGCAAGCCATCATATTTGCCCACGTTGCTCAGGCACAGGCGTGATTCGTGATAACGAATCATTGGCATTATCGGTACTGCGTCTTATCGAAGAAGAAGCGCTAAAAGACAATACCGTGCAAGTTCTTGCCGTGGTACCCGTTTCTATCGCATCTTATTTGCTGAATGAAAAGCGCCGTTCAATTAACCACATTGAGCGTAATCAAGAAGTAAGAATCACCATTGTCCCTAACTCGGATATGGAAACGCCACATTTTGAAGTATTGCGTGTTCGTGAAGGTGAAGAACAAGAAATTCTCTCTTATTTAATCCCGAATAAGCTTGAAGCCATGAGAGAAGCCGAAGGGAAAGAGCTCACTGACGCTGAAATCAAACCTAAACGTATTGAAGAACCAGTTCTGAAAGGCTTTGCTTCCCCAGCTCAAAATGCACCAGCACCTAAAGCTCAAGTAGAAACACCGCCAACGACGCCTGTAGAAAAACAACCGACCCTTGTCGGTCGCTTCTTTAAAGCGTTAGCCGCGCTATTTAGCTCAACACCTGAAGAAGCTAAAGAGCCCGTTACGCCAGCCAAAGTGGAAACAAAACCATCACAGCCCCGTCGCGAGCGTAATGAACGTCGCCGTAACCCACGTGATAAACACAATAAACGTAAAACGGATGAAGTGGTTGAAAAGGTAGAGAAAGAAACAACAACGCCTACCACACGTAAGCAACAGGATCGCAAACCTGTCCAAGAGCGTACTGAACAACCTCGTCGTAATAAACCACAACGTGACAATAGCCAATCGCTCAAACTTCAAGAGCAAGGCCGTCAGTTAGCTGAAGAAGCACAAAAAGAGGTGATTCCATCTCGTGCCGAGAAAGCCGCCTCAGTAGAAGCTCAAGAGGTCAAACCTGCCGTTGTCAAAGAACGTCGTCAGCGCCGTAAATTGGAAAAATCGATCCGAGTTAAAGATCAACAAACGTCAAATACTGTTATTGAGGAAGCGGTATTACCACTAGTGGAAGCTGAGCAAGCGATAACCAAAGTTGACTCAACCCCATTAGCAACGGTCGACAACCTCGTTAATCAAGAGCAAAACAACCCTACCGATGCTCAAGATCAAGACGAACAAAAACAACGACGTAATCGCCGTTCACCTCGCCACTTGCGTGCCAGTGGACAACGTCGTCGCCGTGGTCGCGATCGCCGCCCAAATCCTTTCCGACTACGTAAAGGAGGAGTGGCATCGCCTGAGATGGCAATGGGTAAAGTCATGCCTCGTTATGATCTTGCTAAACCACATGGACAACAGCAGCCAGTGATCGCAACGCCAACTGAGGTCACGACTCATCAACCATCTGTTGAGGCTAATACTGATATTTCGCCAGCGACATCAAATGTCGTACTCGGTGGATTTGCCTTCCCAGAAATGGCCATGGGTAAAGTGATCATTCGTCGCACTGAAACAGAAGTTGCATCACAAGATACGGCAGTCGCAGCCGTTGATAGCCAGCACAATGTTGTTGAGCCTATGGCGAGTGAAGTAACGCCTAATACAGAAGTACAGCCTATCGTCGCTAACGAGTCTATAGAGACTGCGGTAGAAACCATTGAAAATAATGCTCTACAATCGGAGACACAAGATGAAACTGTTGAAGAGCTGCAAGAGCCATTGGTGATCAGCGATACGGATGTTGAACCTGTGATCGTTGAAACCGATGATTTATTACCTGAAGAAGCACCGATTGTCATTAACGCTCCTGCGTTAACCAATCATGCTCGTAAACAAGGTTATGCATTTGCTCCAATGGCTAAAGCTCCGGGTTCAGCGGACTTAAAAGAGATCAATGTTGTAGCAGCTCCAGCCCGTGACCAACGTTATCAGCCTCAAGGTGCTGGCAGTCAAGCAGCACGTACACAAGCGGGCGCAGGCATGACTAAACCTCAGTCCTTCTAGTCAATCATTATGATTAAAAAGGCGTCCTTAATAAGGACGCCTTTTTTATTACTCAACTAACCACTAGTAAATCAATCTCGACAACAAACTAAAAGGCATAGCTTAAACTAAGCGTACTATAAATTTCATCACGGCTCTTTCCTTTAGCAACCGTGCTGTTATTGATGTACTCGGTATCAAAAACCAAGGCTAGGCGTTCAGCCAATTTATTGGATAACGAACCTTTTATACTCGTCGTTGTATTGCTATCACCATAATCAACTCGAGCTGACGCACCAACCGCTAAATTTTGGCTAATCGTACTTTGTGCTTGTACAAATGCATTTGCAATCCATTCATTATCACTACGTGAACCCTGCACTGCCGAAGAAGGCTGGCGGACCGAATGACGAAAACCGGGACCTAAACCTAGGTCCACTTTAGTGGTTTCTGTATCCAGTAATGTCGCCCCAAGTCCTCCAACCGCTAAGGCTTGATGACGATAGGTCGCGTACTGATCATGCTCATACTTGCTATTACCAAACACGAATAGATGCTGGCTGACATCGTGTTTAATATCGTAAATAAGACGATATTTATTTGTACCATCATCGTTGCTATTAGATTTATAGGAATAAAACGTTGCTAATGCTAACTGCTGCCGCCATTGCTCCTGTTGATATTTAACCAGTGCACCTGAATTTACCGAAACTGTTGATGCACTATTTTTAGAATAAATAAACCCAAGCTTAGCATCGCCACTCCAAGGACTTTTTGCCTCGGTAGCATCTGCCATCGCAAAACTAGAAGTCAACAATCCGATCCAAAGTGTACTCAACGAAAATGGGATCGCGTATTTCATCATCTCTATCCATTTATAATCAAAATAACCGTTACTCTAACAAACGCACTTAATATTTAAGTAAGATCTTTGTTAAAATCGAACGCATAAAAAAAGCAGCCCGACTACTGGCTGCTCAATCATGACCGTGAACAATTAAGTGTTTTTGAACATTTTAATAGCTTGCAAATGTTGAGAGATCTTCTTGAACTTGTGTGGTTGCTCTTCATCCCATACAATCGAATAATAGGCTTTTAACTGCTGCTCCGTTTGCTGGTTATCTAAAACTGCATCCTGGCGTGATAAGAAGACTAGACAACGGTCTTTATTTTTCATGCGATATTGCTCAACACATTTCGTGGCTATATCTTCATACTCTTCTGGCCTATCAATTTTACCTTGCATATTGCGTTCTGGGTGCAAGTTGGGGTTAAACATTACTTGCTTAATACCACACAGAAAACCTATTCGCTCAGCCCAGTATCCGCCTAACCCAACACCGCAAATCAGTGGATGAGGATCATCTGAACGTTCAATCGCACGATGCACTTCTTTCAATAAATGCTGCATATCATGCTTAGGATGTTGTGTGCTATAACTGATAAAACGAACATCGTCATCAATAAATTGCAGCTGTAAAATTTTCTCGTGATTGCCCGGACTGGTTGAATCAAATCCATGTAAATAAATAATCATATACATCCCCCACTGCTTTGAATGTTTAATCTACCACGAAAACTAGGGATTAAAACGTTATCTACGACATTATTCATGACTTCGATTCAAGCTTGCTGAGAAAAAACCGCTAACGCTTGTTGTAATTTAACCGCTTGCTGTAAATAAGAGTCATCGCCCCAAAGTTGAAAAGCTAACAAATACCACAGCATCGCCATCAGTTGACAGCGAGGTTGCCACATTTTTACGCCAGCGATCCATTCGTCAACCTGATCGATCTGACGATAGTGGCAATAACGAAATACAGATTCCAATAGTGGCAGCTCACTCGCTTCAATCATCAAAGCAAGATCCAAACGAGGATCAGCAAGAGTTGCATATTCCCAATCGATTACTCGATAGCCTATATGGGTTTGGATAATATTGTAACCAGCAAAATCGAAATGACACAAACTCACAGGTATTGACGGACAGTTTGGTGCCGTTCGCCATTGCTGATAAAGAGTTTCATACTCCGCACTCTTCAATTCATCGGGTAACTGCAACCAATAGTGATCAACACGTGCCGTGTAATTAAAAGGGGCAACAGGGAGACGAGTAACCGAGGTCTGATGGATCTTGGCGAGTAATGGAATTAGTGAGTCTGAGGCCATCCCCTCCATCAATGCCTGGCCGGCTATCCATTCAACCAATAGCCCTTGATCATTAACCGTAATGGCTTTAGGTCCAAGTTGGGTATGTTCGATCGCTTTAAGAATTTGATACTCTTGAAAACGAGAAATAGCAAACGCTTTAGTGATCGCGGTCACCGGACGCCATACATAGTGCTCATCAGCAGAGTGTTCAATCCGCCAACACCGATTGGTTAAACCACCGACCAAGGTTTGTGCGTACTCAGGAGGGGAAGAAAAAAAGTGAGTTAATGACGCTAACGTTGCATCAAGTCGGCATGCTTCACGCCATGACATTTTCGCCATTACTCACCTCGTTTTATGTGCTTACCAACCAAATAAGCTTCTAGACTGCTGCTTACGTATTTCGGTTTCATCAGCCCACTCAATCAAACCCGTTCTTAGGTCCATTAAGCGCATAGTCATTTTGTAATAGACATCTTTGTCATTACCGGCACTCTTCACAATACTGGATAAGTTACCGTACAGCATGTATTGCGCACCGACCATTTGTCCAAATTGAATCGCCGAACGTTGATCGACTAACTCATCAGTATTTTGGAAATTCAGTTGCTTACGCACCGCTTCGACACGATCCATATCGACAAACCGGAATTTACCTGAATTAAGCATTTTTGTACTAATGGTGTCAGTGATCGACTCAGTATCAATATGCTCACTGGTTTTATTCTTAATCCGTTCCACAAAAACGATTGGACGTGCATCACGAGTAATCGCGGCTACCGAACCCGACATCATCATGCTATCAACCATCTCCGCTGCAATTTTTTGTAAATCGGTAGAGCCAAAGTCGACAGTCACGGTTTCTACTGCTTGTGCATCACCGTAACTGACTCGGTTCGAACATCCGCCTAATAAAACCGCGACACCAAGCAGTGCAATTACACTCTTTCTCATGTTGTTTCCTCAATTCATCTGATCAATTAATTATTTAACTCACGGATTTGCAATCGAAACTGCGTTCCTTGCGGATTCACCGACACTTCCGACATGGTGCGTTGTTCACCGCCACGTAGCATCAGTGCTTGCCAAGTCCCTGGCTGTGGGTTCACTTCAAGCCCATTATCGTCATACCAATAAAAACGGTATTGAAAATGTTGATCCCCGCGATAACGGCTCAGTACCTGTACCACGCCTCGAGTATGGCCATGAGCTTGAATCGTTTTAATGTCTTCTATTTGTACTCTTCCCGCTAGAACATTATCGGCAAATAATACGCGCTGACTCATACCATCAACTCGCATACCGGCGGTATTACTGGCACAAGCGGTCAAAAAAAAGAGCGCCAATACACTTACTATGATTGTTTTCATCATAACCTTCCTAGTTGTCGGTGCCAGATGGTGGCTTTATTCCCCTGTCGCGAGACCCACACCAGGGTGGTTCCTCCATCTGGTACATTAAAGGTATAGCTTAGACCATCGAAAGTCAGAGTTTGCTCACCTGATTGTACTTTATGATGCGTTGCATAAACTCGCCCCGGCAAAGTTATCCAACTTCGCGTATCCGGTTGCTCTGTTAAGGTATTAAACACATTCAACAAAAGGCTACTCACGCCATCACCTTGTGTACTCTCTTTACGAATTTGATCTTTGGCGACCACTCGCAATGCTTGACGAATCACCATACTCGGCATGCGTTCAGAGAGATCATGCCGCGCCATCAAATTAACATCGGTCAGTAAATCACTTGATAACACTTGTTGATTTAATAGTAGTGGAGAAAAACGCGTCGGCGCGACTGTTGGATAATAAGGCAATGCCAAAGAGTATAATACCGTATTACCCCGTCGATCTGAGAGAGGAAGAGTGAGTCGCCAACTCTGTCGCACATCGACAACATCCTGCTCTTCAATAATGATCACTTGACCTTGTTGAGCATGAAGTGCGGTTCTTTCACCATAACGTTGCGTCAGTTGAGATAGATGTTCACTCATCCCTAAGCGCTTCGCGACCCGCATCGTACCATCAATAACGGCCCGATTAGATGGCACTACGGCTAAGGCTCGTCGGTAATCAACATAAGCGCTGTTTAGGTCATCCGCAGCTTCGTACAACAAGGCTGACACGTACAACAGATAACCACTCTGCACCGCTTGTAAGGTCTCTCCTGCATCAGGGTATTGCGCTAAAATACTGCCTATATTCGGTGTAACACCGCTCGAACGTAATTGTTTTTGCGCTTTTTCTAATTGCGCTTGGCGGTTTTTACGAGTTTGCTCTTGCACCTGATTCGCACGGCGCATCTCAACCAATGCACTTTCTAGTTGATTAGCATGCAGATAGTTCAGCCCTAGATAAAGGTGTAGAAAACCAAGTTCATAATCCGCAGGCGTATATTCTTGCAAATTATCATTAATCGCCAATGCACCAGCACTGGTTGCTGTCGCGCTCAATGAAACCACGGCCTGATCTTGCTGACGTTGAATAGCAGCATCAGATAACGCAAACGCCGAACGACTCTGTTCAAACCGCTCGGCAAGTAAATAGACTCTCCCTCTCTCAAGATTATCTAAAATATCACCAGCCACATAATCCGATAATGTGGTGCGAGCTTGAGCATAATCGCCCTCTTTTACGGTCTGGTATAACCGAGCGTTTTGCGCACTGTAATGACTAAATAAGTTACCAGCCGTAAAACTGGCACAAGCACTCAATAATAGACAAACCGAGAGTAGGCCGCTGCGCAGCAGATAAACGTTCACTCGGTGCTTTCTCCCCCGCAAAGTCAGCATCAACTCATCAACAACGGGCCTAAAGGTCGACCACCAACCAAATGCATGTGGATATGGTAAACCTCTTGGCCTCCGTGGGCATTACAGTTGACAATAAGACGATAGCCGTCGGCTGCGATACCTTCTTGCTTGGCTATTTTTTTCGCCACGGTAAAAAGGCGTCCCAAAGCGAGTTCATCCTCATCGGTCACATCATTCACAGTCGCAATCAAACGGTTAGGGATAATTAAAATATGGCTTGGTGCACGTGGGTTAATATCGCGAAATGCGGTAACCAGTTCGTCTTGATAAAGAATATCAGCAGGGATTTCTTTACGGATGATTTTGCTAAATAGGGTTTCTTCAGCCATGACATACTCCATTAATCGAGATGAATAAAATCGTTTCCGTTGAGTATGCGACAAGGGACAATAAAGCTCAATACAAAACACGGTCCACTTAACAGAATAGCTTTCAACTACTTACGCAACCGACGTTTTGTTGTGCGGATCATGAAATGCGTTTGTCATTATCAATACAATACTGACTAATTTGTTAATTTTTTATGACTGCCATTCAAACCATTTATTCTCGCTAGTCAACCTCCAGAAACATCGCCCAATTGACCATGTTCAATGGTGCCAAGGAGCAACGAATTTCGCGAGTGGCGCAACCTCAAATGGAATGAATTTTGTTGAGTCATTTTGCTAAAAGTACTTCATGGAGAGAAATATGCAAGGTTCTGTTATTCGGCGAATGTACGCTGGGTTTACGCTGATCATCATTATGTTTGCCATTACCGTTACCATCATGATGGACAGTATGCGTCAAATCCATCACAACTTTGAAACGGTGACAAGTTCGGTTTTACCACTGGTTTCCTTATCTAATCAAACCAGTGTCCAACTCCTTTCTGCAGACAAATCGTTTAAAGATTTTTTGACCACTCAGAATGTTGAACTGATGAATGAACGACGTCAGGAATTTACCCAAGCACAAAGTGAATTTCAGCTTTTGATTGATAAGCTGGCCGCAGCGAGTACGCAACATTCGGCACTCGAAGAGCGAATCAACGAATTAAGAACACTTGAACAACGCTACTTTAACGAAGCGTACTTAGCGATGACTAATTATCAAGCGATGTTTGATGCACAAGCCAAAGTGCAGCAATCAACTCGTGAGTTTCAACGTCTGCATTCATCGCTCAGTGTTGGCATGAGAGAATTGGTTGATCAACAAACCAGCGTATCAATAAAGATGATGGCAAATGGCTATTTTATGCGCTTAAGGGATGCAGAGTTAATCACCTCTGACGCACTGGCAAGTTCAGATCGAGAGTTTGTCGATAAATCTCTCGCCAGAAACCGACGCGCAGTCTCTCAATTAAATGATGCATTTAGAGGCTTAGCGGCTCAATTACCAGAGCTTAACCGAAATTTTAGCGAGTCGATTCAACAATTCACCCTAGACGTGGGCCATAAAGGAGGCGTGCTTGATCAGCATAATGAATATCTACAAGCCCGCTATGCTCTGTATGACAATATTGCCAACCTAGCGAAGGATGTCGATAACGCAATGGTCATTTTAGATACCTTTAACCAAGCAGCAACGCAAGATTTAAATTACGCCTTGTATGATGCTGGAGAAGTGTATGACTCTGGCGTCTATCGAGCGATTGCGATCGGTTTATTGGTCACGCTACTGGCAGCAGGAATTGGTTATCATATTGCTCACAGTGTAAGAAGCCCACTTAAATATATCCTCACAACCTTAGAAAGCTTAACTCAAGGGGACATGACCAAACGCATTAAAGTTCGCCATAATAATGAATTTGCTCGAGTTAGCTCGCACATTAACTCTTTAGCCGATAATCTGCATGATATTCTAATGAAACTCAACACCGCGTCTGACGAGCTCACTCTGACTGCGAATACTAACCAATCCACATCACAACGAGCACAAAGTCAGCTGAATAGTCAACGTGAGCAAACCGCGAATGTTGCAACAGCGATGACCGAAATGGCGCATTCCGTGCAAGAAGTCGCGAATAATGCCCAAAACTCTTTGCACATGGTCCAGCAAGTAGAAAGTGCCTCCGAGTCTGGCCGACAGATCATGAATGACAATATCACCACCATCAACCAACTTGAATCTCGCTTGACCGATTCAGTCAGTGCGGTTAGTGAACTGCATAAAATGAGCAGTAAAATCGGTTCGATTTTAGATGTGATTCGCAATATCGCCGAGCAAACGAATCTGCTCGCATTAAATGCCGCTATCGAAGCGGCACGTGCAGGAGAACAAGGACGAGGCTTTGCGGTGGTTGCAGATGAAGTACGAGTACTGGCGCAACGTACTACACAATCGACATCTGAAATCGAAACCATGATCAGCAACTTACAATCCAGTTCAAATACGGCCAGTAAGGTGATCGAGAGCTGCATGCAAGAGATGGATCAATCGGTCGAAAAAGCCTCAACAGCCAATAGTGCTATGGAAGAAATCCAAGCTCTGATCATCGAGATTAGTCAAATGAGCACCCACATTTCTCAAGCAGCGCTTGAACAGAGTGAAACCACGAACTCAATGGCACGTAGTATCGAAGATATTAATCATATTGCCGATGCAAGTTATCAAGCGATGAACGAAATCGCCCAAACCAGTGCAAATTTAACTCGTCTCGCCGAGCAACAAGGACAATTAGTACACCGTTTTACCTTATAATTTATCCAACCATTATGCCCTGAGTAATCAGGAGCAATACCAAGCCCCATGACCATAGATACAGCTTGTGAATGGGGCACTCACTCCTCCCTCAGCCACATCTATTGTTCTCCAGCTTTGGGTTAGCTCTGTGTCAAAACTGCACATCTCAGGTACTTTTATTCACTCTTCTGGTTGTTTTTTCACTGCCTCACCGTTATATCAACACAAAGGCTTGCACACTTCCTATTTCCCCTCTCCACTTTGCAAGCCAAACATGAGGATTATCTATGGCCGTTCATGTTGGCATTATTGACCAAGACCCAGTGCGTTTAGTCACTCCCCTACTCGACAATCGCACTATCAGTCGTCACATTGTATTTATTGGTGATGACTCTCAGCGCAGCCTATTTTCTCGCTTAAGTGCTGTGCTAGATCGGCGTAAGATCACGTCAGAATTTTTTGAAATCCCTGCTGGCGCTGAAATTGCCAAAATAAAAGCCGCGATTCGACAACTGGCTGAAAAGCTCAAAAGCCGCAAAGAGGAAGTTAAACTGAATGCCAGTTGCGGACTTCGTCATCGCTTATTAGCGGTATACGAGGTATTTCGCACTCATCACTGGCCTATTTTTGTCGTTGAACCAAGTAGCGATCGACTTTGCTGGCTTTATCCAGATGACGCTGGCGATACGCAACTGCAAGACAATATTACCATTGCTGATTATCTGACTATTTTCGGTGCCCGAGGTGAGTTTAGTGAGTATCACTTGTCTCCTCAGCTTGATCAAAAACTCCATGCACTAGGACAGCGCTGGGCAAGTCATGCACTGGAACTCGGTCCTGGATTAGCTACGCTCAATTATCTGGCAACCACTTGCCGAAAAGAGCAACGCTTAGAGGTTGAATTATCCGAAAAACAACAAGGTTATCGAGAGTTGAACTTATTGATCGATGATTTGGTTGACAGCGGGATTGCCACTTATCAACAAGGAGTATTGACCTTTGCGAACGAAGATGCGCGCCGCTTTGCCAATGGCGAGTGGTTAGAAACCTTAGTCCACAGTACAGTAAAACAGATCCAAAACGACCTACCGACCATTCAAGACTGCTCTCTTAATGTACAAGTCTATCGTCAGCTTGGTGAGCGAGAGGTTCGTAATGAGCTGGACGTCGCCACCGTAGTTAACAACAAACTGCACATCATTGAATGCAAAACGAAAGGCATGCGCGATGATGGTGATGACACCCTTTATAAACTGGAATCTTTGCGTGATTTACTTGGCGGCTTACAAGCGAGAGCGATGTTGGTGAGTTTTCGTCCGTTACGCCATAACGATATTACTCGAGCAGAGGATTTAGGCTTGGCTCTTATCGGCCCGGATGAATTAAAAGACTTGAAAACTCATCTTACTCGCTGGTTTAAAGCCGCAGGTGGTGGAGAAGCGGTGTAACCATATTATCGATGATGATCAATGAACCGTCAGGTACATCAACTCCTCGTTCAATAGTGCATCATGAACGATTGAACGAGGAAAAGGATAGCTAATAGCTAGTGATCATCTTCGGTAAAGTTCGATGGCAACGTCATCTTCATTTGATTCCAAATCTGCGCACTCGCAATACCATAGTGGCGGATCACATGAGGTAATTGCTCAAAGTTTTCAGTCTGACACACATCCAGCAACTCACGATAAAACGCAAGGGCCAGTTGACGAGCCTCAGGATTAGAAAAATAGTAGCTACCAACACGGTCATACAGCTTCTTAACCCCATTAAAGATCAAGCCATAAATTTGATTACCCGAATGGAAGGCTAAACGTTGAAAAAGCATGTAATCATAGAAGTTGAACGTTTTAGCGATCAAGGCATCTTGGCGTTTTTCTTCATCTTTCTCACTATCTTCTTTGACGTGCTGTTTTATTTTTTCAGCATAAGGCGAAGAAGCAATAAACGCATCCCAACTCTCAGCATTCAGCAGTGCTTCAGTGCACTCAATCACATTACTGATGGTTCTTGCCGAGCTCTCTTGATTATTTTTAAATGCGTAACGCATAAAAATTGGACTAATATTCGTCCGAGCGGCTAACAGATCCTCAACGATACTGGTGGCATTTTCCGCATCCAATGTCATCAAGGTATCTAATATATGCAAACCTGAGGTTTCCATAAATTGATTCACTTTGGTCGGCTTGCCATGTTGAATGGTTAACCATCCATCACGAGCCAAACGCTGTAATACTTCACGTAAAGTGGTTCGAGTAACGCCGATAAGTTCTGATAATTCACGTTCTGCGGGTAAAATTGACCCAGGAGCAAAGCGGCCATTCCAAATGCTTTCGATGATGTATTTTTCTGCAAAACCCGCTGGGCTTTTTGCCTTGATAACCATTAACTACTTATCCAGTGTCTGTTGATTTACGTCGAATAGCACTCATCATACCACCAGTTGTCATTCAGCGGAAACAAACCCTCAGTAAAGTTATGTGAGCTTTTTGTTGGAGTGATTACTCTATTTTTGGCGAGATTTTACTCGTCTCATCATATAACTACGATTTTTTCAATGTAACTTACCAAAAACAAAGCGTTAAAAGCCGTGCTACTATATTTACTCTCCCATCCCCATCCTCTACTCTTATCCGTCTCTATCCTCAACGACTGAGGAAGCCAGTAGCAGAGCTGCGGCTCATCTCATGTCATCAAGGTCGCTAACTAACTGAGAGAAATAACCATGCCGATGTCACTCGGAAGTGCCTTTATCAAAAACTTCTTAGGCAAAGCGCCTGATTGGTACAAAGTTGCCATTATTACCTTCCTTATTATCAATCCTATCGTTTTCTTTTTCATCGATCCTTTTGTTGCCGGATGGTTGTTAGTCGCGGAATTCATTTTCACTTTAGCTATGGCGCTGAAGTGTTATCCTCTCCAGCCCGGTGGATTACTAGCGATTGAAGCGATTGCGATAGGCATGACCAGCCCAGAACAGGTCAAACACGAGTTGGTCGCTAATATTGAGGTGCTACTTTTATTAATGTTTATGGTCGCAGGGATCTATTTTATGAAGAACTTGCTCCTATTCATTTTTACCAAAATCTTACTCGGCATCCGCTCCAAAATACTATTATCTGTCGCCTTTTGCCTGACTGCCGCCTTTCTTTCCGCTTTCCTTGATGCGTTAACCGTCATTGCCGTGATCATCAGTGTCGCGGTCGGGTTCTATGCCATTTATCATAAAGTGGCTTCTGGGCAGCCCATTCTCGCTACACACGATCATACTCACGATGGACAAATCTCAGAATTGACTCGCGATGACTTAGAAGATTATCGCGCCTTTCTCCGTTCATTATTAATGCACGCCGGTGTTGGTACTGCCTTAGGGGGCGTGATGACCATGGTTGGTGAGCCGCAAAATCTTATTATTGCTGATCACGCGGGTTGGCTATTTGGTGAGTTTTTCATCCGTATGGCGCCTATCACCGTTCCTGTCTTGCTTTGCGGTATTTTAACCTGCGTGATAATAGAAAAATTTCAGGTATTCGGCTACGGCGCTCCTCTGCCCGTCAATGTGCGACAAATACTCATGGATTTTGATAGTCAAGCTCGTCAAAACCGAACCAAGCAAGATATCGCTAAACTTTGGGTGCAAGCCTTGATCGCCGTTTGGCTGATTATTGGTTTAGCTTTACACCTTGCTGCGGTTGGTTTGATCGGTTTATCGGTGATCATTCTCGCCACCAGCTTTTCAGGTATCGTTGAAGAGCATGCAATGGGTAAAGCCTTTGAAGAAGCGCTACCCTTTACCGCGTTATTGGCGGTTTTTTTCTCGATTGTCGCTGTGATCATTGATCAGCAATTGTTTACACCTATTATCGATGCGGTGCTGCATATTGATGACAAAGGAAGTCAACTTGCTCTGTTTTATGTTGCCAATGGCTTGCTATCAATGGTTTCTGATAACGTATTTGTCGGTACGGTCTACATTAGCGAGGTTCAAGCAGCGTTGACTCACGGTATTATCTCAAGAGATCAATTCGATCTACTGGCCGTCGCTATTAATACTGGGACTAACCTACCTTCCGTAGCGACACCCAATGGCCAAGCCGCTTTCTTATTTTTACTCACTTCAGCGCTAGCACCATTAATTCGCTTATCGTATGGGCGCATGGTGTTGATGGCACTACCCTATACTATTGTCATGACCTTAGTCGGGTTAGTCGGTGTGATTGTCTTCCTAGAACCAATGACTGGCTATTTTTATGATATTGGTTGGATCACTCACCATAGTCTCAAAGCCGGAGCCATACTCAGCGGCCATTAAAAATTGTATTGAATAAGAAACCAATCCAAGCTAAAAAGCTCTAATCGACGACGAAATGACTATTTCGTCGTCATGTTAATTTAGCAAGGACAGTCATGTGAACTTTATCTTTCAACTTCAACGCTTTTCCCGCTCTCGTCTATCATGGGCTTTACTGCTTGGCTTAGTGATTTTTTTTGAACTTTGCGCACTTTACTTCCAGCATGTCATGCTGCTTGCTCCCTGCGTAATGTGTATCTATGAACGTATCGCTATGCTCGGCATTGTCGGTGCCGCAGGTATCGGCTTAATTAACCCACAACGCGCTCTGTTAAGATGGCTTGGTTTTGCCGGATGGGGTTATAGCGCTTATCAAGGCTTAAGACTGTCGATCCAACATGTGGATTATCAGTTGAATCCTTCCCCGTTCAACACCTGCGATCTGTTTGTTACTTTTCCAAGCTGGGCACCACTCAATCAATGGATGCCGTGGATGTTTGAAGCCTATGGTGATTGTAGCCAAATCTCTTGGCAATTATTCAGCCTATCGATGCCGCAATGGTTAATAGTGATTTTTGCTGGTAATTTACTTGCGTTAAGCCTGATGGTGGCTGTGCAGTTTGTAAAACAGAAATAATAAAAATGCCCACCATCAGGTGGGCAAAATCAGCAGTGCGATTAATTACTTAGAAGAAATATTTGAAACGAACGCGAACACCTACATCTTGATCATCGGCAGCATTGTCAACTTTCGAGAAGTAAGAACCCAAATAGATAGAGAAATCTTGTACATCCATTACGTTAGCAATTTCATAAGATGCCCAAGTTGTATTCATTTTCTCTTTGCTGCCAGTGTCTGCTTGTGAATAGATATGACCTAAACCAAAGCGTTTATACTGAATCACTGCACCAATGGATGTATCTTCTTTGGTACCAGTGACATCAAAATCACGGTAGGCGTAACTCAAATCAAGGCTAAAGTCTTGTACTGAGTAGTTAACCGTTGCGCCGTAACCAAGATAATCATTAGCTGCATCGGCTTTATCTGCCGTTAAGTTTGCTTCCAATGCTGCAGCAAAACGTAAGTTATCTGTAGCTTGGAAAGCGACCACTGGGCGAACAAAGACTGCGTTTTTGTCAGCGCCATCATTTTGTTTAAACAGCGAGCCTAATTCAAAATAAAGACTATCGATCGATTTTGCATAGCTCACTTGACCATAGTCACCACGGCCACGAGCGTCTTTCATACGGTAAGGTTCAATAACGTCACCCGCGACATTAGTACGAGCAAAATCCAGCATCGTATCTTGACCAACAGGGAACATATCAAAGCCTTCAAAGCGACCAATTTTTAATTCCCAGTCGGCTTGGCGACCAATAGCGAAGAAAGCATCATCCAGATCCACATCACCACTGGATTTTAGTAGCGGCTGAACTTGCACTCTTAGATAGTGATCATTGGCGACTTCACGTTCTGCAGCAATCTGCACCAAAATACGGCCACTTTGACTAAAGTCTTGAGTGCCTTGATTGTTTCTATCTTTATCGACGAAGTTAAGATCATACTCAACATCACCGCCAATCGTAAATAAACCCTGTTCATTTTCAACGCTGATCCCTGCATTCGCAGCCAGTGCAGCAGAGACCAAAACAGAAGCAAGCGAAAGTTTACCAAAGGTATTAAATTTCATTATTATCTCCATTGGCCTTAAGGCCATTGTGTTGATTTTATTAGTTTAGTGCTGTCCTTTGCTTTACCCAGACCCCAAGTGTGCGATTAGGGGGTACATCGTTTTCATGTGGTTATCGTTTTGAAGTCCGAGGTCAGTGACCACTGTGCATAAGAATCCCTTCGTGCCGCTGACGAGCTGAGTGTACATTCACCAAATACATAGAAACCATGAATCTGATCACAATGAAAACCGTTCCCAATTAATAAATTATGAATAATTTCCGTTTCGTCACGCTTATCAAATTAATTTGGATACGAAATTAATTACTGGCATGATTTTTAATGTTAATTTTTTTACTGAAAAAATTAATTAAGCTTAAGAATGTTATTGATTTGATAAAATAGGCAGAAATAGGCGAAGAAAAAATGATGAATGATGTAGACGAGAATGATATCGCTTATATGTGCATGATAGTGTTGGATGCTAAATAATAGTCCCCTTCTCTCTGTCTGAAAATAATCTTACTTCTACCTCGAAATGATTAAGCTTGTCGTTAATTAAACCACACCATTCTTGGGCCGGTTACCGCTAACTGACCAAAGTGACCATGGTAAACCGCCCTCAGCCAGCAATAAAAATTGCGCGCCATAGCAATGTGAAAAATAAATATAAAAATCCCCATGATCGAACCACACCCAGTATTCGTAAACCAGCTTAACTGGCAGCGAATTAATCGTTTTGGCACTTTTATTTGTTGACAAAATGAAAAACCGCAGTGAATCCGGTAGCTTTGTTGTGACGTAGAATGCCAAATGGCTACTTAGTTGTAACATAAGTGTATAATGTGTTGCAGACTGCTTTGTTTTCTTTAGAATAATGTGCCGAAGCAAACTAGTTGATAAATAATCCCTCATCACTGACTTAGTTTTGAAGTTTATTTATCCATTACATAAGACTCTATGGTTTCCTGGGAGGAAAAATGAAAACCAAAAGTAACATTAAAGTTACTTTGATATTGTTAGGGGTTGCGGTTTTAGGTCTTATTGGCACTATCTTCAGCACTAATATGGTGTTGTTTGATCCTAAAGGCCCGATTGGTGAAGCACAAAAATCACTGATCATTACCGCCGTATTACTCATGGCAATTATCATTATCCCGGTCTTGTTTATGGCAATTTACTTTCCTTATAAGTATCGTCATAACAACACCAAGGCTGAGTACAAACCCAAGTGGGAACATTCAACGAAGATTGAAATCATCGTTTGGACGATTCCATGCTTGATCATTCTCGCGTTGGGCCGCATCACTTATCTTACTGCTTTTTCACTCGATCCGAGGCAAGCAATAGAGTCAGATAAGCCGCCATTGACCATTCAGGTCGTCGCGATGAACTGGAAATGGCTATTCATCTACCCAGAGAAAGGAATCGCCACCATCAACGAAATTTCATTTCCCGTTGATCGCCCAGTGCAGTTTCTCGTGACTTCAGATACGACGATGAACTCTTTCTTTATCCCGCAATTAGGTAGTCAAATCTATGCGATGGCAGGGATGGAAAACCGTTTGAGTTTAATGGCCTCTGAAGAGGGTGTTTATCGTGGTGTTTCAGCAAACTACAGTGGCTTAGGTTTTTCCAATATGCATTTTAAAGCTCATGCGGTCACTGATGAGCAGTTTGAGCAATGGGTTAACCAAGTGAAAAGCTCAGGCAACGTGCTTGATGATGCTAGCTACCAGGCGCTAGTGGATAATTCCCACGAGCAGATTCGAACTCAGCACCCGATTACCTACTTCTCTACGGTTAATCCTCTGCAATTTAAAGACATCATTGAGAAATATTCAGGAGTCCAAAATGGCTTATAAAGGCGATGTTTATGCCGAGCCGAATGCAGTCTTCGGTAAACTGAACTGGGATGTAATCCCGTATCATGATCCGGTTATTCTACCCGTCATGCTTGCGGTTGTTCTCGGCGGTTTAGCACTGCTCGGTTATATTACTTACGCAAAAAAATGGGCTTACTTATGGCACGAATGGTTTACTTCTGTCGACCATAAGAAGATTGGTCTGATGTACATCATCGTTGCTGGTGTGATGATGTTTCGTGGATTTGCTGATGCAGTCATGATGCGTTCGCATCAAGCAGCAGAAAGCGTCGGTCTTGGATACCTTCCACCAGAACATTATGACCAAGTCTTTACCGCTCACGGCGTGATCATGATTTTCTTTGTTGCGATGCCCTTTATCGTCGGCTTAATGAATATCATTGTTCCACTGCAGATCGGTGCTCGAGATGTTGCCTTTCCTTTCCTTAACTCCTTGAGTTTTTGGTTGTTTGTCTCTGGGGCAATTCTTGTCAATATCTCATTGTTTGTCGGTGAATTTGCGGCAACAGGTTGGTTGGCTTATCCCCCCCTTTCTGGCAGTGAATATAACCCTTGGGTCGGGGTCGACTACTGGCTATGGGCTCTGCAGATCTCCGGGATAGGTACCTTGTTAACTGGGGTAAACTTCATCGCGACGATATTACGTATGCGAGCACCTGGAATGAAGCTGATGCAGATGCCGGTATTTACTTGGACATCGCTGTGCGCGAACGCTTTGATTGTCGTGGCATTCCCGATTCTAACCGTCACCATTACCCTACTTACCCTTGACCGTTATATCGGCACTCACTTCTTTACGAGTGATATGGGTGGTAACCCAATGATGTACGTAAACTTGATTTGGGCTTGGGGTCACCCTGAAGTTTATATCTTGATCTTACCTGCATTTGGTATTTTCTCAGAAGTAGTAGCGACGTTCTCACGCAAACGTCTTTTCGGTTATACATCGTTAGTTCTTGCTACCGCCGTAATCATGCTGCTCTCTTTTGTCGTTTGGTTACACCATTTCTTCACTATGGGTGCTGGTGCGAGCGTCAATGCCTTCTTTGGTATTGCGACCATGATTATTTCCATTCCAACTGGGGTGAAAATATTTAACTGGCTATTTACCATGTATAAGGGACGAGTCGAGTTTTCAGCCAGTATGTGGTGGACCTGTTCGTTTCTTATCACCTTTACTATTGGTGGCATGACGGGGGTTATGTTGGCCGTTCCTGCGGCTAACTTTGTCCTACACAATAGCTTATTTGTTATCGCTCACTTCCATAACGTGATTATTGGTGGCGCGCTGTTCGGCTACTTTGCAGGCTTAACCTACTGGTTC
This sequence comes from Vibrio sp. 11986-1-5, assembly GCF_963878025.1. NCBI lineage: Bacteria > Pseudomonadati > Pseudomonadota > Gammaproteobacteria > Vibrionales > Vibrionaceae > Vibrio > Vibrio sp. 11986-1-5. The sequence goes on from NZ_CAWNVW010000053.1 coordinate 85,191, forward strand.
CCGAAAGCAACCGGCTTTAAGCTCAACGAAAAGTGGGGCAAAATCTCTTGTGTCCTATGGAGTGTTGGCTTCTTCGTTGCCTTTATGCCTGTCTATGTTTTGGGCTTTAACGGCATGACTCGTCGCTTATCGAGCATAGAAAACCCAGAATGGGCACCGCTGTTGTGGATTGCTGCTGCGGGCGTTGGCCTAATTGCTCTTGGCGTGGCTGCGCAAGTATGGCAAATCTTCATCAGTATCCGTGATCGCAAAGATAATTTAGACACCACAGGTGATCCTTGGAATGGCCGCACTCTTGAGTGGGCAACCTCGTCACCACCGCCATTCTATAACTTTGCAACATTACCAAAAATTCACGACCGTGATGAGCATCACTACCGTAAAGAACATGGTATGGCATACGTGAAACCTGAGCGTTACAAACAGATCCACATGCCAAAAAATACTTGGGCTGGCGTCGTTATCAGTGCCTTCTCATTGGTGTTCGGATTCGCTTTTGTTTGGCATATCTGGTGGATGGTGATTGTTGGCTTCGTGGGTATGATTGGTGCGTGGATTGCTTACAGCTTCGACCGCAACAAAGATTACTATGTGCCAGTATCGGAAGTTGAAGCGATTGAAACTCCGCATCTAGAGCGCGTTTATCAAGACCATCCGCATTTCAACTCTCAACCAGAGCTTTCTGGCTCTAAACAAATGGTATGAGGATTGAGGAGTAATAATGAGCACAAATACTCAAATTAATGACTTGCATGATCATCATGATCATCATGATACCGCCGGTGACGATCTCTTTGGTTTTTGGGTTTACATCCTAAGTGACTGTTTGTTATTCGGTACTCTATTCGCTGTTTTTGCTGTTTTTTCGAACAGCTTTGCTGGAATGGTTGAACCGAGCGCTCTGTTTGACCTTTGGTTTGTTGCTGGTACAACAGCTTTACTATTGCTAAGTAGCTTGACCTTCGGGATGGCAATGCTGAAACAAAATGCCCATGATATGAAAGGCATGGCGACTTGGTTAGGCATTACTTTCGCGCTAGGCTTTGGCTTCTTGATCATGGAGCTCTATGAGTTCCATCATCTTAGCCTTGCTGGAGCGACCTTTAGCACGAGTGCGTATTGGTCATCCTTCTACGCACTCGTAGCCACTCACGGTCTACACGTGTTTGCCGGTTTAATTTGGATGATCGTGTTATTTTTCCATTTTAAACGTGATGGTTTTACCACGGCGAACAAGACTCGCTTAGCACTACTCAGCTTGTTCTGGCACTTCTTAGATATTATCTGGATCTGCGTATTCAGCGTGGTGTACTTAATGGGGGTAATGTAATGGAACACTCTTACGAACAGAACCATGGTGGTCAAGCGCACGGTAGCGTGAAAGAGTACTTACTGGGTTTCTTGTATTCGGTACTCCTGACCTTAATCCCATTTGCGATGGTGATGGCAGATATTGGATCGCCAACCACCAAAGTTGTGGTCATTCTGATCTGTGCCGTGGCTCAGATCCTAGTACAACTTGTGTTCTTTCTACATATGAACACCTCATCAGAGCAAGCTTGGAATGTGATTACCGCCGTCTTTTCTGTGGTAATTGTCGCTATCGTCTTAGTTGGCTCGATGTGGATCATGCAGCATCTTAACCACAATATGCTGATGGGACACTAACTGGAAGTAATGATGTTCAAGCACTATTTACAACTTACTAAACCAGGCATCATCCGCGGCAACCTTGTTGCCGCGGCGGGTGGTTTCTTTCTGGCCTCACAAGGCCAGATAGACTGGCAACTTTTTATTGCTGTTTGCCTTGGCACCAGTCTGGTCGTGGCTTCTGGCTGTGTCTTTAATAACTATATTGACATAGATATTGATGCAAAAATGCAGCGCACACGTAACCGTGAACTGGTACAAAAAATCGTGCCTGTTTCACACGCGCTGATGCAAGCTTGCTTACTGGGACTAGCTGGTTTTGCAATTTTGTATTTTTTCACTTCAATACTTGCCTTTGCCTTTGGTCTCCTTGGCTTTGTCGTTTATGTCGGTTTTTACAGCCTTTATTATAAACGCCACTCTGTGCATGGTACTTTGATTGGTGGTTTATCTGGTGCTTGCCCTCCTGTTATTGGTTACTTTGCCGTCACTCATCAGCTCGATATTGGTGGCGCTATTTTATTTTTAACCTTCTGTATTTGGCAAATCCCCCATTCTTATGCGATTGCCATCTATCGATTTAATGATTACAAGGCAGCCAACATTCCCGTCCTTCCTATTCAAGAAGGTATTGCTAAAGCACGTTATCATATCATTGGCTATATTATTGCCTTTGCTGTGGCATGCTGGGCATTAACGTACCACGGTTATGCTGGAAGCTGGTTCGCTTTAGGTATGGGATTAATTAGCCTTTATTGGTTATATATCGCTAAGGTTGGCTTTCAAAAAATGCCAACTGAGCAATGGGGTAAACAATTAATGTTGTTGTCTATTGCTTGCATCATGCTGTTCTGCTTATTAATTTCAGTAGATTTTACCCATGTAACAGCGCATAACGATATCCAAGCGGCCCTGCCAACATTCAGTTTAGAAGGCCTATTTTCATGAGTTCAAAAGCGATTAAATATACCTTGATGACTGGGGCGATTTTTATCGCCATTGTTATTGGTTTGTATATTAACTATTCAACGGTTCCGATTGGAGAGCGCCCAGTACAACCTAATCAAATTGGCGGCAACTTTAGTCTTCATACCGCATTAGGTGATATTAATTTAGAGGATTATCAAGGAAAAGTCGTGGTACTTTACTTCGGTTATCTGAGCTGTGCCGAGGTATGCCCTGCATCAATGGGCGTCATGTCAGCGGCTTTTCGCATGCTGCCTGATGAGGTCGGTGATAATGTACAAGGGCTATTCATCAGCGTCGATCCCTCGCGTGATGATCTAACATCGTTGCACCAATTCGCACAGCATTTTGATCCTAGAATCAAAGGAGCAACAGGCAGTGCAGAAGACATTAATAAAATTACTAACCAATACGGTGTCTACTATGACATGGTTAATATGCAAAATTCAGCATTAAGTTACACCGTTGATCATGTCTCTCGATTTTTTGTGATTGCGCCTACAGGACAGTTTGTTACGTCGATGAGCTACAGCACAACACCGACAGAACTGGCTGCTCGTATCGAACGCACACTACAACGCTACCAAGAAACTAAACAAGGTTAATTATGAATCGTATTGTCCAACTTCTTATTGGAGTTCTATTGCTACTCGTATTAGCAACCATTGTTCGACATTTTACTGCTGACAGTGATTCTTCTGAGCATCACCATGCTCATCATCCTCTAAAAGATGAGCAACTGATCACTATCGGTGAAGGCTTATTGATCGCAGAGCCTAAAGCCAAAGCCACGATTCCTGGAACCAAAGTCAGTGCAGGCTATCTATCGCTGGTTAACCATTCTGATTCTGATATGGTTTTCGTTGCGGCACGTAGTGATGTGGCTGCACACACTGAGTTACATCATATGGTGATGGAAAACAGTCGTATGTCAATGCGTCAAGTTGACAGCATTACGGTACCAGCACATGGCCAGTTTGATCTGACTCCAGGTGGATACCATATTATGTTTATGGATATTGTCGCCCCCTTCGTTGCTGGACAAACCATTACTGTCGAATTGATTGATGAGGCACAACGTGCTTATCCTGTAGAGCTACTAGTGGTAGATATGAGCAGTAATCACTCTCACGCCCACTAACCATCTCGGGAGAAAACAGTGCTTACCACTGCAAAAAAACTATCTGTTATTGCTCTAGCCAGTGCCATCTCTTACAGCGTAATGGCTGAGTCACCCACAAGACCGAGCACCTCAATGGATATTATTGCTGGGCAGCAAACACTGCCTTGCGAGAGCATGCTCACTGAGTTTGCGGCAGAAGTACTAAAACTCAATCCCCACCGGATGTTAGAGCAGATAACCCCTATCAGCGGTGATCAGTTATTTCATGCTTTTACCGTCACTGATTACCGAGATAGAGCAAGTCATATCACTTTTCATGCGGTAGAAAATGCAGCAGGACAATGTCAAGCAACCGCGATCGAAAGTTACTTGTTACAAACCAATTGTGCAGATGCAAGACACGAAGCGTTCAGTAAATGGACATTTCAAGGTAAATTGAATCAAGAAACAATGGTCCTCACTAGCGATCGTATTGTAGGTAAACAAGCTTTTCTGACTGATCAGAGCCCCGCCGTTTGCTTGGTGACGACCCGCTATCAAGTGATAAAACCAGCCAGTCACTAACCTTCTGTTTCTGCTTATAAAAAGGCCCTGTATGATTACAGGGCCTTTTTCTGTTCATGCATGTGATGGGTAGGCTAATCGCGACTGGGTGAAGGAGCCAACACCTCACGGTTACCATTATGACCTGGCGCACTGACAATACCTTGAGCCTCAAGCTGTTCAACAATCCTTGCCGCCCGATTATAGCCAATTTTAAATCGACGCTGGACTCCTGAGACCGAACCACGACGAGTTTCTACTACGTGTTCGACAACTTGATCGAATAGCGGATCCATGTCCTCATCATCGTCCATTTTTTCACCCGGTAGCAGCGACTCTGGACCTTGATCTCCCGCGATAATATCACTGATATAGTTAGGCTTACCGCGAGCTTTCCAGTTGTTGACCACAGCATGCACATCATCATCTGACGCAAAAGCACCATGGACACGAATCGTATGACTTGAACCAGGGGGAAGATAGAGCATATCTCCCATTCCAAGTAACGATTCTGCACCACTTTGATCAAGAATAGTTCGAGAATCCGTTTTAGTTGATACGGTAAACGCTACTCGGGTTGGAATATTCGCTTTAATTAATCCGGTGATCACGTCCACAGAGGGGCGTTGAGTAGCAAGAATAAGGTGTATACCTGCCGCTCGCGCTTTTTGTGCTAAGCGAGCGATCAGCTCTTCTACTTTTTTACCAACCACCATCATTAAGTCTGCAAACTCATCCACGACAACAACAATATAAGGCAGTTTTTCTAAACGTGGGGGAGCGGTATCCATACTATCCCCTTCTCTCCAAAGTGGATCGTGGATCGGATGCCCAGCTTCCGCCGCCATTTTCAGTTTATCGTTAAATCCCTTAATGTTACGCACACCAAGTACCGACATTAATTTATAACGACGCTCCATCTCACCAACACACCAACGCAATGCATTAGAGGCATCTTTCATATCGGTCACGACCTCAGACAATAAATGCGGGATGCCTTCATATACCGATAACTCAAGCATTTTAGGGTCAATCATGATGAATCGGACATCTTCTGGGGTCGATTTGTAAAGCATACTGAGGATCATCACGTTCACCCCAACTGATTTACCGGAACCCGTGGTTCCTGCCACCAACACGTGTGGCATTTTGGCAAGATCCACGACAACAGCTTCACCAGCAATATCTTGTCCAAGAACCATGGTAGTCGGCGATTTCGCCTCTTTAAATTGTGCACTACTGACAACATCGGACAAAAACACCGTTTGCCGACTCATATTCGGCAGCTCTAGACCAACATAAGGTTTACCTGGGATAACCTCTACCACTCGTACAGCCATTGCAGATAAGGAACGAGCTAAATCCATCGATAAACTCGATATTCGGCTTACTTTAACTCCGGGGGCTAAATCTAATTCAAAGCGCGTGATAACTGGTCCAGGAAAAATCCCCACAACTTGAGCTTGGATTTTATAATCAGCCAATTTTGATTCGACTAGGCGAGCGATCTCTTCTAGTGCTTCTCGATCTATAAAGTTTTCACGCTTTTCAGGGTGGTACAGTAACTCCAAGGTTGGCATGGGTTCCGTGGGCTTTGGCAAATTGACGCTTTGCTGCATCAAAAATGGATTTTGAGTCGCCGCCATGTTAGCTTGAGCATCAGACACCATCGCTTGAAACGCCTGTACATCATCATCAAAGGGTGATGACTCATCATCCTCAGCACTTATTTCTATCGCCTGATCCAATGTATCGCTCGGCCCCGATGATGGGGTATGGCTTAATGAGGGAGACTGCACCTCTTCTTCAACAATATCTAAACGAGAGATTGCAGGTTGAATAGCAGGCTCATCCCATTCTGTTTCCTCTAACGTTTGAGGATTAAAGATAGGCTCATCATCGGTCAACGCTTCACTCTGCACAGGTTCTATCTGTTCGGCTGGCTGATCATGATGATGTTGTTGATGGGGGAAATGGAAATCCGATGCTTCGGCAAAGTCATCGTATTGACGAGCCTGCTGCTCTAATTCTTCTATCGTGGCATCCAGCAAGACTTTTCGCTCAGGTTTCTCTGTGTTTTGGTTATCCGGAATGTGGATATTGAAACGTCGTGGGGTTTTCTCTTCTGCTATCGACTGGTGTTCAACCGTCTTATTAGTCGTATCAACCATACTATCAGAAAGCGGATTGCCCGATGACGTACTTTCCAGCGTCACATCAGGTGATATCGGTTCAAGACGCTGGGGCTGAATTAACTCATCTTTGTCGCCACGGATACGGTTCATCAGCCATTGACAACCACGAATGCAATTACTACCAAGCCACTCGACTATCGTTAACCAAGAGATCCCTGTTAATAGCGTTAGTCCTGCTCCCCATAAGAAGAGTAGCACTAAGGTGGTACCGAGTAAGTTTAAGGTAGGGAGGGCCAAACTGGTTAGGACGTCACCAATGACACCACCGGAAGAAAAATACCAAATATCATCAAAATTGATATCAGCTAAGCCACAACTGGTCAGGATCAAAATAACCAAACCGAGTAAACGGGTCCCCCACAGCATCAAATCGATACTTTCTTGCTCACCACGGCGACGTAATGTTACCCATGCCATGGCGGTAAAAATAATCGGTAATAGATAAGCTAGCGATCCAAAGACAAAAAAGAGTGTATCCGCGACCCAAGCGCCAACCATTCCTCCTGCATTTTGAATATCAGAGCCCCAAGCGGTTTGTGACCAAGAAGGATCCGCTGGATGAAAGGTCAGTAAAGCCACCGCAAGTAACACGGAACAGAGAACTGCTAAAATAAGCCCACACTCCTTTAAACGCTGCTTACCATTTAAACGAGAAGGCGGTAACTGCTCGGTGGTTTTGATGATCGTTTCGACTTTATTGTTACTGTGTTTGAACATATACCAACTTGACTATGATGATAATGGCCAATATGAACAATACTATAACTCATATTGGAGAGGAGAAAACAGTCTGAGCGGCCATCGCCGCTCAGACTGTTAGTAGATTTAACCATATCAAGGTAAAAAACCCAATGCATCAACGTCAGAATGTGGTAAGAAGTCTCTTCTTCACACCCTTATAGGTTTAGCGCGTTTTTATTACCAGTTGGTTAGTTTGTTTCACTTCTTCCATGACCACGTAGGTGCGCGTATCGTTAACGCCAGGCAATCGTAACAAAGTATCACCCAGAAGCTTACGATAAGCTCCCATATCGGATACTCGTGTTTTCAACAAATAATCGAAGTCCCCTGAAACGAGATGGCACTCTTGTATATCATCGAGTTTTTGCACTGCGACATTAAATTGCTCAAATACATCTGGCGCGCCACGATTAAGAGTTATCTCAACAAACACGAGCAATGAAGCATCAAGATACTGGGGGTTTAACAGGGCTGTATACCCTGTAATGTACCCTTGACGTTCAAGCCGTCTCACCCGCTCCAAACAGGGGGTCGGTGAAAGACCAACCCGTTTGGATAATTCTACATTCGAAATACGACCATCTTTTTGCAACTCATTTAAGATATTGCGATCAATACGGTCAAGATCCTTGGAGGGCCTTTTATAGTTCTCTGCCATTTTTTATTCCACCTTATTACTTCCTTGCAAAAAAATATATTACAACTTCTTCATATTCAGCATCAAACTTTATATACGCACAACTATACTAGTCATAAACTCGACACAAAATTCCAACAAAAAACCAACATGAATGAGTCATGTAAGGAGTTAGAATGATTATTGGTGTACCTAAAGAGATCAAAAACCACGAATATCGCGTGGGCATGACTCCTGCCAGTGTAAGAGAGCTCACCTCACATGGCCACCAAGTGATTGTCGAAACCGAAGCAGGATCCGGTATCGGCTTTTCAGACGATGATTATATCGCTGCAGGGGCATCCATTGTTCCTAATGCAGCAAACGTATACTCGCAAGCCGAAATGATCGTTAAGGTCAAAGAACCTCAAGCCACAGAACGCGCTATGCTTAAAGAAGGGCAAATTTTATTTGCCTATTTACATCTTGCCCCAGATTTTCCACAAACTGAAGCACTTATCAAGAGTAATGCTATCTGTATTGCCTATGAAACTGTAACAGATAGTATGGGTCGATTACCACTATTAGCACCAATGTCAGAGGTCGCTGGCAGAATGTCAATCCAAGCCGGGGCTCGTATGTTAGAAAAGTCCCACGCAGGAATGGGAATGCTCCTAGGTGGTGTGCCCGGTGTCGCGCCAGCCAATGTATTGATATTGGGTGGTGGGGTTGTTGGCGCTAGCGCAGCAAGAATCGCCATAGGTTTACGGGCTAATGTCACCCTCCTTGACCGTAACCTAGACACTTTGCGCAAATTAGATGAAGAGTTCCAAGGGCGAGCAACTTTACTCTACTCCACTGCAGAAGTTATTGAACAGCAAATTATTCATGCCGACCTAGTGATTGGTGCTGTTTTGATCCCTGGAGCCAGCGCACCAAAACTGGTCAATGAACAGCACATCAAACGCATGAAACCCGGAGCGGTGGTCGTTGATGTCGCCATCGATCAAGGGGGATGCTTTGCTACTTCTCATCCAACTACCCACGATCAACCCAGTTATGTTCTACATGACGTCGTTCACTACTGTGTCGCGAATATGCCAGGAGCCGTGGCACGAACCTCTACTTTTGCACTTAATAATGCCACCCTTCCCTACATTGTCAAACTCGCTAATCTTGGTTATCAACGAGCGCTGATCGAGGACGCAGGATTACGAGCTGGACTGAATATCATTAAAGGACAAGTAACTTGTAAAGAAGTCGCAGACAACTTTCACTTACCTTATATCCAAGCCATAGAGGCACTAAACCCTGCAGATTGAGCTTCAAGTTTCCTAAACTAACTAACACAACGGTAGTGTCTACTTGATACTACCACTTTCATCAACCACAGATACCTGCTTGGCATGAATGAGTAAATTTCTTGGCGTCACCTCTCGCGAACAAAATTCACTGACTGACACTTGATAGCCTTGCTCTTCTAAGAACAAAGCCTTATCGCAAACGAGCCACATTTCTAATAAGCGTTTAAAGCCTTGTTGAACAAGGCTCAATTTTTCCATACGCCAATAACGAGCTAACCCTTGCTGTTCATAGTACTCAAAATTAATCTTATCTAACGCCAACAAAAAGCCTTTTTGCTCTGCAGCCCAAAGACAAAACGCTTTAAACCCTTCAGAGAGCTGTGATTTTTTAATGCTTGGTGTCGGTTGATAGTCCATTAAACCTAATTCCGCTTTAAGTAACTCATCCCAGCCTAAACGGTAGCTCATCTCCTGTTGACGATGACGTTTCACTCGTTCACCTCCAGTAACCGTCTCTTGAACTGGGATACGTAACTCTTGACGGGTGAGATGTAAACTAGACTGTTTCCCTAAACTCGATAGTGGCTGGTAGTGCTCCGCTTCGATAAGGTGATAACAGCAAGGCGCAACACTCATTGCACGCACCGAAGCTTGCGCAGCGTATTGCATTAGCCGTACATGTAAATCGCCACAAGCGTGTAAAGCAACTGCATGTTGACAAGGTTTAAACAACTTTTGGCTACTCGGTTTAAAAGCATCGCCTTGCACAAACATCATCGCTAATTGGCGTTGATCCGCTTCAGCTTGTCCTTGCAGACATAAAGCCTCTTGATATTCAAAACTGAGCACTGGACTATCAGAATACGTTGCTAAAAAACGCCCCAGATAACCTTTACCCGCACACCACTCTAACCATGATTCACCTTGATGCTGGCGGATCAACTTCTGGCCTAACCGCTTAATTTGCTCAACTTTTCGCCCAGGCACTCCGCTATAAAGTGCATGACTCTCCTGAGTATTCTCTTTCACAGATAATGATAAACACACAGGTTGCAGTGTAATATGATCGTGAACCGAAGTTATCATCTCAGCTAACCCTTGAATATATTGCGACAAATGATAAAACAAATCGTCCGGTTGCTGTTTAAGTTGCACAATTTGCTCTGGCGATAAAGAATTTAGCCAGTCATCTAGATCAGAGTTGATATGCTGCCAATGCTCAACGTTATCGGCACTGCAGTGAAAAGGCTCAAAACGCCAAAATGACTCCGTTTGAATAAGAAAAGTGTTTAGCTGAGTAAAAAGAGTCTGCATTACGCCCCCGAATAAAGCGCTATTTTAGGGTCAAGTCGATTAGTAAGAAAGAAGACCGTTGGCCAAAAAAGCGTACTATACTGCCAATATATCGCCTATTCTCATCTAAAATGACGGCTCGGTTACACTTTTTTATGCGTAACACATAAATAATTAAGATTGTCTATTTGTTGGTGATGTCGATACAGGTAGGATAGTGTATCCTTTATTATCGGGCTCTAAAAAAGATACGGATTTTATGAATATAGGTTTACTTATCGCTCTCGGAGTCGTGCTTCTGGTTTTGATCTTAGGCTACAACATTATGTTGCAGTATCGATTGAAAATAGAAACGGCCAAGAAACAAGAATCTGCACGTTATCTGACGATTATTGATGCTACCGAAGATTTGATCGGTAACGCTCATCATATGCCATTTAGCAAAGATCTGCTGGTTTGTTTAAATAACCGCATTCTTGATGCTCTACAGAATATGCTTGATTTGGATCCCAAGAATAAACAATTGGCACAGCGTGTCGAAAATATGCAAGCACAAATTAAACACCTAAAAGAAAATCATCCTGGTGGAGAAAGTACCCCATTCAAGGTTCCAAGTAGTGATAAGCAAGCCATCGTTATGCTCAAACTGGTCAAACGGCTTAGAGATACCATACGCAGCGAACACAACAAAGGACGTTTTGATACGCAAGCTTTTGTGGCAGAAAATGCTCGGCTGGAAACCATTCAAATTCGAATTAACATTGAGAACGTGATTAAACGTGCCAATGATTCTATTGTTCGTGGGCAACCAGGTACCGCACTACAGCTCCTACGCAAAGGAATTGATGTGCTAAATACCAAAAACGACAGCTATTCCACTCAAGCAAGAGAAAAGCTACAAACCATGCATGATGATATTGAACAACGCCGCCAAACTAAGAGCGCTGCTGATATCCAACAAATGGAAGAAAAAGAGCGCAATAGCGATATGGAAGCATTATTTGGTGAAAAGAAAAAGTGGTAACTACCCCCACTCGATACTTTTTCTACTTCAATTCTCGCCTCAGCTCAAATGCCACATAAAAAGCAGCCTCATTAAAGGCCTTTTACCCCGAAAAGGTAGCCAGATAGAGCATTATCATCGTTCCCCATGAATATCGACCAATGATATGATTGGGGTTCCACGTCAAGTTCATCTTATCACCACTAACCCGACTGATCATTTAGGCCGATACTTTTTAATGACTATGATACAGACAGCCATTCAACCATTACTCGCTCCCATTGAGCAATTCCTACTCTGCCCAACACCCGATTCATGGATAGATCAAGCCAAAAAACCTGAAAATTTAAACGTTATTTTACGAGATCATTTATTGTGTGAGCTAAAGGCTGCACAAAGCGCCATCTTTTTACTCAAACGCTATGTGCTCACTGACGAGGCAGCTCAACAACTGACCGCCTTAATTCAACCTTATGAACGCTTTGCTTATCAATGCCAAGGCGATTTACTCGCCTTGAAAGGAACCGGCCAGTTATCAAAATCTATTCGTGCGAGAAACGACTGTGCCTATGGCGAAGAAATGATTGATAAAATGGTTTTATTGATCAAAGAAGAGTTGCATCATTTTTATCAAGTAGCTGAAATTATTGAACGACAAGATTTAGAATATCATCCAATCAATGCAAGTCGTTATGCCAAAGGCATGCTTAAACACGTTAAAACGTTCGAACCAGATGCCTTGATTGATAAATTGATCATCGGTGCGTTTATCGAGGCTCGCTCTTGCGAACGCTTTGCTAAGTTAGCCCCTCACTTACCGGAAGAGATTGGACGATTCTATCTCTCATTATTACGATCTGAAGCTCGACACTATCAAGATTACCTAGCATTAGCGGAACAAATTGCAGCGAATGATATCCGTCAACGTATCAACGATTTTGCAACGATTGAAGCTGAGCTTATACAGAGCCCAGATGATGATTTTAAATTTCATAGCGGTGCGCCTATTTAGTAGGCGCACTCTCAATACTAAACAGGCATTAAGGAAGCATTAATCTCAGCGAGAACTTGATCAGGATTATTAGCTTGTGTGATAGGTCGTCCAATCACCAAATAATCTGAACCTGCTTCTAGAGCTTGAACTGGCGTCATAATACGTTTTTGATCGCCAATCGCTGATCCAACAGGGCGAATTCCCGGCGTCACCAATTTAAACGATGAGCCTAAATGCTGTTTTAATACAGAGGCTTCTTGAGCAGAGCAGACCACCCCATCTAAGCCAGCATTTTTAGTTAAGGTCGCTAAACGTAGCACATGCTGCTCTGGTGCAAGGTTAATCCCTATCCCTGCCAGATCGACCTGCTCCATACTGGTTAGTACCGTCACCGCTATCAGTAACGGACGTTCGTTACCATAAGGTTCGAGTATTTCACGAGCGGCCAACATCATTCGCTCACCGCCACTAGCATGGACATTTACCATCCATACGCCGAGCTCTGCCGCTGCGCGAACCGCTTTCGCACAAGTATTCGGAATATCATGGAACTTTAAATCAAGAAAGACAGAAAAATCACGGCGATGCAATTCACGTATGAACTCTGGGCCAAAGAGGGTAAACATTTCCTTGCCTACTTTCAATCGACAACTCGATGGGTCAATTTTATCAACAAAGGCAAGCGCCTCTGAACGGGTATCATAATCCAAGGCAACAATGACTTTTTGGTCGTTCATTTTTACTCCTAATAGTGACCTATCGTTTTTACACTTAACCTTTATTCCATTTGATGCAGACCGCTACACCACCCATTTATCGCTAAACACCAATAAGAGAACTACTCACCATCCAAACCACGAATTGGCTTAATTGTTCCCCATCCCTTACATGATGGACAATGCCAATACAGCGAGTGAGTGGAAAATCCACAATGGCGACAACGATAGTGCGGTTTCGCTTTTAGCTGTTCTCCAACCAATTTTTGTAAGGTAGAAAGACTGGCTTTCGCTCTGCCTTCTTCCGCTTCAGCAATGTGATAACCAATTAAGCGATAAAAACCTTTCATGGTTGGATTTTTGACTAATTGACGAGTTAACAGCTCTTGAGCGCTGGCCACACCATCATGTTGAGCAACCAACTGCGCAAGCATTAATTCTGCAGAAACTCCAGCATTGTTATCAATACATTGGCGCAAAAACTCAACCAGAGCATCTTCTTGACCAAGGTGATGATAACATTCAGCCAAGGTCGGTAATACTTCACCAATGAAGTCAATATCTTGGTTTAGAACACGCTCTAAGTGACTGATCGTCTGCTGATATTGCTGATTAGCGAGGCACAGCTTACCCAGCGAAATGCTGGCGCGGACACATTTAGGATCTTCATGTAATGCACGTTTAAAAAACTGCATCGCTTTATTATCTTGGCCGTCTGATTGCTCTAGCATTGCCAACTCACACCAAAAATGAGCGATGCTATTTTTCATCCGCTTGCGCCCCAACTTCACTAACGCTTGTGCAGACTCAATCGCTTTATGCCATTCGCGTGTTTGTTGGTAAATCGCCGTTAATTGTTGCAAAGCAGATTCCCGGTGCTCAGGTTCATCAATCAATTGTTCAAATATTTTTTCTGCTCGATCGAGAAAGCCTGCCACCATATAGTCTTTGGCAAGTTGTTGTAGTGCTAGATTTTTTTGATCAATCGTTAAGCCTGATCGAGAAATAAGATTCTGGTGGATACGAATGGCGCGATCAACTTCACCACGGGAGCGAAACAGATTACCTAACGCGAGATGAGTATCAATCGTTTCATTATCAACTTGAAGTAATTCAATAAAATGGTCAACGGCTTTATCCGATTGATCAGAAAGTAATAAGTTCAACCCCGTAACGTATTGACGGGAGATTTGATGAGAGTGCTTCTGCTTGTCTTGCTGAGCGCTACGATTACCCATATACCATCCGTAAGCGGCAGCAATGGGCAAGAGCAAGAAGAGAAGTTCTAACATTAATTATTCCAGATTAGCTTTTGGCTTGATTGGTGTTTGTGGCACAACTTGCTTGGCTATTTTACGATTAAGCTTACGTATCTCAAGCTTAGCTTTAAGGTATAAACTACCAAATAGAACCCAAGCCACTAAAAAACCTGTCACAAATACGCTACCCAATAAGGTTGATAAGTGAAACTCACCTTGGGCAAGCAGATAGTTAAACGTCACGATCGCTTGATTTTGAGCACCTAACGCTAACGCGATAAGAAATAAGGCCAATAACACGATAATTTTTATTATTTTCATAATACCTATCCTATTTAGGTTCATATTCACCAATTCGCTTGCTGATTATGCAGTAAATTCGTCTGACAAACCATGCTCAATCTAATAATCCAGCGACTTTTGAGACACAAAAAAGCGGCATACTGAAAAAGCATGCCGCTGATGTACTGGTCGTATTACTAAATGTTCTGATTAACCCGCTCACGTAATTCTTTACCCGGCTTAAAGTGAGGTACATATTTTCCCTCTAACTCTACTTTTTCGCCAGTCTTCGGATTACGCCCAATGCGAGGCTCACGATAGTGTAAAGAGAAACTACCGAAACCACGAATTTCGATTCTCTCTCCGTCTTCTAACGTTTTTGACATGTGTTCAAGAACATCTTTTACGGCATCTTCAATTTCTTTGGCTGACAGATGCGTTTGTACTGCACACAGCCTTTCTATCAATTCAGACTTAGTCATAGTTTCCCTCATTGAGTTTTTACCTTGATTATAGTCAGTAATAGCAGTTCCAACAAACACTTGCTTAATTTTGTAGAGAAAAGGCAAAAAAAAGGAACCTATACAGGTTCCTTTCTATTTACGAATTTAACTTATTCGCCTTTAGCAGCTTTGAAAGCGTCAGCCATTGCATTACCAAAAGCAGCTTCGTCTTGCTTGTTGATAGTTGCCATTGCTTCTTGCTCATCAGCTTCATCTTTCGCTTTGATAGATAGGTTGATTACGCGGTTTTTACGGTCAACACCAGTAAATTTCGCTTCAACTTTATCACCAACGCTTAGAAGAAGAGAGGCATCTTCAATGCGGTCACGAGCAATTTCAGAAGCGCGGATATAACCTTCTACGCCATCTTCAAGAGTGATCGTTGCGCCTTTAGCATCAACGGCCGTTACTGTACCGTTAACTAGAGTGCCTTTCTTGTTGTCTGCAACGTAAGCATTGAATGGGTCATTTTCCATTTGCTTAACGCCTAGAGAGATGCGCTCACGCTCTGCATCTACAGCTAGAACAACTGCTGAGATCTCATCGCCTTTCTTGTAATCACGTACCGCTTCTTCTCCAGGAACGTTCCAAGAGATGTCAGATAGGTGAACAAGACCGTCGATACCACCGTCAAGACCGATAAAGATACCGAAATCAGTGATAGACTTGATCTTACCAGTTACTTTGTCGCCTTTAGCTTGCGCTTCAGCGAATGACTGCCAAGGGTTAGCTTTACACTGTTTTAGACCTAGAGAGATACGACGACGCTCTTCATCGATATCAAGAACCATCACATCTACTTCGTCGCCAACATTAACAACTTTAGATGGGTGGATGTTCTTGTTAGTCCAATCCATTTCTGAAACGTGTACTAGACCTTCAACGCCTTCTTCGATTTCTACGAAGCAGCCGTAATCTGTTAGGTTAGTAACACGACCAGTTAGTCGGTGACCTTCTGGGTAACGCTTAGCGATAGCTACCCATGGATCTTCGCCTAGCTGTTTTAGACCTAGTGATACACGAGTGCGGTCACGGTCAAACTTAAGAACTTTAACTAGGATTTCGTCACCAACGTTAACGATCTCTGATGGGTGCTTAACACGTTTCCACGCCATATCTGTGATATGTAGTAGACCATCAACACCGCCAAGATCAACGAATGCACCGTAATCAGTAAGGTTCTTAACGATACCTTTAACTTCAGTACCTTCTTGTAGAGTTTCAAGAAGTTCGTCACGCTCAACACTGCTTTCTGATTCGATAACAGCACGACGAGAAACAACAACGTTGTTACGCTTCTGGTCTAGCTTGATAACTTTGAACTCTAGCTCTTTGTTTTCTAGGTGAGCAGTATCACGGATAGGACGTACGTCAACTAGAGAGCCTGGAAGGAATGCACGAATACCGTTCAATTCAACAGTGAAGCCACCTTTAACTTTACCATTGATGATACCGATAACCGTTTCAGCTTCTTCGTAAGCTTTCTCAAGAACGATCCAAGCTTCGTGACGCTTAGCTTTCTCACGAGAAAGTTGAGTTTCACCGAAACCGTCTTCAACAGCGTCAAGTGCTACGTCAACTTCTGAACCAACTTCTACTTCTAGTTCGCCCGCAGCGTTTTTGAACTGTTCTGCTGGAATAGCAGACTCAGACTTAAGGCCAGCATCAACAAGTACATAGCCATTTTCAATCGCAACTACAGTACCTTTAACGATAGTACCTTGTTGAAATTGGGTTTCGTTTAGAAACTCTTCAAAGAGTTGAGCAAAAGATTCAGTCATGTATTTAATCTTCAATAATTAAACGTCCACGGGTATCCTACCGCATGGGGTTGTTAAAATCGCCAGTCATCATCCTTGCGACCAACGTTCTTAGCTAACGTGGTTTATTCCGCTAACTTCGATTCGATGTATTGTAATGCTTGAGCCACAACCTCGTCGATAGACAAAGTCGTTGAATCTAATAATAGCGAACCTTCCGCTGGACGCAGTGGCGCCACTGAACGATTCCGATCTCTATCGTCACGTTCTTGAATTTCGCTTAAAAGGGCGTCAAATTTAACATCAAGGCCCTTCAGTTGCAACTGCTTATAGCGTCTACGCGCACGCTCTTCTGCACTTGCATCAAGAAAAATTTTCACCGCAGCTTCAGGAAAGACCACCGTTCCCATATCTCGCCCATCAGCCACTAAGCCTTTACCTTGCTCGAACGCACGCTGTCTACGCAATAATGCCTCACGGACACGAGGCAAAGCGGCAATTTTTGAGGCGGCCATACCCGTTTCTTCTTTACGTAAGGCCTTAGAAACGTCTTCACCTTCTAAAATTACTTTAACCAAGTCGCCTTCAGCAATGAACTCAACATCAAGGTGTGTGGCTAGAGGAACTAGTGCCTCTTCAGAATCAGGATCAACGCCATGATGAATTGCGGCTAAGGCGAGCACACGATAGATTGCCCCCGAATCCAGCAGTTGAAAACCGAGCTTTTTCGCCAACAACATACACAGAGTGCCTTTACCAGCACCACTGGGTCCATCCACGGTTATTACCGTTGTTTGCAAGGACATGCTTTACTCCATTCGTTTGGTTCACGACTCATCGCGTGATTGGTCAACGCTGAATTATATACTGAACTGGCAATAAGATGCGAGTTTCAGACTAGGAGTTCCCCTCATAAAAAACTCAGGACTTAGCCTGAGTTTTATCCTCTAAAGGTTATTCACTTCATAACAAAATACGTTTATCGTTTCTTGTCACAATTGCTGGCCCAATCCCCTTTACTTTGGTTAGGTCTTCTTTTGTTAAAAACTGACCATTTATTTCACGATATTCAACAATCGCCTGAGCTTTTTGCAAACCAATGCCTTGTAACAACGTCGCGATCTCTTCTGCAGAGGCGGTATTAACATTCACTGTGATCTCAAAGCCCTGATTGATGCTAACTGTTTCTTTGCTCATTGCTTGGCTAACGGGCAGACTTAAGCCCAACAACAGAGCAAGGAAATAATTCTTAACCATTGTTTCCTTCCTTATTTAAGTATTTATCACATCTCTATACCACCAGATAGCACAGGGTTCACCAGGCAAATAAACCTAGTTTTAGTGAACAACAACCTTGTGCTCTCTTATAGTACAGGGGTTAGACAAGACGATAATAAAGGATCAGTGGTATCGACTATTTGAGGGAAATAGGAAAATAAAATGGGCTGCAAATGCAGCCCAAAATGATAAACATGTTATTTACATAACAAGGAATTATTGCTCTAAACCATAATATTGGATTTTCGTATTTTGACGTAATACACCCAAAATACCTTCAACATTTTGTTGTAACCCAATGCGAGATAACTGAGCGCCAATTTGCTGATTTAACTGTGGGTCAACCTCTGTCGTTACAGCGGCCAGAGCGATAACAACAACATTGCCTTGTGCATCTTTGCCATGTGCATAAACATGGTGCTCACCTTCTGGCTTCGGCATAGAAAAGACGATTTCAGCCAATGGAGAACTTCTATCCATACGCTGAACCTCACTAAAGGCTAATTGATGAGCGTCTAATAAACTATTATCGCCAGCGTTTAAAGCAGTCACTAAATCATTCGCCAACTGCAGTGCTTGCTGTTCCGCTTTTAAACGCGATAACGTGGCAACGATTTGCTCACGTACCTCAGCTAATGGCAAAATAATTTCTGGTCGGGTTTGCTCAACACGGACAACCACAACATGTTCAGGGGCAATTTCAATCGCATCCGAGTTCAGTTGATCTTCTTTCACTTCTGGCTGGCGCAGCGCTTGTATAACCGCAGGAGCACTCAATACATCAGGTAATTCTGCAACCGAAGTAAAATCCGTGTGTTGAATAACTACGCCAATGGCCTTAGCGGCTTCATCTAGCGAGTCTGGTGACTCAAAAGCGATACGTTCTAGCTCAGTTTGTAGTTGATAAAACTGATCAACCGCTTGCTGATCTTGTAGCTCCGCTTTTATCTCAGCAGCAACTTGCTCATAAGGCTTAATCACCGGAGCCTTGAGTTCATCAAGTTTAATAATATGGTAGCCGAAATCCGATTTTACCAGTCCGCTAATTTCACCGACTTGTTGAAGAGCAAAAGCGGCACTTTCAAAAGCAGCGTCCATCGTATCACGTTCAATCCAACCTAGCTCACCACCTTCTTGTGAGCTACCAATGTCTTGTGATTTCTCTTTCGCCAATTGAGCAAAGTCCGCCCCATTGTGCAATTGTTCTAAAATCGCTTGAGCTGCTTGTTCATCATCCCCTTGGATCATGATATGACTCACTTTACGCTGTTCTTTAGAAGCATATTTATCTTGATGTGCAGCATAGAATGCTTTGCTCTGCTCATCAGTGATAGTGATAGCTTCTTTCAACTGCTGAGCTGACAACTCGATATAAGAAAGTCTCATCTGTTCCGGACGAGTATATCGATCATCATTTTGTTGATAATATTGCTCAATCTCTTGATCCGTTAGCTGAACCTCTTTTGCGAAATCGGCAGTCGGTAGCGTGATGGTCCGTACCTCCCTCGTTTGAGCCACTAAAGCACTCAGCGCTTCGACTTCACCAGGCAAAGTAAACTCGCTGGTCTGTAAAGCCGCAACCAATTGATCACGAACCAAACTACGACGCATATATTCCGCAAATGCATCAGGGGTAAACCCTGCGCGACGCAGAGCCGATTGATAAATATTTTGATCAAATTGACCAGCCGACTGAAACTCTGGCATGGCAATAATGGCTTGACGAACTTGATTATCACTCACACGTAAACCAAGCGACTGTGCATGCTGTTCAATTAAAATATCATTGATCATGCTATCAAGCACTGAACGTCGTAGTGAAGCGACATAAGTAGGGTCTGCTAGTAATGTAGAAAAGTAATCGCCGAGTTGTGACTGCATGCGATTACGTTCATTTTGATACGCCTGTTCAAATTCGCCACGACTGATCTCTGTCTTGCCGACTTTAGCTGCTGCATTATTGCCACCGCCAACGATATAGTTACCCACGCCTGCAAAGATAAACGATAGGATGATGAGTCCTAGGATAATTTTCACCGCGATGCTGTTCACGCCTTCGCGTAATCGTTCCATCATAGTTGTACTGCTCTCCAGGTTTGAAGCTAGACGCTTCAGCCAAAAATTGAATAGCGCGATAATATCAGAAAAAGAAATGCGCATCAGTAGGATGCGCATAATTTCAAAAGGTTCGAATTATTTTTGCGTTAAAACGGCAAAAAACACCTTGTATTAGTTACAAGCGTCTTTTAAAGCTTTGCCAGCCTTAAACGCGGGTACTTTAGCTTCAGCAATTTGGATCTCTTCACCCGTTTTAGGGTTACGACCAGTACGAGCAGCGCGTGAGCGGACAGAGAAAGTACCGAAACCCACTAATGCTACTTGATCACCAGATTGAAGTGTATCAGTCACTGCTTCAATAAATGCATCCAATGCGCGACCTGCAGATGCTTTTGAGATATCCGCATTTTCTGCGATTTTTTCTACTAGTTGTGTCTTATTCACTGTAATTCCCCTTTGGTCACCAAGTTATTGTTTTGTTCGGTGCCGATTTCGTTCCATTAAGATTAAAAACAGGCTTAATGCCTTATTACAACAGGGCTTAAGCCATAGTTGGTAACGTTAGCTCCCAAAAAAAACGCTGACAAGCCTTTTTCGACCTATCAGCGTAATCTTTTAGTTATTTTTGCTACACATCACTATTTTACAACAGCAAAACTAACCCCGGCAGGGTCGTTCTCTAGAGCAAGCTGTAATACTTCATCGATCCACTGGACAGGGATCACTTGCAGATCCGCGATGACATTATCTGGGATCTCTTCCAAATCACGTTCATTGTCTTTTGGAATTAACACCATTTTTATGCCACCACGATGCGCGGCTAACAACTTCTCTTTTAAGCCGCCGATTGGAAGAACTTCACCACGCAAAGTGATTTCTCCTGTCATTGCAACTTCAGCTTTAACAGGGTTACCCGTTAAGCTAGATACCAGTGCGGTACACATTGCAATACCCGCACTTGGCCCATCCTTCGGAGTGGCACCTTCAGGAACATGGACATGAATATCTTTTTTCTCGTAGAAATCGCTATTGATGCCTAATTTATCGGCTCGAGAACGAACAACGGTCATGGCGGCCTGAATCGATTCTTGCATTACATCGCCAAGCGAGCCTGTTTGAGTTAACTTACCCTTACCAGGCATCGATTGAGTCTCAATCGTCAGTAAGTCACCACCAACTTCTGTCCACGCTAATCCTGTCACCTGACCAATACGGTTGCTATCATCGGCTTTACCGTAATCAAACCGCTGTACCCCTAAAAACTCTTTTAAGTTTTCTTGGTTAACCGTAACGGTTTTCACCGAGGCATTAAGCAAGATCTTTTTCACCGCTTTACGACAAATTGTCGAAATTTCGCGTTCCAATCCACGTACACCAGCTTCACGTGTGTAATAACGTATGATGCCGATGATGGCTGAATCTTCGATGATGATCTCGCTGGGTTTTAATCCATTGCGCTCAATTTGCTTATTCACCAAATGGCGCTTAGCAATATTGAGTTTTTCATCTTCGGTATAGCCAGATAAACGAATCACTTCCATACGATCCAACAGGGGTCCAGGAATGTTCATCGAGTTTGATGTCGCCACAAACATTACGTCAGATAAGTCGTAATCCACTTCCAAATAATGATCATTAAACGAATTGTTCTGCTCTGGATCTAAGACTTCTAATAGCGCAGAAGCGGGATCGCCGCGCATATCTGAAGACATTTTATCAATCTCATCCAACAGGAAGAGTGGGTTTTTCACCCCAACCTTAGCCATTTTCTGGATTAATTTACCCGGCAGTGAACCAATGTAAGTACGACGGTGACCACGAATCTCCGCTTCATCACGTACTCCACCTAATGCCATACGCACATACTGGCGTCCCGTTGCAGATGCAATAGAACGACCTAATGACGTTTTACCAACCCCTGGAGGTCCAACCAAACACAGGATAGGGCCTTTGAGTTTATTGATCCGAGTTTGCACCGCAAGATACTCTAAGATGCGCTCTTTAACCCGTTTTAAGCCGTAATGATCAGCATTAAGAATCTCTTCAGCTTTGGCGAGATCTTTTTTAACCTTAGAACGTTTAGTCCAAGGCACGCTGACCATCCAATCGATATAACTACGCACCACTGTGGCTTCGGCAGACATCGGTGACATCATTTTGAGTTTGTGTAGCTCTTGCTGGGTTTTATCGCGAGCTTCTTTAGGCATTTTTGAATCATCGATTTTCTTTTGCAGAGTTTCGAATTCATCCGGTGTGTCATCCATCTCACCGAGCTCTTTTTGAATGGCTTTCATTTGCTCATTCAAGTAATACTCACGCTGAGATTTCTCCATCTGCTTTTTCACTCGAGTGCGAATACGCTTCTCAACCTGTAACAGATCGATCTCTGACTCCATTTGCCCCATTAAAAACTCTAAACGCTCAGAGATGTCTAAAATTTCTAATACTTTTTGCTTATCCACCAATTTTAAAGGCATGTGGGCCGCGATGGTATCAGCTAAGCGAGCCGCTTCATCAATCCCATTCAACGAAGTAAGTACTTCAGGTGGGATTTTCTTATTCAGTTTGATAAAACCTTCAAATTGATTGATCGCACTGCGAACAATCACTTCTTGTTCTTTTTCATCCAACTCTGATGTCAGCAGATACTCAGCCTCTGCTGAGAAAAAATCACCCTCATGAAATTGATTGATTTTTGCGCGCTGCTGACCTTCAACTAACACCTTGACCGTACCGTCTGGCAGTTTTAATAGTTGAAGAATGGTCGCTACCGTTCCCACTGTAAATAGATCGGAAACTTTAGGCTCATCGGTTTCAGCTTGTTTTTGAGCAACCAAGAGCACTTGTTTGTTGTTATCCATCGCTGCTTCTAAACATTGGATGGATTTTTCACGGCCAACAAACAGAGGAATGACCATATGTGGGTATACCACCACATCGCGCAGAGGTAGTACTGGGATCTCGATACGCTCGGAACGTTCCAAGTTCATATTATTCTCTCTTCCGCTTTTATGTATATCGGAGTATATGGGGCCTAACTAACTGGATTCAATGACGGAATTAAAAAAAGGAGGTATGACTACCTCCTTTTAAAAATGGTTGAACACTTTTTACTCAGCGCCTGCAGCCTGACTCTCATTTCCAGAGTAAATAAGTAGCGGCTCTGACTCACCATTAATCACTGACTCATCAATGACGACTTTTTCAACATCTGACATTGAAGGAAGTTCATACATGGTTTCTAACAATACATTTTCAAGAATTGAACGTAAACCACGTGCACCCGTTTTACGTTTCATCGCTTTAGCCGCGATAGCCCGTAAAGCATCTTCACGAAATTCAAGTTCTGTTTTCTCAAGCTCAAAAAGAGCCGCGTACTGTTTAGTCAATGCGTTTTTAGGTTCACATAAGATTTGAATTAAGGCTTTCTCATCCAGCTCAGTCAGGGTGGCTGTCACTGGTAAACGGCCAATGAACTCTGGAATCAAACCGTATTTAACCAAATCTTCTGGCTCAACTTGGGTGAATAATTCACTCAATGATTTACTGCTGTCTTTTGAACGGACTTCAGCACCAAAACCAATTCCAGTGCCTTTGGCCACACGTTGCTCAATGACTTTATCTAAACCAGAGAAAGCACCACCACAAATGAAGAGGATTTTTGAGGTATCAACCTGTAAAAACTCTTGTTGAGGATGCTTACGTCCACCTTGTGGCGGCACAGAAGCAACGGTACCTTCGACCAGTTTCAGCAGTGCTTGTTGAACGCCTTCACCAGAGACATCTCGAGTGATCGACGGATTTTCTGCTTTGCGTGAAATCTTATCGATTTCATCGATATACACGATCCCGCGCTCGGCTTTTGCCACGTCGTAATCGCATTTCTGTAGCAATTTTTGAATGATGTTTTCAACATCTTCGCCCACATAGCCTGCTTCAGTCAGGGTGGTAGCGTCGGCCATGGTAAATGGCACATCCAAAAAGCGAGCTAACGTTTCTGCCAACAGTGTTTTACCACTACCGGTTGGACCAATCAGTAGAATATTACTTTTACCGAGTTCCACACCGTCACTGGTTGTATCACCATTACGTAAACGCTTATAGTGGTTATATACCGCAACAGCGAGCACTTTTTTCGCGTGTTCTTGGCCAATCACATAGTCATCAAGATGTTCACGAATTTCACGCGGTGTTGGTAACGCCAACGACTCTTTCTTCGGTAATACATCTTTGATCTCTTCACGAATAATATCGTTACAAAGATCGACACATTCATCACAAATGTAGACTGAAGGACCTGCGATTAGCTTGCGAACTTCGTGCTGGCTTTTGCCACAGAAAGAGCAGTACAGTAGCTTACTGCTACTACCCTCTTTGCTTTTATCTGTCATTCGCTAACCTCTTAGCCTTTACTCTTGATAATTTGAGTGTATAACAATTTACCTCAAATTGCGTTAATCAATTATTACGATTGTTATTCACCGCGATGGGTCAGTATCGCGTCAACAAGACCGTAATCGACCGCTTGCTGAGCTGACATAAAGTTATCACGATCAGTATCACGTTCGATGACTTCTAATGGCTGTCCAGTATGCTCTGCAAGCAGTGTATTTAATTTGTTTTTGATGCTCAGAATTTCTTGTGCATGAATCTGAATATCCGATGCTTGTCCTTGGAATCCACCGAGTGGTTGGTGAATCATGACTCGTGAGTTAGGCAGAACGTAACGTTTACCTGGTGCTCCTCCTGCCAATAAAAACGCGCCCATAGAACAAGCTTGTCCAACGCACAGAGTGCTTACGTTTGGTTTAATAAACTGCATCGTGTCATAAATTGACATGCCTGCGGTTACGCTACCACCGGGTGAGTTGATGTACAGAAAAATATCTTTATCTGGGTTTTCAGATTCTAAGAAAAGCAGTTGAGCCACGACAAGATTTGCCATGTGATCTTCCACTTGACCCGTTAGAAAAATCACCCGGTCTTTCAATAAGCGAGAATAGATGTCGTATGAGCGCTCACCACGAGAAGTTTGTTCCACCACCATGGGTACTAGCGCGTCAATAATTGGCGACATTGCATTTTTTTCTTGGTAGCTCATAGTCTTTTTATATCCCTAAAATAAATGGCCCGAATGATGGGCATCACACGGACCATTGTTAGCAGAAGAGTCAAGGTTTCGTCAACCCTTCTTGCTGATCACCGACTAAAATTAAGCCGCTTCTGGGTTCATTAGCTCATTAAAGCTAACGGTTTTTTCAGTCACTTGTGCTTTAGCAATGATGGCATCGATCGCTTGCTCTTCTAGAGCAACATTGCGCATATTGTTCATCATTTGCTCATTTTGTTGATAGTAAGCAATCACTTCACTTGGGTCTTCATAAGCGGTTGCCATCTCTTCGATGATCGCTTTTACTTTCTCTTCATCCGCTTTCAGCTCTTGAGTACGGATCACTTCACCAAGTAGTAGACCAACAACAACACGGCGTTTCGCTTGTTCTTCAAATAGCTCACGTGGAAGTTGGTTAGCCGCTTCAGTGTTACCGCCAAAACGTTGTGCAGCTTGTTGACGTAGCACGTTGATCTCTTGATCAACCAAAGCAGAAGGAACCAGTAGTTCATTCTCTTTCACTAAACCTTCAATCGCTTGCTCTTTTACACGGTTTTTAATCGCTTGCTTTAGCTCACGTTCCATGTTTTTACGTACTTCAGCTTTAAGACCTTCAAGGCCGCCATCTGCAACGCCAAATTTAGCAACGAATTCATCGTTTAATTCTGGTAGCTCGCGCGCTTCAACTTTATTTACTTTGATAGCAAACTTGGCCGCTTTACCCTTTAGATTCTCCGCATGGTAATCTTCTGGGAAAGTCACGTCGATTTCAAATTCCATACCCTTAGTTTTGCCAGCAATACCGTCTTCAAAACCAGGGATCATACGGCCTGCGCCCATTTCTAGTGGGAAGTTTTCAGCTTTGCCACCTTCAAACTCTTCACCGTCAATCGAACCGATGAAATCGATAGAAACACGCTTACCTTCTTCAGCCGCTTCATCAACTTCTACCCAGCTCGCTTGCTGCTTACGAAGCGTTTCTAGCATTTCAGCGACATCAGCATCGGTCACTTCTGCGGCTGGTTTTTCTACTGTAATATTTTCTAGGCCTTTCAACTCAACTTCTGGATAAACTTCAAAAGTTGCAGTGAACACCAAATCTTGGCCTTCTTCCATTGAAACAGGAGCAAACGTTGGTGCGCCCGCTGGGTTGATTTTTTCTTTTACGATAGCTTCAATAAAGTGACGGTGCATCACTTCACCAAGCATATCTTGACGTACTGCTTTGCCGTACATCTTAGCAACCATCTTCATTGGCACTTTGCCTTTACGGAAACCATCGAAACGACGGTTTTTCGCGATGTTGCGTAGTTCCGCTGTCACCGCATCTTCGATGTTTGCAGCTGGAACAGTAATATTGAGACGGCGCTCTAGGCCTTCTAGCGTTTCAACAGTAACTTGCATTATTTATAAACCTCAAAACTGGCTCAGTATTACTGAGCATCATGAGCCAATACATTGACTGGCTGCATCCTTGTGTGGTGCTCGATTGAACACTTAGCGATAAAACATTGAGCATCGGCGTATCCAGTTAACTCACCTTCACGCCGGACTAATGAGTGATATCTTTGCCGATTTGCGCCGAATAAAGGTATCTCTGATTAGTCTCAGGACCAAAATTTAGACGCGACATTCTACCGACCCAAGCTTTTGCTGTCGAGTTAAACCCCAAGCCGGAATCTGTCAATCTAATAAAAACTCGCCTAAGTGCTAAAAAATTCATCACATCGTTTCAATGCGCTGTAATCGAAATGGGGACAATAAAGGCTTTTTCAAGAGAATCGAGGGCTTTTTTTCTCCAAATCAATAAAAAGAGATCTTGCTCTTACTTTTATACTTTAAAAAATCCAATACCCGACGGAGATCTCTCACGATGATAAATCTTAAGGTCACAAGACATTGTCGACATGAGATGAGAGTGGGATAAAGGTCCGACGTTGAAAGGCCCTATCGCAACGTCGAGGTGCAAGAAAACATCGTCTAAGAGGAGCAGCTTATCGACAGCGTCTTTCCCCAATCGGGAGGTAACTGAGCGTAATGCTCGTTCTCAACTTGTTCTGAAAAAGGATCGCGTAACACGTTGGTTAAGCGCTCCAGTTCACGATAGTCCCCCTGCTCAGCGCGTTCAATCGCAATCTGTGCCAAGTAATTTCGTAAAATGTATTTCGGATTATGCTTACGCATGGTTACACAACGCTCAGAAGCTGAGAGCGAATAGCCCTGAGCATCTCTCTCTTGCTGACAACGCTGCAAGTAACGCTCTAGCCACCGCTGACCAGCGTCTCTATCGGCAACGAGATCGATAACGCTTTGTTCATCAGCATGATCTAAACACGATAACTGACGCATAAAACGCGTGTAGTCGACTCGGTGTTTCGAAAGTAACGTAAATAGCTGTTCGAATAACTCTCTGTCCCCAGGTTGTGCCATCAATAAACCTAATTTTTGACGCATTAGCTCGCTAAAATATTGATTAAGTAATGGTTCATAACGGCTCAATGCTTGTTCTAAATCGGCACGATCAATAAGCGGTGATAAAGCGTGTGCTAAAGCAGATAGATTCCATAAACCTATTCTTGGTTGCTGATTAAACGCATAACGGCCTTGATAATCCGAGTGGTTACAAATAAAACTTGGGTCATAATCATCTAAAAACCCAAAAGGACCATAATCAAACGTTTGTCCAAGAATAGACATATTATCCGTATTCATTACCCCATGAGCAAAACCGACCGCTTGCCATTGAGCAATCATCTTTGCGGTTCGCTCAACAACCTGGGCAAACCAATCAGCATAAGGGTGCTCCGTTTGCAGACATTGTGGATAATGCCACTCGATAACCTTATCGGCTAATAAACGTAGTTCATTGATTTGATTAGTATAAAAGAAATGCTCAAAGTGGCCAAAACGCACATGGCTTTGGCTCATCCTGACTAATAAAGCGCCTTTTTCTGCTTGCTCACGATAGACTAATGTATCGCTTGCTATCATCCCCAAAGCTCGAGTAGTGGCCATGCCTAACCCAGCCATGGCTTCACTACATAAATATTCACGGATGGTCGAACGTAAGACCGCTCGCCCATCGCCCATCCGTGAATAAGGAGTAAGCCCAGCACCTTTTAAATGCAGATCAAAGACTTCCCCTGAGAGACTGGTTATTTCAGCTAATAGCAAACCTCGCCCATCGCCTAAATCTGGATTATAAACCCCGAATTGATGACCCGCGTATTTCATTGCCAGTGGTTTAAAACTCTCCGGCATCTGTTGCCCCGAGAAACAAACAAGCAGTTCTTGATCGGGTGTATCGGGTAAACCGAACTGAGTAGCAAACTTAGCATTCCATGCTACCCACTGCGGATTATCGAGTGGCTCAGGCGTAACTTCTCGATAAAAAACCTTGGGTAACGCATGGTAACGATTGGTCAGTGTCGTGTTTTGCCAGATGGACATCAATGCTGCTCTTTTGGTGGTATTTTGCGAAAAAATAGCAAATACCTGAGTAAAATACTAGGTTTTATATTATCCTCTGCGTACTCGGTTTTCGATAAATCATCGACTCATCCAAACCGTCTTTCACTGATTGCCACGTCGCTTTCGTACAACAAGAAAAAAAGTACTATCTCCTTAATGATTAGGAGGGCTGCGAGGTAGCAAATCCGTGAATCCTCATAACGATAAATTAGGATGAACAAACGCTGTCAATAGCGCAGTAGCTTCACACCGGAAGGGTATATACTTAATCAACCTAGCCAAATGCATTACACCAATAAAGGAAACATTATGTTGTCGATATTTGATATTTTTAAAGTTGGTGTCGGGCCATCCAGCTCTCATACCAACGGACCGATGATCGCTGGCTTTCAATTTTTATCCTTAATTGAAGATGTATCATTGGTGACAAGAATCCAGATTGATCTGTATGGCTCATTAGCACTCACAGGAAAAGGTCACCATACCGATCGCGCGGTATTGCTCGGACTACTCGGTAATCAGCCAGATACTATTGATATAACACAAGCGAAGGCGGACTTACACACCATCCACCAAACCGCTACATTAAATTTAGCAGGTAAAAAAAATATCCCTTTTTCTCCTCAAGATGATCTCCTTTTCCATCCACAGAGCTTACCTTTACATGAAAATGGCCTAACGTTTAGCGCGTTTGATCAGCAACATCGTCTTATCGCTTTTGAAACTTACTACTCAATCGGTGGGGGATTTATTGCGACCGCCGCGCAACTTGAACACGGTCACGCCGCTTCTCCCATTAACGTTGAATTTCCCTTTACCTGCGCCGATGATTTGCTCAATAAAGCGCAGCGTAACGGGCTTAGTCTCGCTGGCCTTGTTCTTCGTAATGAGCTTGCTTTGCGTGATGGGCAAGAGATCGACCGAAAATCAGAACAGATTTGGCAAGTGATGTCCTCTTGCATGGAACGAGGATTTGAAACCGAAGGCATTTTAGAAGGCGGACTCAATGTGACTCGCCGAGCACCTGCGCTCTTGAAAAAACTCGAAGCTAATGCCTCCATAGAACAAGATCCATTAGAAGTTATGGATTGGATTAACTTATTTGCTTTTGCTGTCAGTGAAGAAAATGCGGCTGGAGGACAAGTCGTTACTTCCCCAACCAATGGCGCAGCTGGAGTGATACCCGCAGTGCTGATGTATTATCATCGCTTTATTCGCCCTTTGGATCTTAAACAGATTAAAGATTTTCTCGCCGTCGCGGGAGCAATTGGTATGCTGTATAAAATGAATGCCTCAATTTCAGGAGCCGAAGTCGGTTGCCAAGGAGAAATAGGCGTAT
Source organism: Vibrio sp. 11986-1-5 (assembly GCF_963878025.1). Taxonomy (NCBI): domain Bacteria; kingdom Pseudomonadati; phylum Pseudomonadota; class Gammaproteobacteria; order Vibrionales; family Vibrionaceae; genus Vibrio; species Vibrio sp. 11986-1-5. The sequence goes on from NZ_CAWNVW010000053.1 coordinate 115,395, forward strand.
CCTCTTCCATGGCAGCTGCAGGATTAACATCATTACGTGGCGGCAGTAATGAACAAATTTGTATGGCCGCAGAAATTGCTATGGAGCATTCTCTGGGCATGACATGCGACCCAATTGGTGGCTTAGTGCAAGTTCCTTGTATTGAACGTAATGCGATGGGGGCCGTTAAAGCAATTAATGCCTCTCGCATGGCACTGAAACGTACAAGTAAGTGCCTAATCTCTTTAGATAAAGTGATTGAGACCATGTTCCAGACAGGGAAAGACATGAATAAAAAATATCGTGAAACGGCGCTAGGAGGCTTAGCGTTAATTCACTTAGCTCCCCCTTGCGAATAATACTTACCTTGACACGCTAGATGTAGATGAGAACCAAGGAGGGCTCTTATCTATATGACGCTTCTAACCCATACCAACATTATTCTTTAATCCGTGAAGACGGGGTTATTTGACGAGGTATCAAGCATACTATCGATCTGTTTACGCTGTTTAATCCATCGATAACTGAGCGACAATAGACATAGCTCATAGATCCAAAATGCATAACCCAAAAGATTAACCAACAATGACAAACTGACACTTTGATGCCATTGGGCAAATTGATAAACCACTAGCCCACTCCCTAGAGGTAGCACACCGACGAGCAAAAACAGGGATATCTGATAAGGCTGAGACAAACGCCATGCGGTACTGAGCCCACGTGGTTCATCATCGATCGATGCCGCTGGAATAACTAACAGACAGCGAGAAAATAACCAAATAACCGGTACAGCCAACAGCAAAAACAGCAACGCTAAACCAAAGAAAGAGAGTTCAAATAAAGCCATGACTGAAAAAATCAATAGAAAAATAAGGACCAATAATCCCGAAAATAGTAGTAACCAATAACCGATGACTCTCAATTCTCTTAGCCCAGAAACGGGTTGTTGATGATTCATCTCGAATGGATGGTCGAGTAAAATCGCTCTATGCATTCTCACTGTAACCCAAGCCGTCACAACAATCATCACTACCCCTGTTAGGAACACCAGAGGCATTTGCTCAGAGAAAAACGAATTGGAAAGAAGCCATCCCCCTAACTGAGTGATCATTAGGTGTGGCCAAGAAAGCCATAAAAATTTCCGCCATTGACGTTTAATCAACAGTGCCGCGCTCACTAAAGTATATAAAAGCGGTAATGGGCAGGATTTCATGGACATGGCCTCATCGAATGGTTAACCAATAGATGCCATCTATTATCAGTTGGCTAAAATAGGCTAGTACTATGGACCATGGCGGCTATTTTTTCATCGGCAATCGCGTGATAAGCATTCAGATTGTGCAATAAGTTACTGACACTTCTGTTATAAAATTAATCATATCCATACCATCTAATACGATAACGAATCGTTAGCTCACCATCTTTCAACTTGAATCACGCCAATAAATTCGCCAGTATGGTTAAAAAAGGAGTTAATAAAGTATGAGTAATATCGCGCCACGCTTAACTCTGCGTGTGATTGAAAAGAACGATTATCCTGAGTTGGCAGCATTAATGGATCTCGTTTTCCATGATGTGGGAGGAGCTTGGCCACGAATGACGATCATGGATCTCATTCATCAATTTCCCGACGGGCAGATTTGTATCGAAGACGATGGTAAGATCATCGGTGCCGCTCTCACCATTAAAGTAGATTACAACCGATTCTCTCTACCGCATGTCTATACTGACATTATCAGTGAGCATAATGTTATTCAGCATAAAACCAGCGGTGATGCTCTCTATGGCTTAGATGTGTTTGTTCATCCTGATTATCGTGGTTTACGTTTAGGACGACGATTGTACGCGGCGAGGAAAGAGTTATGCCGCAGTAATAACCTTAAGGCAATTTTAGCGGGTGGACGTATACCAGGCTATGCTCAATACGCCGATCAAATGCCCGTTGCTAACTATATTGAGAAAGTAAAACGCCGTGAGTTGCACGATCCGATCCTCTCTTTTCAATTAGCGAACGATTTTGATGTTAAGCGTATCATGCGTCATTATCTCCCAGAAGACGATCAATCAAAAGGCTACGCAACATTATTAGAATGGGATAATTTTTTCTATGAAGAAGATATTCAATCGGTACACGACGTTGAAAAAACGCTAGTTCGTATTGGTATCATCCAGTGGCAAATGCGCGCCGTTGATGGCGTAGAGGATTTGCTCGATCAAGCTGAGTTTTTCATTGATTCATTAGCCAAATATCAAGCCGATTTTGCCCTGTTCCCAGAGTTTTTTAATGCACCACTGATGGGATTAAAACGTGAACAAAACAGCGTCGAAGCGATTCGTTTTCTTGCTTCTTTTAGTGAACAAATCAAACATCACTTATCAAAGTTAGCCGTCACTTATAACATCAATATTATTGCTGGCAGCATGCCAGTGTTAGAAGATGGTCAATTGTATAACGTAGCGTATTTGCTGCATCGTGATGGTTCTATCGACGAACAATATAAAATACACATTACTCCCCATGAAAAACGTGATTGGGTGATTGATGGAGGCAATCAAGTCCGCGTATTTGAAACCGATGCCGGACGAGTGGGGATTTTAATTTGTTATGATAGTGAATTTCCAGAACTAGGAAGGATGCTAGCAGAGCAAGATGTGCAAATTATTTTTGTACCATTTTGGACAGATACCAAAAATGGCTATCAACGTGTGCGGCTTTGCTCGCAAGCCAGAGCGATTGAAAATGAGTGTTATGTAGCTATCGGGGGAAGCGTCGGTAACCTACCACGGGTTGATAATGTCGATATTCAATATGCGCAATCGGCTGTATTTTCACCGTCCGATGTTTTTTTTCCACATGATGCAACAATCGCTGAAGCAAGCCCTAACACCGAAATGATCATTTTTGCCGATGTGGATCTCGATAAACTGAAGCAGCTCAATACTGAAGGCTCGGTGACTAATTTACGCCACCGTCGTATGGATCTGTACGGTGGATTTACTCACCCTAAACATTAACCGCCCCTTAATATATCCAAAGGCAACCCACTGTTAAAAATGAAATTATTCACCGTAGGTTGTCTTTAACTTTGCTACTCACCACTCAAAACGTTAATTTAATGTTAAAAATACAACCATCATCCATGTCGTTCACGCTAGAATAACCAGTCACACGAATACAGGAACTGACTTTTATGGAACATTTACTCGCTGATTTTCCGGTTATTACCGAAATTCCCGTAGCTTGGGGAGAAATGGATGCGCTACAGCATGTGAACAATGTTGTTTACTTTCGTTACTTTGAAACCGCGCGTATCGACTATTTCAAACAAGTCGCCCTAATGGAAGAAACGCAAAGTACAGGTATCGGACCAGTGCTAAGTGAAACCCAATGCCGTTACAAAATCCCGGTCACCTTTCCTGATACCTTACTGATTGGTTCACGCGTAGTTGATATTCAAAGCGATCGTTTTACTATGGAGTATCAAGCGGTCAGTAAAAAGATCGGCAAAGTGACCACGACCGGCTCGGCGACCGTAGTCATGTTTAACTTCACAAACGGACAAAAAGCTCACCTATCCGACAAACTGATCCACGCCATTAATACGATTGAAGCAACATCGTGATACCAACCACCTTCTACCTGATATCGCTTGAAGATGATTTTGAGAGCTATTAGACAAAACGGCCTTTCTTCGAGAAAGGCCGTCTCTTTTCGGCAACAACCATGATCATTGTCATCATTACCCCCCTTTAATTCGGTATAGTTTCCTCATCTTACAGACTGAAACACTAGGTAATTACTTTTTATAACACTTTATACTCATTATCTAACTCTGAAGTGGTGATATTCTCTGCTCAAAATGGTTCATCATCAACATCGTCGATGCCCAGACAACATGAGATAGCGAGTCGGTGGTCAGTAAATCCGTGGCCTTAAGATTGGTAACATTATGATTAAGTGTCATTGATACATTCAATACCTCGGCAACGGCAAGTGAGAAGGGATCGTCAATTACTAAATTAAGAGAGGTACTATGTTACTTATTGCACAACTAGTTATCGGGCTTACCCTGATATTAATGATCAGTGGTCGAACGCCACTGTATATGACCGCGATTATCGGCTCGACATTGGCCGCTTTACTGGCCGGTTTCCCCGTCACCGGCGGTGCGGATATTACTATTTTGAAGATGGTCAACGGCAGTTTACACCCCGTGATTGCTGATATGGCGGGTGTATTACTTTTTATTGGTGTGATGGAAAAAACTGGTTTCCTCAATGTGATTATTCAACGCATCATTTTGTTGGGTAGCCGCTTTGGGGGAGGCCCTGGCATTGCCAGTGCAGGTACCGTTGCTGCTGGCGTGATTGGCGGTCTGACTGGCTTTACTCAACCCGCAATTACTGCGGTAATTACGGGTCCAGCCGCGATTAAACTCGGTGTTAATCCAGATAAAGTCGCTGGGTTACAAGCCCATGCTGGTCATTTAGGTAACTTCGGTGGATTCACCCACCCAACCCTACTTGCTGTCATTGCGACTGCTGGTATTGGCTTTGGTATGATCAACGTCATTGGCGCAGTAACCGCTTTATCAATCATTGCGATCAGCTTTTGGCGTCTACGCGTTGAGCAAAAACGTAGTGGTATTACTTATACCCAAGAGCAAATCAACGCCATTTTGCAAGACATTAAAGATAAATATGAAGACAAAAGCTTTTTAATCGCCATTTTACCTTTCATTGCCTTGGTGATTGGTTTTACTATCGGTTATCCAGTGTTTTTAGTTGGTGTGTTCTCTGCTTTGTTAGTCGCCATTTTAGCCAAAACACCACTGGGACAAGCTGAGTCAATGATGCTTGAAGGCGTACAACGAGTTGCTATCCCGCTCATTGCGACTATCGGCTTCTTATTTATGTCAACTGTCATTCGTAATGTTGGTGTCGTAGACATAGTCGCCAACTGGTTTGATCCTGCGCTTAACTACGCACCGATCGTGGTGATGCTGTTAGTGTCAGCGATTGCTGGTTTGATCACTCAATCAAACGCAGCATCAGCAGCCATTGTATTACCATTTCTGACGATTGTACTGAAATACGATGTTTCTCCACTTGCTGCCGCCGCGGCCGCGGCTGGTGGTTGTGCGGTCATGCAATACTTCTTAACGGGGGGACCTGTTGCAGCTCTTTCCACCACCGTACCCGTTGTTCCTGGTTCAGAGCTTAAAGCAGCTAACCGCTTCCAACGCCCTTCCATTTTAGGAGGATTGTTGGTGCTATTGGCGATTGTTGTCATTATTTAAAACGAAGCCTAACAGAATCCCTTTAAACGGATATCTGAGATAAAATAACAAAAAACGCTAAGTAACTTTGTAACTTAGCGTTTTTATGCGATACGATTTCGTCTTCACCGCTATAGGCTATTCAATATATAATCTATATCCGGTTTAGGTAAGCGCTCAAAACCTGGTTCAGCAAAGACATAACCTTGAATCAGTGAAACACCAAGTGTCATTAAACAACTCAGCTCGCCGAGTGTTTCCACTCCCTCGGCTAATGGTGTGATATTCAACTCTTTAAACATAGTTAAACAGTTACGTACTATACTTTGTCGAGTCGGATCTGCATCAATACCACGAATCAATTGCATGTCTAATTTAACGATATTAGTTTGAAAGTCAGCCAAGAGACTCAAACCAGAATAGCCAGAACCAAAATCATCAATCGCGGTTAAAAAGCCCAACGATTTATAATATTCCACTACTCGTTTAACGTGTGTCGTATCTTCAAATTTTTCAACTTCAGTAAATTCAAATAAAATCCGTGAGATAGGAAAATCATAGCGTTGAGCAGCTTCTATCGTTGTTCGCAAGCAGCGTTCTGGTTGATAAATCGCATTCGGTAAAAAGTTGATACTCAACATCGAATCTAACCCTAGTTGGCTAGCGAGCTGAATCGCCTTCACTCGACAAGTTTGATCAAACAAATAACGGTTATGCTCATTAATTTGAGAAATTATTGAGTAAGCAGACTGCTCCTGCTCGCCTCTGACCAATGCTTCATAGCCAAAAATCATTCGATTTTTAACATCAATGATCGGTTGAAACGCCATCGTAAATGAAAAGTCCAATCCTTCATGAGATTGGCAATGAGCACAACTGACACGAGAAATGGGATCAGAGCAAGAGGTCATAACTACGAGCCTTATCAAAATAACGAACATGCCAGAAAATAGTAGCATAATAATCAAACAAAAAATGCGCCCCATTGAAAGTAAACCGAACCCATTTCAGTCTATATTTTTCAATAACGTCGTAGATTAACCTCCTTGCATCATAGCTGTTTATAAAATTTGTATTACTCTTATAAATAGAAAGGATTTGATTCACTGCATCCCCTTGCTTAGGATATCGTTATGCGTAATAACCAACCAACAACTAATAAAGAAAAAACCTTTGACCCCAAAACCAAATTGATCACGGTGACCGATACCCAAGGTATTATTTTGGAATGTAATGATGCCTTTCTCGACATCAGCGGTTTCAGCAAGAACGAACTGATTGGTCAACCGCATAATATCGTCCGCCATCCCGACATGCCAGCTGAAGCGTTTGAGGTAATGTGGCAATATCTAAAAGCAGGAAAACCTTGGATGGGATTGGTGAAAAATCGCTGTAAAAATGGCGATTTTTACTGGGTAGATGCCTACGTTACTCCTATTACTAAAAATGGAAAAGTCGTCGGTTATGAATCCGTCCGCTCCAGTCCAGAGAGACAAGCCGTTGCCAGAGCAGAAAAATTTTATCAACGCATTAAGTCTGGAAAATCGACAAAACCACTCACTTTTATCGCAAACCCTGAATATTTATTGTTAAGCATCGCTTTCTTGTTCGCTATCGTACTATGGCATTTTGGTTATCCCCAACTCTCTGAGCGATTTCTTCTGCTCAGTGTTGTTATTTTCTCAGGCTGGGTATCATACGCACGCAAGAAAATGTTTGCATCACTCAGTGAGCTACTAAAAAGCTCCTTTAGCCACCCGTTAGCGGTCAGCACTTATACCAGCGATCGCGGCGATCTAGGAGCGATTAAAGTCTCCCTCTACAGTCAAGCCGCTCACCTCAGTACCATTTTGGCACGAATTGAAAACGCGGCCAGTGACGTTTCATCAGGCATGAAGCGCGGACAAAGCTTAACTCAAAGCGCCCGTAAAGAAATCACGCGTCAACAGGCTGAAACCGAGACTGTCGCTGCGGCGATGAACCAAATGAGTACTTCAATCAACGATGTTTCAGAGCATGTGAATAATACGGCGGGGCAAGCATCAACAGCCAATACTCTGACCCAACATGGTGTCACAACGGCTCACATTACTCGAGATTCGATTGAAAAGCTTAAACAAACAGTGCAACAAATTGGCCACTCTGTTGAAAGTGTTTCTGAGCAGACCACTAAAATTGCTCAAGTTGCGCAAATCATTGAAAATATTGCTGAGCAAACGAATCTCTTAGCACTGAATGCGGCTATCGAAGCCGCGAGAGCCGGAGAACAAGGGCGAGGTTTCGCCGTCGTAGCTGATGAAGTTCGTGTATTAGCCACTCGAACTCAGCAATCAACTCAAGATATCCACAATATTATTTCTGAACTGACTGGTCGAGCTCAGCAAGCGGTAAAAGTGTCCAAAGTTGGCGTTGAAAATGCTGAAGAAGGATTAAGCTATGTACTCAAAAGTAGTGAAGTATTAGAAGGTATTTCACAAGCCGTTGAGCAAATTGCTGAAATGTCAGCACAAATTGCTACTGCGGTTGAGCAGCAAGCCCATGTCGCCGAAGACGTTAATCAGCAAATCGTCAATATTTCCAACTTAGCGGAATCCACCCAACGGAGCGCAAATCAGCTGAATGATTGTATTAATGATGTCGATAAGGTTTCAGACGATCTACACGAACTTGTCGTGCGCTTCAAACAATAGCGCCGATCAAAAAGCCCCAGTACAAGTACTGGGGCTTAAGATATGGCACGCCCTACAGGATTCGAACCTGTGACCACCTGCTTAGAAGGCAGGTGCTCTATCCAGCTGAGCTAAGGGCGCTTTATGGGAGAGGATTATACGAGTTCAACCGCGTAAATCAACGCTTTTGACCGTTATTTTCTATCAAGTGCCTAAATATAAAGCAAAAGTACTATTTTAAAACGGGTTAACGTGTACATAACTCACGATGTCGTCGTCAGCCAACCGCATAACGTCTTATTAAAATAGCATGACTCATCACTATTTAGCTGATCACCTTTACCGAATTTGAAACAGAAAAATCCGCATAAACATTAAAAATCAAAAAGCAAACGTTTGCTTATGGATATTTTGCTTGCCATCTGCCACAATGCGCGGAAAATTTTGTGCTTTGCAGTGTAAGTAAGGAATGTTATGACGGCTCAATATATTGATGGAAAGTTAATCTCGCAAACGGTGCGATCTGAAGTCGCAGCACGAGTAAAAGCCCGCACCGATTTGGGACTACGGGCTCCGGGACTTGCAGTTGTTCTTGTCGGCGAAGATCCGGCTTCGCAAGTCTATGTCGGCAGTAAACGCCGCGCCTGTGAAGAAGTCGGATTTGTCTCGAAATCTTATGATCTGCCGGCAACAACGGGCGAAGCTGAGCTCTTAGCGTTAATTGATACGTTGAATCAAGACGACACTATTGACGGTATTCTTGTTCAACTTCCTCTACCTGCTGGCATTGATACGACCCAAGTACTAGAACGTATTGTACCAGATAAAGATGTCGATGGATTTCATCCTTATAATCTCGGTCGCTTAGCTCAGCGTATCCCTAAACTGCGCTCTTGCACCCCTAAGGGGATCATTACCTTATTAGAACGTTACAATATCGAATTGCGGAGTAAGCATGCCGTTGTCGTCGGTGCATCGAATATTGTAGGGCGTCCAATGAGTCTGGAATTACTACTAGCAGGATGCACAACGACAACCTGCCATCGTTTCACTAAAGATCTCGAACACCATGTTCGTCAAGCCGACATTTTAGTCGTCGCGGTCGGTAAGCCTAATTTTATTCCCGGATCTTGGGTGAAAGAAGGGGCAGTAGTGATTGATGTCGGTATCAATCGTCTTGCTTCTGGACAGTTGATTGGTGATGTCGATTTTGAAGTCGCACGCACACGAGCCAGTTTTATAACTCCCGTTCCTGGTGGGGTTGGCCCGATGACGGTAGCAAGTTTAATTGAAAACACTATGATGGCGTGCGAACAGTTCCATACCCAAGATAAAACGCAACATTAACCACTCGCATTAATTATCTCTGATTAACAATGAGAAGTAACATGTGAGACAAAAACGGGGCGAGCAATAATCTCTCTCGCCCCTTTTATATTTATAGTGATAAGATAACACCCGCTAGCGCTGCGCTCATTAAATTAGCCAAAACGCCAGCCCCAATCGCTCTAAAACCATATTGAGAGATAAAACTGCGCCGCTCTGGTACTAAACTCCCCAAGCCACCAATCAAGACCGCCATCGTCGAAATATTAGCAAAACCACATAAAGCAAACGTTATGATCGCTTGCGAATGTTCACTCAATTGTGATTGTACGTTGATGAATTGAATAAAAGCGACAAATTCATTGATGACGATTTTATTACCAATCAGTGATCCGGCGGTAATCGCCTCGTGCCATGGAATACCTAGTAACCATGCAATAGGTGCAAATACATACCCCAGTATCAACTCAAAACTTAATGTGATACCGAACCAGCCCCCTAGCCAGCCTAATAAACCGTTCAGCAACGCAATCACACTGACAAAAGCAAGCAGTGTCGCGCCAACCGCAACGGCAATTCGTAACCCCGACATCGCGCCATCAGCCATCGCCTCAACGACATTGGTTGCCTTTGGGATATCAATATCGATTTCAGCCTTTTGTTGGTGAGTCTGTGTTTCTGGAAACAGCATTTTTGCCATTAGCAAACCAGCCGGTGCAGACATAAATGCGGCAGCAATTAGATAGTTCAAATTAACACCCAATGACGCATAACCGACTAAAGTACCTCCAGCAACCGACGCCAAACCACAAGTCATTACTGCAAAAAACTGTGAATCACTCATCTGCTTTAAATAAGGCTTAACGACAAGAGGAGCTTCAATCATACCAACAAAAATATTGGCGGTTGCTGACAGTGATTCTGCTCGACCTGTGCCCAATAATTTTTGTAGCGCTCCGCCAATCAAGTTAATCACTTTCGGCATTAAGCCAATATGATATAACCCAGAAATTAACGCAGAAAAAAAGATAATGATACCAAGGACATGAATGGCAAATACAAATCCTACTTTTTCACTGGCTAATCCACCAAAGATAAAGCTGATCCCTTCTTGGCCATAATCGATCAAATGAGCAACAGCGCCTGTTACCCCATTGAGTATATCTTTACCGGCTGGCACATAGAGCACCAACAGGGCAAAACCTACTTGCAACAAAAAAGCCAAGCCGACCGTTCTAAGTCGAATATTTTTTCTATCTGCAGAAAATAGCCAAGCCACACTTAAAATGGTGATTACACCGAGCAATGAGATCATATATCTAATCCGAAAAGTTACTAATAATGTAAGGCGAGGCATTCTATAGTGCAAAAGTAGATGCGCAAGCCACAAATGTTAACGGAGTAGATCAAAAAAATATCACGCAACAATCGATCATTTAAGCCATTGAATTTCAACAAAACAAACGTTTGCTTTTTCAAATTCTTTCCATATAGAAATAATGTTTCTAAACATGGAAAGAATCTCTTACCTAAAATGATCAAACGTATTCATAGACGACGAATGTTGCCAAACGAGTAAAACAGAAGGAGAGATTGAAAACATTAAGTAGGCGAACTTAGCATCCTGTCGATGCAAAGCGTACATAAGGCTCTAAGCGACTATCCCAATAACAAGGACTCGCTAATTTGTCTTTGATAAAATCGATCACCGCCGACGTTTTCTTAGGCATATGCTGACGGCTAGGATAAACCGCATAAAACGGCATATTTTGGTTAGCGTGCCAATCTGGTAGTAATTGAATCAATTGTCCGTGACGAAATTCATCTTTAAGCAGATACGTCGCTAGATACGCCACCCCCCATCCAGCGACTGCCGCATCACGCACGGCTTCAGCCAAATCAACCGAGTAGTTACCAGAAACTTGTACAGTCAATTTGTGATCCGATTTGGCAAAAGACCAACGGGTATAGTCACGATCCCAACTGCGATAAATCAAACAATTGTGCTCTAATAATGCTTCTGGAGTATGCGGCGTACCGTGTTGAAGTAAATAGTCCGGAGAAGCAACCACGACAAAACGACTGTCTGCTAGACGCTGAGCAATATATCCCTGTGGCAAATGCTCATTACTGGTTATCCACAAATCAAGCCCCTCTTGTAGCATGTCGACGCGATGATCAAACAGGTGCACCTCGACTTGTAGATCAGGATAACGTTGACGCAATGCTTCTAGCGCCGGCAAAATATGTAAAGTTCCAAAAGATTGCGATAAACCCAAACGAAGCAGCCCTGAGACTTCATTACGTTGACTCTCAACCTCAGCTTGCGCTTCATCAACCAAACGAAGTAACTGAGTGCAATACTGATAGAAACCTTGCCCCGCTTCGGTAATGGTGACACTCCGCGTTGTACGTTGTACCAACTTAATTCCCAAAGACGCTTCAAGCAAAGCCAACTGTTTACTGACATGAGAGACCGATACGCCCAATTGCTTGGCGGCAGCGGTAAAGCCTTTTTGCTGTACCAAAGTAGCAAAAATGACCATTTGCCCAGCTCGCTCTGCTAACACTGATTTTCCTTCTAGTATAATGTGCCTTGTAAGAAGATGGTCTTAATGCGGTTAATGCGCCGCACCTTGTAACTGAGCATAACATTCGGCGGTTTCGCTAAGTATCTCTAACATCTTTGCTGTTTCCGTTTCTTCATTCATCACGATCCCCTGCTTGGCGTTGCTATCGACCTGTGTTGCAAAAGCACACAACTTATCGGCACCAAAACTGGCGGCGCTGCTTTTTAGTGCATGGCTGATTTCAATTAAATAAGTCATGTTACCACCATCAGCACCTTGAGTGAGTTGCTGATGATAAAGGTGAAGTTCACCTAAAAAAATATCCATTAGAATAGGAATATTCTCTTTGCCAATCTCTTTAGCCAACGCATCAATTTTTTCGGTATTCATCCACTGCATAACGTCTCTAGCGCTCCTTTTCCTGCTCTTTTTCATTCCAGGTTTGCAGCTTGCGATAAATCGTTGAGGGACTGACATCCAAATAACTCGCCGCTCTTGGAATATTACCATCACACACTTCGATGGCTTTTTCTATCGCTTGTTTTTCCGTTAGCCATAACGGGAAGATATCATGTACCGACAATACCTTCTCATTAGGAGACAAAAAGGTAGGTTCTGCCATTCTTGGTGCATTGAGTGGTGGAGGCAACATTGATAAGGTAATTTCTTGTCCATCATTCAATACCACGACATTACGTAGGACGTTTTGTAACTGACGCACATTACCTGGCCATTCATAATGTTTGAAGCGCTCTGTCACTTCTGAAGAGAGACGAACAAATCCTTTACCTTCCTCTTTCGCCATATGACCTAATAGTGAATAAGCAATTTCAATCACATCATCGCCACGTTCTCGTAGTGGCGGTAAATGTAGTGGAATGACGTATAAACGGTAATATAAGTCTTCGCGAAAACGGCCTTGTTGAACTTCTTTCCAAGGATCACGGTTCGTGGCACAGACAAAGCGCACATCGACACTGTGTAGCTTAGAAGAGCCGACTTTTTGAAAAGTACCCGTTTGGATAAAACGTAATAATTTGGTTTGCAGGTCAAGATCCATCTCGCACAACTCATCCAAAAAGAGCGTCCCACCATCAGCTAACTCCGCGGCACCCTGTCTATCTGAGGCGGCTCCGGTAAAGGCACCTTTGACGTGGCCAAAAAGCTCACTTTCAATCAAGTCTTTTGGAATCGCAGCACAGTTGATGGCAATAAATGGTTTGTCGCCTCGCTTGCTGGCAGCATGAATCGCTTCAGCGCACACTTCTTTACCTGTACCACTCTCACCAGTAATAAAAATACTGGCTTTACTGCTCGCTGCGGAATCAATCGTGCGATATACCGCCTGCATCGTTTGGCTACTGCCAATAAAACCTTGATAGTTTTGATTATTTGGATCGTAATTTTCGTTTTTAAGCTTATTCGCTTTGCGCATCGCATTATTGACGGTAATACGTAGCCGGTCAGCCTCACACGGTTTAATCAGAAAGTCTTGTGCACCTTGACGCATCGCCTCGACCGCAGTATCGATCGAGCCGTGCGCGGTCATAAAGATGATCGGTACATCAGGAGATTGTTTTTTTACTGCAGCAAGCACATCCATTCCGGTCATATCAGGCAAACGCAAATCTAATAGGATTAAATCTGGTGTTCTCCGGTTAAGGCTCTCTATCGCATCGCGCCCAGTGCTGACAATATTAATATCAATCTCTAGCGGAGTTAGATAAGATCGATACAATGCTGCCACAGAAGCCGTATCCTCAACCATCAACAGATACTTAGTTTTAACGTTATTTTCGCTCAATTGCCTACCCAGCCATTTTATTTTTGCATTTTGCTTAATTGTTGCATCAGGAGTCGCATTTTGCAAACTCCTTATTACCATTATCCCGTATGCAACACTTATATACTCTAGCTATTCGCAATAAACTGCTGACGTAACTGCGTAATTTGATCGCGCTTTTGAGCCGCTAATTCAAATTCGAGATCTTGTGCGTGCTTGTACATTTCAGCTTCGAGCTTCATGATCTGCTTTTCTAACTGCTGGGGAGTGAGTAAGTCATAACTCGCACCGGGCTCGGCAACCTTAGCAAGAGGCACAACTTTGCTGGCTTTCTGTTGTTTCGGCTTTGTCGCATCGCCTAATTCCATAATGTCTTTGATGCTGCGTCTTAGTGCTTGAGGTTCTATTCCCCGCTTTTGGTTATACGCTTGCTGTTTCTCGCGGCGACGCTCGGTTTCATCAATCGCTTTACGCATTGATTTGGTAATATTGTCTCCGTACAAAATCGCCTTACCATGCAAATGGCGCGCAGCACGACCTATCGTTTGAATTAATGAGCGCTCTGAACGTAAAAAACCTTCTTTATCAGCATCTAAAATCGCGACTAAGGAGACTTCTGGCATATCCAGCCCTTCACGTAATAAGTTGATCCCAACTAAAACATCAAACACTCCTAGTCGCAAATCACGAATAATTTCCACCCGTTCCACGGTATCAATATCCGAGTGTAAATAGCGCACTTTTACCCCATGTTCATGCAAATACTCGGTCAAGTCTTCCGCCATGCGCTTAGTGAGTGTTGTCACAAGCACTCTTTCCTCTTTGGCGGCCCGACTGCGTATTTCTGATAATAGGTCATCGACTTGAGTGGCCACGGGACGCACTTCAATCTCAGGGTCGAGTAATCCGGTTGGCCGGACGACCTGCTCAACCACATCACCTGCGGATTTCTCTAATTCATAGGCACTCGGCGTTGCAGATACAAAAATTGTTTGTGGCGCAAGCGCTTCAAACTCTTCAAATTTTAAAGGTCGATTATCCAACGCTGAAGGCAAACGAAACCCAAATTCAACCAAGGTTTCTTTACGAGAACGGTCACCTTTATACATGGCGCCAATTTGCGGCACCGTCACGTGTGATTCATCAATCACCAATAAACCATCGTGAGGCAAGTAATCAAATAAGGTCGGTGGCGGTTCACCAGCGCTGCGGCCACTTAAATATCGAGAATAGTTTTCAATGCCTGAACAAAAACCCAGTTCATTCATCATTTCGATATCAAATTGTGTTCGTTGTGAGATGCGTTGCTCTTCCAGTAACTTGTTATTGTCTAATAAAGTTTGACGCCGAAGTTGTAACTCTTGTTTGATCTGTTCAATCGCATCAAGAATCCGCTCGCGAGGTGTTACATAGTGGGTTTTAGGGTAAACGGTAAAACGTGCCAAATCACGCTGACGAATCGCACCAGTTAAAGGGGCAAACAGGCTGATGCACTCAATTTCATCGTCAAACATTTCAACCCGAACCGCTTCTTGCTCTGATTCTGCTGGGAAAATATCAATCACTTCACCACGAACCCGAAACTGACCGCGCTCAAAAGCAATATCATTACGGCTGTATTGTAATTCGGCTAAGCGCCGTAACATGTCACGTTGGTTAAGCACATCACCACGTCTTAAATGCAACATCATTTTTAGGTAAGAATCGGGGTCACCCAAGCCATAAATTGCCGATACCGAAGCGACGATGATCGCGTCTTTACGCTCTAATAGCGCTTTGGTCGCCGATAAACGCATCTGTTCAATATGAGAGTTAACCGAGGCATCTTTTTCGATAAAAGTATCGGTAGTTGGAACATACGCTTCCGGCTGATAGTAATCATAGTATGAGACAAAATACTCGACCGCATTGTGAGGAAAAAAACTTTTCATCTCCCCATAAAGCTGGGCCGCTAATGTTTTATTCGGCGCTAACAAAATGGTCGGGCGTTGGGCTTGAGCAATCACATTCGCTAACGTGAAGGTTTTTCCCGATCCCGTTACTCCCAATAAGGTTTGGTGCGCCAATCCCGCATCAATGCCTGCCAATAATCGTTCAATTGCCTCCGGCTGGTCGCCAGAAGGTTGGTATTCAGAGACCAGTTCAAACGTTTTGCTCATTACCTATACTCTACTACATTCATTGGTTTGATTGAGTATTGTCCGGTCAGCGCAACGAACTCGCAAGTACTTTAGGTGTTAACACTAAAAACGTATAACGATCATCCCTTCCGTATAAAAAACATCCCATTACTTATCCACACAAACGCTCTCAACCTTATCTGTACATGATTACCACGAACAAGATAATCACACCTGAACAATCTGTGGGTAAAACAAAAAAAACCTATAAAGTCAAAATACTAGCCACAGAAAGCAATCGATTACACTATTAGAAAGAGGATAATGGTTAGAAACGTAGTTAATTTCACAAACTTCCTTATACACTTATCCACAAAATTGGTGGATAAGTAAATGCAACGCATGCCCGATAAGGAGTACAGAAAAGTAAAGTCTCTACCAGCAAAAATATCTATGATTTTTTAACGGGTAGATGTTGACAGAAAAAGGGGGGATAAGTACCATTCTTGCCGCAAACCATTCCCCCTTAGTTCAGTTGGTAGAACGGCGGACTGTTAATCCGTATGTCGCAGGTTCGAGTCCCGCAGGGGGAGCCAAATTCCAGAAGAAAGACGTCCTAGGACGTCTTTTTTGCTTGCAGTCGACTGATATTTCTCACAACTGAGAAGGCAACAACATCTCTCGATTAACCTAGCGGTTAAGCCACATTTTCTTCAAGCGGAGCTTCATTTCCCTCTTCACTTTTCGCCACGACACCAGCAGCAATCGCATTACCCAATACGTTAGTCGCTGAACGTCCCATATCTAGGAAGTGATCAATGCCGAGTAATAACAATATGCCAGCATCAGGAATGTGAAATTGATGGAGCGTGGCGGCGATCACCACTAATGACGCACGAGGCACTCCTGCCATACCTTTAGAAGTGACCATTAAAATGAGTAACATGGTCACTTGTTGTGCCATAGTTAACTCAATCCCATAAGCTTGAGCGATAAACATAACGGCAAAGGTGCAGTACATCATCGAACCATCAAGATTAAATGAGTAGCCCATCGGTAATACAAAACTAGAAATTCGCTTAGGAGTACCAAAAGCACTTAAACTTTCTAGCGTTTTGGGATAAGCAGATTCTGAACTTGCCGTTGAAAATGCTAATAGTATTGGCTCGCGTATCATGCGAAACAGGGTAAACACGCGTCGTCCGAGCACCAACGCGCCCATTAGTAGCAAAGCTCCCCACAAGACACTAAGCGAGAAATAAAATTGCCCCATGAAAGCACCATAGGTACTCAAAATCCCCATTCCTTCTTTAGCCACCATGGCACTGATTGCAGCAAAAACGGCAAATGGAGCAAAGTTCATCACATAAGCGGTTACCTTCAGCATGATCTCTGACACGCTTTTTAGCATATCAATCACTGGATAGGCCGGAGCACCAATGGCCGCGGCAGCTAAGCCAAAAAATAGAGAAAACACCACAATTTGCAGAATTTGATTACTGGCCATGGCTTCAATCACACTTCTTGGTACGGCATGAATGACAAAGTCACGGAAACTCAGTGCTTGTGCATCAACCCCACTGGCCAAAGATCTCGAAGGGATATCTAAATGTAGGCCAACACCTGGAGATAGAATGGTCACCATCACCAAGCCAAGAATTAATGACATCATTGACGCCATCATAAACCACAGTAAAGTTTTAATGCCTATACGACCAACCGTCGTCGTATCCCCCATTTTAGCGATACCAACCGTTAACGTAGTAAACACTAAAGGGGCAATAATCATGTTGATCAGCCGTAAAAACACATCCGTGATTAGGGTGATGTTACTGGCAAACTCTTCTGGCTGAACAGGGGCATACCAGCGAATAGCTTGTCCGGTAGCAATCCCCAGCAACATAGCAATAATAATAGCTCTCGTTAACCTATTCATCTCAATGATCACTCCATGTATACAGCTTCAATTAGCTGCGTGTCGTAGCAGATGTTATTCCTGCGGAAAGCGAGGTGAGCAGCAGATTAGCAGAGAGGTATTGACCTAAAGTCAATTTTTGTTCTGTCAACGTGAGCACAATGTTAAGGAAATGTCATTTTTACTTGCAAATTCTTACATAATAAAAACAAAAAATAGATCGACACCTATTGCATTTCCTCAACAAATAGAAAGCCACTTGAATAGTGAAAAATTATTTCGCAAGTTTTTCACGAATTAATAGCTCTAACTTATCTAACGGTAGATAACCGGGGATGATTTGCTGACCAATTAACAGCGCCGGCGTACCGTTTAGCCCTAACTCACTAAATAACTGATAGTTTTTCGCTAGTTGTTGTTGCGTTTTTTCCTGTGCATTCAACGCTTGACTAGTGCCCGTTTTTTGAGCCACTTGCCGTAACGACTGTGAATTATGCGCGCCCGGCTTTTTGACCAACAATTCATCCGCTTGAGTAAATTTTTGTTGATCCATCTGCCATAGGTTTAATGCATAACTGGCCGAATTAACTGGGCTATCGAGTTCTTTCAGCGGCACCAGCACACTCACCACTTTAATCATCGGGTAACGCTTGACCAATTCATGCAATACCGGATCGAGTTTTTTACACCAAGGGCAGCTGTAATCGGTGAAAAAAACCAGCGTTAATTCAGGGTCTTGAGCACCAAAACTGGGGTGATCAGGATTGTTGTATAAATAAGCTTGATTATCCTTTAATACCTGCTCAAACCGATTCACTTGTTGCTCGTACATACGTAACGTGCTGTGTAAATTCTCAATCACTTGCGGGTTACGTTGCAAAATTTGTTCTATATCCGCCAACTGTTTCGTTTGCTCTACCGTCAATGCAGCAGCACTGCTCAGTGAAAAGGTGGCTAATAAGCCGATCAGCACAATTCTGTAGATTTTCATGTTTTATCCTTTATTTAATAATGACTATACCCAAACCACTTGGAGTTACAGGTAGGCGACAAGTGAGTTCATGCCCATGAGCATAGACAGACTATGCGATTGGGCTGAACGAACATAGCCCCCTACAGCTTCAAGTAGAAAGGGGATAACTTGCTAGCCACAAACGAGCCAACAATCCCCATGGGGTTGTCAAACCGCTGGTAATAAATTCAATTTGCCCTTGATGCACTATCATGATTGTTGGCGTGTAACGTATATGCCAATCCTGTCCTATTTGACTGCGAGGATCGTTAAGCTGAGGAAATTCAATGTCATGATAAGCCAAATAACGTCGTATCTGCTCATCGCTTCCAGAAGAGAGCGCAATACCTAAGGTTGGGTAATATTGACTGAGCCAATTGACTGTTGGAGTGACAAAGCGACATATGTTGCACCAATTGGCCCAAAAATAGATCACCATTGGTTTCTCTGCACTCATGGCCTGAATATCGATTGACTGGCCTTGGAGATCCACCGCCTGTAAACTGAATTCATTACGCTCTGGCATCTGATGGCTACGCCATTGATCGACAGCCACAGAAACGACGATCAGTAGTAAACCAATCATCAACCACTCACGTCCTAGGCGTAATAAACGCTTTTTATTCATCGTGCCTCCCCTTTTGCTTCACGCAGCGCATCCATCACCGCACGATCGGTTAATAACACGGGTAGAGCAATGCCTCGCGGCGCTTGAGGACCATAAACGATATTAAACGGCACACCAAATCGGCCGTGGCTTTGTAAAAAACGAGTAACCGATTCACTGGGTAGCGTCCAATCGCCGCGAATCAGAACCACGTCTTCTTTCTGTAGAGCTTTATGCACCGGATTTTGTAATAACACGTTCATTTTATTGACCTTACAAGTAATGCACCAGTCAGCCGTGATATCAACCAACACCACTTTACCTTGCTCTACATGCTGAGCAATTTGCTCTGCTACCAGTGGCTGCCAGGGTAAATCGTCAGTAAGCTGAGTCAGTCCATTAGCAACACTGAATTTGGTCAGCCATAGACCCGCGCCAAAAGACAATACGGTAATGAGCACGAAGAGAACGATACGCTGAGCGCCATAGTGTCTCCATCCTTGCCAAATACACAGTGCTAGCGTAGATAACAGATAAAGTAGTATTGCCCACAGCGGCCAATGGGCAGCCAGTAAGGTTAATAACCACAATGAGGTAGCCAATAACATCAAGCCAAAGAGGATTTTTATACGGTTCATCCACGCGCCCGGTTTCGGCAGCCGAAGTGCAAGCTGAGGAAACAGTGCCACCAGTAACCAAGGTAGCGCCATACCTATACCCAAGCCGGTAAAAATAAACCATAGGGTGAGCGTGTCTGCGCCCAGTGCGAAAGCGACCGCCGTGCCTAAAAAAGGCGCTGAACAAGGTGTTGCTAATAAAGTTGCGAACATACCTTGTAAATAATGCCCCAAATAACGCTGATCGGAGCCGCGCGTTGCCATCCAGGTCGAAGCACTCACTGGCAAACGTAACTCGAATAAGCCGAGCATATTGGCGCCAAATAAGGTGGTGATCAGCAGCATTAGGACAATAAAGCTGGCACTTTGAAATTGAATACCCCAGCCGATTGCCTGACCACTCCATTTCAGAGCCCATAATCCTATCGCTATCAACCAAAAAGCACTGAGAATACCAGCGGCCGAAGTGAGAAACTGCAAGCGGACACTACGACGCTGCGGTTTATCCAAGGTCAACACTGACGTTAACTTGATACCTAATACCGGTAACACACACGGCATGATATTTAAAATCAACCCACCCAGTAAGGCACTAGCAAACATCAGTACCAGTCCCCAACCTGAGGTGGTGGATTGAATCAGACCAGACTCAATCGCAACGGTTTGTTCAACTAAGAGCGACTGATCCAAAAAAGTAACTTGCACAGATTCACCACTCAAATCCGCTTTACCGAGCCAACTAGAAACGGTAAATGTCGCCGTCAAGTTTTGCCCATCAACCTGAATACGAGGTTGAGTAAAGCTACTTTCTGCGACTTTATCACTTTGACCATCAAGTAAGAGATCCGGCTGCTGCCAACCTTGTGGGTTATAAGCGGTGATTTGTAAACGTTGCTGCGCCTCATCCCAGACAGCACCTAATGTTAATAATTGCTGCGTTTTTTGCGGTACTCGGCTCATCGCCTGTGCATATTGCGCCACTTCATCACTACTAGGCATCAACTGATCAGGAATAAAGCTCAGCTCAATAGGATAGTCTGTGATCACACAAACAGTCGAACAGGATGAGAGCCGTAAGCGCGCCTTAAACCGGACTGGCTGTTGCCAGTCTTGTATTTTAAGCGTGATTGGAAAAAGCGTGTCACCTTGATAACCGATCGTTTCAATACCGAGCAGCGAAAAGCGGCTAGGAAACGGCCAATGCCACTGAAAGTCACTCACATTTTCAGATGCAGACCAGTCAATTTCTGGGGCAACACCGCCCTCTCCGGGAGAGCGCCAATAGGTTTTCCATCCTCTATCTAATTTTACTTCCAGATAACCAGCAACCTCTCCACTTTGCGGATCGCTTTGGCCAGTTAACACCAAACGTACCGCAACAGGTGGATGATAAGCATCGGTCAACCAATCGGTAGCAACGGCTCCAGCATGCGCCAATAACGAGCTAAATAAGCTTAATAACAAACAGACACGCACTAAACGTGTTAAGAAGATTCTAAATACAGGGAGCATGGTTTTTCCTTATTAATAAACACCAACAGGTTTGTAGCTTTAATGCCAATACATGCTGGTTTTATTCATGGAAAACACACAGTTGAAGATGGGGTCGCCGCTTGGGAACTCTCGGCTCGTAAAAAATGGCAACAGGCAAGCGGCTGATCAGTCGTTGACTGACAATGATCGCAACCGTTAACCACAATAATGGACTAAATAACTCCACTACTTGCTGTAAATGATAACTCAGCAGTTTTTCTGTTAAATGACAAGGCTCGCTCAAGGTATCATTATCATCCGTCGACACCAGCTCAGCGAACACCGAGGACGCCTCAGGGCAAAAACTTAACACACCGCTATTTTTCGCCAGACACAGCGCCATCACCCAGCTGATCAACAGTAAGGCTAATAATCGGTAACGAGGGCGACGTAAATAATCCAATCAACAATCCTGAGTAAGGTAAATCGACAAACTAAAACCTATGGCGAGTATGACCAAGCCCAACCCATAAAGTTCAGCATAATCTTAGCTTAATAGTGCAAATTCCTCTTCGCATCAGTTTGCTAATCAAAGGATTTACTCTCTAACGGTAAATATTGCGTATACTTTTTAGTCAACACACTAAAACCTTTGTTTTACTCGGTTGTTATTGACTGCGCAAAGCAGGATAATGCCCAGCTCGGAATTTAAGACAACTATCATTATGACCGACTATTTTTTACTGTTAATCGGTACTGTTCTGGTTAACAACTTTGTACTAGTAAAATTCTTAGGCTTATGCCCTTTTATGGGCGTATCGAAAAAACTCGAAACTGCGATTGGTATGGGGTTAGCGACGACGTTCGTCCTTACTCTTGCCTCTGTATGTGCCTATCTTGTCGAAAGTTACATTCTAGCGCCACTTGGTATTGAGTATCTACGCACCATGAGTTTTATTCTGGTGATTGCGGTGGTGGTGCAATTTACGGAGATGGTCGTTCATAAAACCAGCCCGACTTTATACCGTTTATTGGGTATTTTCTTACCCTTGATCACCACCAACTGCGCAGTGCTTGGCGTAGCACTACTCAATATCAATGAAAATCATAACTTTATCCAATCGATTATTTATGGTTTTGGCGCGGCCGTTGGCTTTTCTTTGGTGTTAATTCTTTTTGCGGCGATGCGTGAACGCATTCAGGTCGCCGATGTTCCCGCACCATTTAAAGGTGCCTCAATCGCAATGATCACCGCAGGTTTAATGTCTTTAGCCTTTATGGGCTTTACCGGTTTGGTGAAATAATGAGTACATTACTGATCGCCATTCTTGCGCTGGCAGCACTGGCTGCCGTATTTGGGGCTATTTTGGGGTTCGCTTCTGTTCGCTTCAAAGTCGAAGGCGATCCGATAGTTGATCAAATAGATGCGATTTTACCGCAAACACAATGTGGCCAATGTGGTTATCCCGGCTGTCGACCTTATGCTGAAGCCATCGCTAATGGTGATACGATTAATAAATGTCCACCGGGTGGCCAAGCAACGATTGAAAAGTTAGCTGATTTAATGGGGGTTGAAGTTCAAGAATCCGCCCATGATTTAGATAATAAAGTCAAAACCGTTGCTTTTATTCACGAAGATATGTGTATTGGCTGCACTAAGTGCATCCAAGCTTGTCCTGTTGATGCCATTGTTGGTGGTACAAAAGTGGTACATACCGTAATAAAAGACGAGTGTACTGGCTGCGATTTATGCGTTGCTCCTTGTCCTACCGACTGTATTGAAATGATCCCGCTAGAGACCACACCAGAAACATGGAAATGGCAGATGAATGCTATCCCCGTCGTTAACATTGTTGAACCTGCGTCCGATGCGCAAAAAAATGCCCATTAAGGATAAGTATGTTGTCATTAATTGAACAAATCCAAGCTGGTCGTCTTTGGGATTTCCCCGGTGGCATTCATCCACCTGAAAATAAACAGCAATCCATGCAAACAGCCATTGCATCAGCGCCTTTAGCCAGCGAACTGGTTCTGCCTATTAAACAACACATAGGTAAAGCTGGTGATTTGTTAGTGGAAGTGGGTCAAACGGTACTTAAAGGGCAGCCTCTAACTCAATACAGCGCAACCTTTATGTTGCCAGTGCATGCCCCAACTTCCGGCATCATTACCGCTATTGAACCTCGCACTATCGCTCACCCATCCGGTTTACAAGAAATGTGTATTGTGATCCGTCCTGATGGTCATGAAACTTGGATTGAACGTGAATGCGTAACAGATTTTACTCAGCATTCCGCCGAGCAGTTAATTGAGATCATCCGCCAAGCCGGTGTATCAGGCATGGGCGGCGCTGGCTTTCCGACCGCAAAAAAAATCCAAACTGGGCTATCACGTACAGAAATCTTAATCATTAATGCTGCTGAGTGTGAGCCTTATATTACGGCTGATGATGCTTTAATGCGCTATCACGCCGATGAGATCATCCAAGGGATCAGTATCGTTGAGCATATTCTGCAGCCGAAGTTGACGATTATCGCCATTGAAGATAATAAACCTGAAGCTGTGCGAGCATTAGAAGCGGCAGCCAAAGAAAAAGATTTACTGATCCGAGTGATACCGACTAAATACCCTTCTGGCGGTGAAAAACAGCTGATCAAAATTTTAACCAACCTTGAAGTGCCCAATAATGGTATCCCGGCGGATATTGGCATCATGATGCAAAATATTGGCTCAGTACATGCGATTAAACGTGCGGTTATCGATGGTGAGCCACTGATCCAACGTATCGTGACCTTGACAGGCAATACTTTTAAGCAACCAACCAATGTCTGGACACTGCTTGGTACGCCAGTTGCGCATCTGCTAGAGAAATTTGCTTACCAAGCCGATAAAAAATTACCGCGTTTGATCATGGGGGGGCCAATGATGGGCTTTACTCTACCTCATGCACAAGTGCCCATTACTAAGACCAGTAACTGTATTTTAGCGCCGACTAGCAAAGAAATTCGGCCACCGCAAACAGAGATGGCCTGCATTCGCTGTAGTCTATGCGCCGATGCCTGCCCTGCTTCCTTGTTACCACAGCAGTTACAGTGGCACGCTAAAGCCGAAGAGTATGATAAATGTGAAGAGCTTAATCTAAAAGATTGCATTGAATGTGGCGCTTGCGCTTATGTATGCCCAAGCGAAATTCCTTTAGTCCAGTATTATCGTCAAGCGAAAGCAGAAATTCGCGCTCGTAAACGCGAGGCCGAAGCGGCTGAACGAGCGAAGCTGCGCTTTGAAGAGAAAAAAGCCCGCATGGAGCGTGATAAAGCCGAACGAGAGCAGCGCTTTAAACAAGCTGCCGAAGATCGCCGCAAAGAGATGCAAAATAGTGGCAGTGATGATGCGATCGCCGCAGCCATTGCGAGAGTCAAAGCGCAAAAGCAGCAAGAGGATAGTAATGAGAAAGCGGTGAAACCAGCGGTTGCTGCTGCCATTGCCCGCGCGAAAGCCAAACAAGCTGAAGCGAGACAATCCGTAGAATCGCCAGTCGAAGAAGACTCTTCACCCTCGACTCCAACGTCTGCGCCTGCGGCCTCTACGACCAATGATGATAAAAAAGATGCCGTCGCCGCAGCCATTGCTCGCGCTAAAACCCGCAAAGCCGCGCTGCAAGATGCCTCTGCTGATGACTCTTCTCCAGCAACCAGCCCTGCGCCTAAGCCGGCAGCCTCTGCGCCCAGTGATGACAAAAAAGACGCCGTCGCCGCAGCTATTGCCCGTGCTAAAGCACGTAAAGCCGCGCTGAAAGAGGTCTCCGCTGATGACTCGTCTCCAGCAACCAGCCCTGCGCCTAAGCCGGCAGCCTCTGCGCCCAGTGATGACAAAAAAGACGCCGTCGCCGCAGCCATTGCTCGCGCTAAAGCACGTAAAGCCGCGCTGCAAGAGGCCTCTGCTGATGACTCGTCTCCAGCAACCAGCCCTGCGCCTAAGCCGACAGCCTCTGCGCCCAGTGATGACAAAAAAGACGCCGTCGCTGCAGCAATTGCTCGCGCTAAAGCACGTAAAGCCGCGCTGAAAGAGGTCTCTGCTGATGACTTGTCTCCAGCAACCAGCCCTGCGCCTAAGCCGACAGCCTCTGCGCCCAATGATGACAAAAAAGATGCCGTCGCCGCAGCCATTGCTCGTGCTAAAGCACGTAAAGCCGCGCTGCAAGATGCCTCTGCTGATGACTCTTCTCCAGCAACCAGCCCTTCGCCTAAGCCGGCAGCCTCTGCGCCCAGTGATGACAAAAAAGACGCCGTCGCCGCAGCCATTGCTCGTGCTAAAGCACGTAAAGCTGCTCTGCAAACCAATCACCAAGCCAATAACGCTGAGGAGAAAAAATAGTGGCCTTTTTTATTGCTAGTTCGCCACACGCGCATAGCAAGCGCAGCACCGCTGAGTTGATGAAATGGGTCGCGATTTGTGCCCTGCCCGGATTGGTTGCCCAAAGCTATTTTTTTGGTTGGGGCACATTAATTCAACTCGGTTTCGCTATCATCCTTGCGTTAATTTTGGAAGCAGTCGTAATGAAGCTGAGGAAGCGTTCACCACGCTTAGCTCTCCGCGATTACAGTGCCCTAGTCAGTGCATGGTTATTGGCCGTTGCGATTCCCCCCTTATCACCATGGTGGGTAATCACCATAGGGATCATCTTTGCCATCATAGTCGCTAAACAGTTATATGGTGGCTTAGGACAAAACCCCTTTAATCCTGCTATGGTCGCTTATGTGGTGCTGCTGATTTCGTTTCCAGTGCAAATGACCAGTTGGCTTGCTCCTCATCAATTAGCCCCAGAATCCGTGTCGTTTGTTGATTCGCTATCGCTGATTTTTACTGGGTTTAATCAAGATGGGTTATCACTACAACAGATCCGCACAGGGATTGATGGCATGACCATGGCGACCCCATTGGACGCCTTAAAAACCGCTTTGCATGCTGGCAATAGCCTATCACAAGCGCTTTCTTTACCACCATTCGATGGATTGGCCGGAATAGGTTGGGATTGGGTGAATCTCGCTTATCTGGCTGGTGGTTTGTTACTGATTAAGTTACGGGTGATTAATTGGCATATTCCGGTTGCTTTTCTCTCTGGGATGATCGCCTCTAGTTTTCTGTTGATGCTGCTAGCTCCGGGAACGACCGCTTCGCCGATTATCCATTTGCTTTCTGGGGCGACGATGCTTGGGGCATTTTTTATTGCGACCGACCCCGTTACCGCTTCCACCACCAATAAAGGTCGGATTATCTATGGCCTATTTATTGGTAGCTTGGTAGTGATGATCCGTAGCTGGGGAGGCTTTCCTGACGGTGTCGCCTTTGCGGTATTACTCGCCAATATGTGTGTACCTTTGATCGATTACTACACTAAACCTCGTACTTACGGGCATTAAGGAGCACTATGTTTACTGCTATCCGTAAAAATGGGCTAATTTTGGCTATCTTTGCTTGCGCTGCTACTGGCATTGTCGCGTTAACCCAATATTTGACCGCCAGCCAAATCAAAGCACAAGAAACCGCACAATTATTATCGGTTTTAAATCAGGTTATCCCACCTGATTGGCATGATAATCAACTGTCAGCCTCATGCACACTGGTAAGCGATCCCTTACTCGGCAGCTCACAAGCCATGCCTGTTTATCTGGCTACTCTGAATGGAGAGCACACCGCATTGGCTATCGAAGCAATTGCGCCGGACGGTTATAGTGGCGCTATCAAAATCATTGTTGGTATTGATCAACAAGGAAATATACTCGGTACACGTGTTTTATCTCATCAAGAAACACCCGGCCTTGGGGATAAAATTGATTTACGGATCAGCGATTGGATACTCAGTTTTACTGGCCGTCAAGTCAGTGATGACAATCAAAAACAGTGGCAAGTACGCAAAGATGGTGGCCAATTTGATCAATTTACCGGAGCGACCATTACACCGAGAGCCGTCGTAAAAGCAGTAAAACAAACCGTCCAGTACGTCAATTCACACCGTGAACAGATCGTCAATCAACCTTTAAACTGTAGGGGGCAATAGATGAGTGACCACAAGACACTGATCAAAAACGGCTTATGGGATAACAACCCTGCTTTAGTACAGTTGCTAGGTCTGTGCCCGCTATTAGCCGTCTCATCCACTGTAACTAACGCGCTTGGTTTAGGTCTGGCGACCTTATTAGTATTGGTCGGCTCGAATGTGACCGTCTCCTTAGTCCGTGATTATGTTCCTAAAGAAGTACGGATCCCAATTTTTGTGATGATCATTGCCGCTTTGGTGACTTGTGTGCAATTACTGATGAAAGCCTATGCTTACGGACTTTACCTCTCTTTAGGCATCTTTATTCCCTTAATTGTCACCAATTGCATCATTATCGGTCGCGCCGAAGCATTCGCCTCAAAAAACCAAGTGCTTCCTGCCGCTCAAGATGGCTTCTGGATGGGATTAGGTATGACTGCTGTGCTGGTCGTTTTAGGTGCTCTGCGTGAAATCTTGGGTAACGGTACTTTATTCGACGGTGCAGATTTACTACTGGGAGATTGGGCATCAATGCTGCGTATCGATCTTCTGCATTTAGACAATAGTTTCCTACTTGCCCTGCTACCGCCAGGCGCTTTCATTGGTGTCGGTTTTCTGATTGCCGCCAAAAACGTGATTGATAAGCAACTCGCTCAGCGTCAACCTAAACCTGAAAAACAGGCCATTGAGCGTGCGCGCGTCACCAATGTATAACTCGATTGACTGGGTATTTTGATTATGAATAACGCGAAACGGTTAGCGATCCTTGAGCGGTTAAGAGCTAACAACCCTAATCCACAAACTGAACTCAACTGGAATACGCCATTTGAGCTGCTGATTGCGGTTTTACTATCGGCTCAAGCTACCGATGTGAGCGTCAATAAAGCCACTGATAAACTTTACGCCGTTGCCAATACTCCGCAAGCCATGTGGGATTTAGGTGTCGATGGCGTGAAGCAATACATAAAAACCATTGGATTATTCAATTCTAAAGCCGAGAATGTGATTAAGACCTGCCGAATTCTACTTGATCAGTACGGTGGTGAAATTCCCGAAGATCGAGCCGCTTTAGAGTCACTACCCGGTGTGGGTCGAAAAACGGCCAACGTAGTTCTCAATACCGCTTTTGGCTGGCCGACCATTGCCGTCGATACGCATATTTTCCGCGTCTCAAATCGGACTAAGTTTGCTATCGGTAAGAATGTCGATGAAGTCGAGCAAAAACTGCTTAAAGTCGTCCCAAAAGCATTCAAAGTCGATGTTCACCATTGGTTAATCCTTCATGGTCGTTATACTTGTATCGCACGCAAACCCCGTTGTGGGAGTTGCATTATTGAAGACTTGTGCGAATACAAAGAGAAAACCGACTAACCATACAACCTAAGTAACTAAGTAACTAAGTAACTAAGTAACTAAGTAACTAAGAAATACCCAAACTACTTGGAGTTATAGATAGAACAAATTTATTTGAAATAAACTTACACAGTCGGTAAACCAGCTTGTGCTGAGAGTCAAAAATGGATCGCATAATCTCTATCAGCATAGATAGACGATGAAAGGTAAATGAGCGTAACCAACAGCGCAGCAGCTTGCTGACACAAAGATAAAAGCGAATAAGTTTATGTAATGGTGATAGTCTGTTGTTGAGTAAAATATTGATGGCAATACTGTTCAAATTCATGACTTGGTAACGGTTTAGAGAAATAATAGCCCTGAAATTCATCGCATTCTAAGTCCAGCAATGTTTTATATTGATAGCGTTCCTCTATACCTTCAGCAACGACCTTAATGCCGAGCTGATGAGATAGGTCGATAATCGAACGAATGAATATCTCTTGCTTGTCGTGTAAATTGATTTTATCAGTGAATGACTTATCAATTTTTAATTTATCAAATGGTAAGTCATTTAATAGTTTCAATGATGCCCATCCTGTTCCAAAATCATCCATTGCAACCCTTACTCCGAGCTGCTGAATTTCTCGTATGATTTTATTACTTTGCATCATATCTTCCAAAGTCATTGTCTCGGTGATTTCAAGGATAATTGACTGCATATCAACATCATTGGCAAGAAATATAGACACTAATACATGGGTTAATCGCTCATCAAATAATGCATCAGATAAATTAATAGAAAACTCAATTTGACCACGATATACACTCAGCGAAAGGTATATATTGCACACAGATTTCAATATCCATAAACCAAGAGGCCGAGCTAAACCAGATTGCTCAGCAATAGTGATCAAATATTCAGGATTAATGTGGCCATAAACAGGATGATTCCAACGTAATAATGCTTCACAGCCTAATTTATTTTCCTGTTTTATTATAATTGGCTGATAACATAAAAATAGCTGTTTCTGATCTTCATCTTTAAGTAAATGTTCGAGATCATGAATTAAGCTTTTCCTTTGACGATACTGTTTCTCTAAATCCCCACTATAAAAAAAGATAGCAGAATTTGATTGAGATTTAGCAATATTTAGAGACAAATCAGCATTATTAAGAATACTTTTCCCTCTTTTTTGATAAGTATCTGACTCATAAGATATATCCCAACTACAAGCAACGCCAATACTTACCGTTAAATGTTTATAACCATGAACCGTTGCCAAAACCCGATTGACCTCTTTACGAACTCGATGAGCGAATTGAACATAATCTAGAGTTAAATCACCGATTAATACAGAAAACTCATCAGAAGCTAGACGAATGACCTTTACATCATGATGATTGGTAAGTGAAGACAGAAGATGAGCGACCATCTGGAGTATTTTATCGCCAATTTCATACCCTAGTGCATCATTGACTTCTTTAAAGTTATCTATGTCTAACAAAAAAACCACATAACGTCTTTTTTTGTGCTCTTTATGTTCAATTTGTCTGATCAGGTAGTTACGGTTATAAAGTCCAGTAAGACTATCTCGCCATGCTAAAAATTGTTGATTTTTGACATTCCTATATAAATGAAAGGCTAAAAAACCAACAAAAGCAAGGACTAAAAGTAAATTATAAGTAATAATATTTTTGTTTCTTTCTAGCTGCATTATATCCTGTAAAGAAGAAGCACCGGTGAATTTTTTAACCATAATGTCCCTAATCCTAATTTGATAAGGTAACAATTTCTGGTAAAACTCTGCCAGCTGGTCACGATCCTCAGAGAATACGGCTTGCTCATAACGTTTAATTAAATTAAAAGCATCCGTTACTACCTGATAAGCGTTATGTAACTGTCTAATTTCGGTAGTTTCTTGTGAATAGAGAAAGGTTTGATATCGACTCCATAAAATATCGTATCGTAAAATTAAATTATCCGAATCTAAACTTGGCTGAACAAGAAACATTTCTAATTGATGTTGAAACTGGTTAGTTTCAGTTTGCAACTGAGCAAGAGACCAAGCAGACAGTTTTGCTTGTCGCGCAATATAATTATAATCATCATTAACTCGCATTAATGTTGACAACGAGATAATAAAAAATATAAATATAAAACCAACAAAAATCACCAGTCTCTTGGTCATAAGCTGCGTCCGTCTAAGGTTGAAGTTCTATCGAAGCAACTTGCCAAACCATTCGACTATGTAATACCTCATTATTCAATTGATTATATTGAGTGAGAGGATAAATTACCCAGATAGGACCTTTATCTCTAATGCTCATTGTCTGTTTATTTTGCATAACCGCTAAAATAGGGTTGTATTTGACTATGTCTTCATAAGGAATGACAGCCCAATAATCGTTTAGCGCAGTTACCTTGATGTCAGCTTTAGGCTTATCCACTAACTCTAATATATAACGAGATGAAACCCCTCTAAAAGTCACTAATCCGTCGGTCCATGGTGTTTTAGTAATAACATTCATATCCGCTTTATCTATCATCTCTGACAACGTCCAGTGCTGAGTCTGTCCATTGTTTGTGAAAGCGAGAACGGCTCTATCACTGGCCAAAACACTCCCTGATATGATTAAAGTGATAAGGCATAACCAACGGCTGAATTTCGAAAATGTGTTCATAACGGTTCCTTAGTCATGATTAAAAACAGCTTTCATAAATTAAAGGTAGCTCTAGGTTGTTTTTAGTGCAAAGCACACTTTGCTATTCACTCATTAAGTAAGTTAAAATCATTCTTTGTATCCCAACTAATTGAAGTTGCCACGCCGCGCCAGCAGCGTTATTTAACGTCATCGCTAAGTACCCCCCCCTACTACCTCAAGTAGGGCCCTAGCTAATACTAGGTAGAGTATAGCTGATGAGCTAATAACCACGTGCACAGCAGCTTCTCATCCAATATGGGATCCTCATTCACTGCGCTAGGAGCACGTTATGTCAAATAATCGCATTCTTCACACTATGCTACGTGTTGGAGATTTAGATCGTTCTATCGAATTTTATACCCAAGTCATGGGCATGAAACTACTACGTAAAAATGAAAACACCGAATACAAATATACCCTTGCCTTTTTAGGTTATGGCGATGAATCTGAAGGTGCAGTCATCGAGCTCACCTATAACTGGGGTGTCGCTGACTACGAAATGGGCAATGCTTATGGACACATTGCGATTGGTGTCGATGATATCTATACCACTTGTGACACGATCAAAGCAGCAGGCGGTAATGTGACTCGTGAACCCGGTCCTGTTAAAGGTGGTAGTACACATATCGCCTTTATTAAAGATCCTGATGGTTATATGGTTGAACTGATTCAAAACAAACAAGCCAGTGCTGGGCTTGAAGGCTAATCAGCTTAACGTTTAAAGCGATATACAAAACCGCTCTAGTGAGCGGTTTTGTTGTCTCTGAGGGGGGATGAGATACGACGGTCTGAGTACTTCTATCCACGCTGCATCAAACCTGAGTTCGTCCTAACGAAATCACCACTCGACGGTTTTTATCCCGTCCAATCGGCGATGCATTATCAGCGATAGGGCGACGTTGCCCATAACCTTGAACTTGAATACGATCCTCTGGCAAGCCTAAAGTACGGAAATAACGCTGTAACGATTCTGCTCGACGCTCTGATAAACTTTGACTTTCATTGCGACCTTCACTGGTATCGGTATAAGTCGCGACTAACACCAAATCAATATCTTGATTATATCGAATATAATCCGCAATTTGTGCTAAACGCTTCTGTGATGCTTTATTAAGCTCGACGCTATTTCCTCGATCATAATGCAAAATAGTGAACGCAATATCTTCAAAGCTGTATGGTAAGAGATTAGCAACACAATCACTAAACACGTTGTACTGAGGCTGAAAAAGTACCGATGAGAGCATCACTTCAATGCGTTGATCACGGCTTTGCCAATCTTGATAACTAAAGGTTGGATAACGGCCTTGTTCTAATTCACTCAAGAGTGCCCAAGCCGTTTGACCACCAATATAACCATCAAACTGTTTAAAAAACTGGATATTAGAGATGCGATCAGCACGCTCGCCCGGACGCCACCTCGGCGGCATAGAGACTAAGCTTACGTTACGAGTCTCGCCCATCGGTCTACGCATTTTTAGTTCAAAATCGAGGTTAATTTGTTTGCTGGCATGAGAAGTGAAAACAGCATCACCGTAATTAGGAATTGGATGTACTAGTTTGCACTCCAATGGTGTATTGACCAGCATTTGCCAAGTGGACTGTTGTGGCGAAGCAACGTATTGCTTACCAGAAGCGAGGGCATTCACAGTGACAAAACAGCCTGCTACATAAATACCGGTCATTAGCCATTTATTCATAATTTGTCTCTTACCACTAATAAGGCGATAACTTGCCGCAACAAAGGCAAATCACACGATCTGCCTGAAATGACCTTTAAGCATGCAAAAAACTCGCCACAACAAAGAGCTTTTGATGATTTTATTACTGCGATTTGGTTTTTCTAAAGTGGATAATCTGTAATAATGTTGTCCTTGTCACTTAATTTAGGTTCACATGACTGTTATTAATGAAGCATTTGCGTTAAATAAACGCTTTAGAGGCTATTTCCCAGTAGTTATTGATGTTGAAACCGCTGGATTTAATCCACAAACCGATGCTCTACTTGAGATCTGTGCCATTACCTTACGCATGGATGAACAAGGAGATTTGCATCCTGCTTCAACTCTTCACTTTCATATTGAGCCATTTGAGGGAGCCAATATTGAAAAAGCTGCCTTAGAATTCAATGGCATTTACGATCCCTTTAGTGCCTTACGAGGCGCGGTCACCGAAGAATATGCCCTAAAAGAAATTTATAAACAGGTGCGTAAAGAACAAAAAGCGGCAGACTGTAGCCGAGCGATCATCGTTGCTCATAACGCATCATTTGATCACGGGTTTGTCATGGCAGCAAATGAACGTTGCAAATTAAAACGAGTCCCTTTTCACCCCTTCGCGACCTTCGATACTGCCGCGCTCAGTGGGTTAGCTTATGGACAAACTGTGTTAGCTAAGGCTTGCAAAGCCGCAGGGATGGAATTTGATAATCGTGAAGCTCATTCCGCACTTTACGATACTCAACAAACCGCAGAACTATTTTGCGGGATCATTAATAAATGGAAAGCACTGGGAGGCTGGCCGTTAGCTCCCCAAACAAACACAACTGATTAATTGAGATATTTATGAACCCTGTTGTTATATCTGTCTGCGTCATGCTGATTCTAGCTTTGATGCGCATAAATGTGGTCGTCGCTCTCACCTTCAGCGCGATGGTTGGTGGCCTTGTTGCCGGTATGAGTTTAAATGAATCTGTCGCTGCGTTTGAAAGTGGTTTAGGTGGCGGTGCGACGATTGCTCTGAGCTATGCCATGTTAGGCACTTTCGCGGTGGCAATTTCTCGTTCCGGTATTACCGATGTCCTCGCTCAAAGCGTGATCAAGCGTCTCCATGGTAAACAAAATCATGCGGCAACGACGGGATTAAAATACGCCGTGCTCGTAGCCTTGTTGCTGATGGCGATGTCGTCGCAAAACGTGATCCCGGTGCACATCGCCTTTATTCCGATCCTGATCCCGCCCTTATTGGCGGTATTTGCTCGTCTCAAGATCGACCGCCGAATGATAGCCTGTGTGCTAACTTTTGGTTTAATCACTCCATACATGATCCTACCAGTCGGTTTTGGGGGGATTTTCCTCAACAATATCTTACTCAAAAATCTGCATGATAATGGCCTACAAAACGTAACCGCCAGTCAAGTACCTATGGCAATGTTACTCCCCGGCCTTGGTATGCTAGTCGGTTTATTGATTGCGGTTTTTTTTACTTACCGTAAACCACGTGAGTACCAAGAAACCGAACTAACCACCATTCAGCACCAAGAAAGCAGTCATATCAATCGTAAACACTTACTTACTGCAACACTGGGTATTGTGGCGGCATTGGCGGTGCAACTCGCTACTGGGTCAATGATCATCGGGGCTTTAGCTGGCTTTATGATTTTTACCTTTGGTGGCGTAATTGCTTGGAAAGAAACCCATGATGTATTTACTAAAGGGGTTCATATGATGGCGATGATTGGCTTTATCATGATCTCTGCTGCTGGTTTTGCCGCTGTGATGAAAGCTACTGGTGGTGTCGAGTCATTGGTTACCGCCCTATCAACCAGTATTGGTGATAATAAACCACTCGCGGCTCTGTTGATGTTGGTCGTGGGTCTCCTTGTCACCATGGGCATTGGATCTTCTTTCTCTACTATTCCAATTATTGCTACGATTTATGTGCCACTCTGTTTGGCTTTTGGTTTTTCACCCATGGCGACTATCGCTTTAGTCGGTACAGCCGCAGCATTAGGTGATGCGGGCTCTCCAGCCTCAGATTCAACCTTAGGCCCAACCTCTGGTCTTAATGCCGATGGGCAACACGAGCATATTTGGGAGACGGTCGTGCCGACCTTTATTCACTATAACCTGCCCCTCATTGCCTTCGGTTGGTTAGCGGCGATGGTGCTCTAGTAATACGAGTTTTGCTTAGATAAAAAGAGCGCCCTAATTAAGGCGCTCTTCTTGTATTGTTGGTATCACATCCCTCAATGAAGGTGTTGTTTAAGCACCTTCGTTGTGCAGCTCTAAGTTTGCTAAATCTTGCTGAATTTCCGCTAACGTTTTTGCATCATCTCCGCGCATCGATTCCAGAAAATCAAGGTACTGCTGATCAATATCGCCCGTCACATATTCACCGTTAAATACTGACGTTTCAAACTTAGCAATATCAGGGTTGCCAAGACGTACCGCTTCAATCAAATCGGGGAGTGTTTGGAAAATTAAACCGTCAGCACCAATTTGTTTACAGATAGCTTCGTTATCGCGACCATGGGCAATCAGCTCATTGGCACTTGGCATATCAATGCCGTAAACATTAGGGAAACGAATTTCTGGTGCCGCCGACACTAGGTAAACTTTCTTAGCACCAGAGTCACGAGCCATTTCAATGATCTGTTCCGAAGTCGTACCGCGAACAATCGAATCATCAACCAATAATACATTTTTATCTTTAAATTCGGAGCGAATCGCGTTCAACTTACGGCGTACCGATTTCTTACGCTGCTGCTGGCCAGGCATAATGAAAGTTCGCCCTACATAGCGGTTTTTCACAAATCCTTGTCGATAGGGAATATCAATCGCTTGAGCAATTTGTAGTGCAATATCACAAGACGTTTCAGGGATAGGGATCACTACATCTATCTCCAAATCACTAAAACTTTCTTTGATTCGCTCACCTAATTTTTTCCCCATCTCGACTCGCGCACTGTAAACGGAGATTTTGTCGATAAAAGAGTCTGGACGAGCGAAATAAACGTATTCAAAAATACACGGATTAAGCACCGGATTTTGAGCGCACTGCTGAGTAAAAAGCTGACCATCAAAAGTCGCGTAAATCGCTTCACCAGGAGCAATATCACGCATAAAACTAAAGCCAACGGCGTCTAAAGCAACCGATTCAGAAGCGACCATATATTCTGTTCTATCACCCACGATACGTTTACCCAAACAAAGCGGACGAATTCCATTCGGGTCACGAAAAGCCACCATACCATGACCAATGATCATTGCAGCAACCGCATAGGCACCACGTATTGTAAGGTGAACATTGGCAACGGCACGAAAGACTTCTTCAGGTGTGACTTCACTTTCAACAGAGTCTATTTCATGGGCAAGGACATTCAGTAACACTTCTGAATCTGAGGTTGTGTTGATGTGGCGGCGATCTTTTTCAAACAGCTTTTGGCGCACCTCTGTCGCATTGGTCAAATTACCGTTATGGGCCAGCGTGATACCAAAAGGCGAATTGACATAAAAAGGCTGTGCTTCCGATGCACTCGAACTGCCTGCTGTTGGGTAACGCACATGGCCGATCCCAACCGTTCCTTGCAAGCGTTGCATATGTTTAGCTTCAAAGACATCTTTAACTAAACCGTTTGCCTTTCTCAAACGAAAACGATTGCTTTCTATGGTACAAATACCCGCGGCATCTTGGCCACGATGCTGTAATACCGTTAACGCGTCATAAATTGACTGGTTCACCAGCGTTGTACCCACGATTCCAACAATACCACACATGTCTTAACCCTCGACTTTCAACAATAACTGGCGCCTAGTGAGCGCCAGAAAGAAAACTGGATGTTGCTTGTAAGTGTTCAAAGAAAGGAGCAATCAGGCGACTGAATTCTGGCACCAGTTGCGAGCCCTTCCACCACTCTGCGTTTGGTGATGCGGTAAACGCATCCATAAAAAATAAAGTGGCTGCGACAATCAAAATACCTCGTAATGCACCAAAAACCACACCGAGAATCCTATCGGTTCCTGATAACCCTGTCTTATCAACTAACTGTGAAATCACGTAGTTAACAATCGCTCCAACAATCAAGGTGGCTATAAATAGCACCGCAATTGCCGAACCATTACGAAACATCTCATCTTTGATGTTACTAAAGTACACGGCTAACTTTGCGTAGTATTCTGACGCGATATAAAACGCGGCAAACCAAATAACCAATGACAACGCTTCTTTCGCAAAGCCACGAACTAAGCTGATCAGCGCAGACAGACCGATCACACTTAAAATGACAATATCTAACCAGTTCATGAGTTCTTACATTCTAAGTTGGCGCGCATTTTAACAGAAAAATG
Source organism: Vibrio sp. 11986-1-5 (assembly GCF_963878025.1). NCBI lineage: Bacteria > Pseudomonadati > Pseudomonadota > Gammaproteobacteria > Vibrionales > Vibrionaceae > Vibrio > Vibrio sp. 11986-1-5. Next base: position 152,885 of record NZ_CAWNVW010000053.1, read on the forward strand.
CGCAACGCAAACGTTTTCTTAAGGATTTAATGGCTTAAATTTGAGTAATTGGCCTTTAGCGCCAGTTATCTTCTCTAATTCCACTAACTGATTTTCTAACTTACTTTTTGAAACATCAGGGCCAATAATCACACGAGTAAAATCGTTCTCTTGTTTCGTGTGTGCCTGATAGCCTCGTCGTTGTAAGTCAGCGACGACATTTTTAGCATTTTCCGCATTTCTCAGTGCCATCAATTGAATGATCCAAGCACTGTCTTGATACTCATTTTTCTCAATCACGGGGCGCGTTGTCGTCGTTAGCGTTTGATTACCGGTGCCTGTCGAGACTCCAGTGGCTGATTCAGTAACGGTAACCGGAGAATCTGGCAAAGCCACTTGATCTTCAATGGGGTCAAGAATTTCAAACCGTTCAATATCACTATCGAGTTCCGGCCTTAGCGGAATACTAGCCACCTCTTCTTGATAGTGCATTTTTTTACCGTCCAACAGATCGGGCAATACAATAACGCCAATCGCAACCAAAATAATCGTACCAACTAAGCGGCTTTGAAATTTACTGGCCATCTATTCTCCTTTACCTTGCCAATGCTCAAGGACTTCACCCACAGTATGAAAAGATCCAGCAACGACAATGACATCATCATCATGCGCTCTTGTCAGCGCGGCTTCAAAAGCCTCCACTGGCGATGAATATTCACGTTGAGTCGGGGTGAGATAATGCACTAACTCTTGTGAACTCGCAGCGCGAGGACCAGAAAGAGAAGCTGGATACCAAGCCTTCACGACTGGAGTCAGTGCTTCGATAGTGGATTTAATGTCTTTGTCATGCAACATTCCGAGCACCATATGCACTTTTTGCTGTGGATAACGCTGCTCTAATTGCGAGACAAGATAGTGAGCCGAATGTGGGTTGTGGGCCACATCCAATAAAATCGTCGGTTGAGTCTGCAATACTTGCATACGTCCGGCCAAATTAGCTTTACGTAATCCTTCGCTCACATCAATATCACTCACCTCGAGACCAGAGCAGCCTAATGCCATCAAGGCTGTGGCGGCATTGGCAAGAGGTAATGTTGGAATTGGTAAATCACTCAGTTCAAATGAACCACTACGCCACCGCCATGATGCATTCGATAGCGTTTGGTAATGATACTGAATACCGACTTGATAGAATTTCGCACCGATATCATCAGCATGAGCCGCCACCGTTGCAGGAGGGAAAGGTTGTCCGCAAATGGCTGGCTTCTCTGAACGGAAAATACCCGCTTTTTCAAAACCGATCACATTGATGTCATCACCAAGCCAATCGACGTGATCAATGGCTAAGCTGGTTATTACTGAGACATCATGCTCGACCACATTGGTTGCATCTAATCGACCGCCTAATCCAACCTCAAGTAAAATCACCTCAACCTGCTCGGTTTGGAAAAGACGCAGCGCAGCTAACGTGCCAAACTCAAATAGACTCAATGAGGTATTACCTCGCTGAGTTTCTATATAAGCAAAAGCTTCGGTGTGTTTTGAATCCGGCAGTTCTTGACCGTTAATCCGTACACGCTCGTTGTAACGAATAAGATGAGGGGAACTGTATACACCAACCGAGTAGCCGGCTTGGAGAAGTATACTTTCCATTAAAGCGCATGTTGAGCCTTTACCGTTCGTGCCCGCTACCGTAATGACGGTAGCAGATGGCCTGGTGAGCTGCGCTTTCTCGGCAACCGTTTGGACACGTTCTAAGCCGAGATCAATGGCCGAGGTATGGATATGAGATAAATAGTCAAGCCACACCGTAAGTGGCGATGTGGCTTGAGGAATAGAGTATTGAGTCATCTAACGTAGAACCATAGTTATGCTTGGCTTTGTTAGTGGTTACTTTACCCTTTTTTATCCGCTTCTGGTACAGAATATGTTTCTTCGTTTGGCGCTGCGTTCACAGAAACCACCAGAGGAGAAGCATAATTGGTCATTTTAGCTAACAAGCCTGCCACACGTTGGCGCATTTCACGGCGATCAACGATCATATCTATTGCGCCATGTTCAAGCAAAAACTCACTGCGCTGGAAACCTTCAGGTAAATCTTCACGTACAGTTTGCTCGATTACGCGGCGCCCAGCAAAACCAATCAAGGCTTTTGGTTCACCAATATTAATATCACCTAACATCGCCAAGCTGGCAGATACACCACCCATCGTTGGATCAGTCATTACCGAAATATAAGGCAGACCTTTCTCGGTTAAGCGTTGCAGTGCCGCACTGGTCTTGGCCATCTGCATCAATGACATTAACGCCTCTTGCATACGCGCTCCGCCACTGGCGGAAAAGCAGACTAAGCCGCAATTATTTTCAATTGCCGCGTCCACGGCACGCACAAAACGAGCACCGACCACAGACCCCATAGAGCCGCCCATAAAAGAGAATTCAAATGCACAAGCAACAACAGGGACGCCGATCACCTGACCCTTCATCACGATGAGTGCGTCTTTCTCACCACTGCTTTTTTGCGCAGCCGCTAAACGTTCTTTATAACGCTTAGTATCTTTGAACTTAAGCTTATCTTGTGGCTCAAGCTCTTGAGCGATTTCCTCGCGGTTATCTTCGTCTAAAAAGGTCTCTAGACGACGACGCCCTTTCATGCGCATATGATGGTTACATTTAGGACAAACCTCTAAATTGCGCTCTAATTCAGCGTAGTACAGCACCTCTTCACAGGAAGTACATTTAGTCCAGACCCCTTCAGGTATAGACGCTCTACGTGAACTGACAATGTTGCTTTTCTCTAAAATCTTTTCAAGCCAACTCATGCAAGACCTTTTTACTTTCTCATCTCCCGCGCTAGTGCGAAAGATATAAATTAGACATAAACGCGTGGGATTAAAGCATACAAAACCGCAACTGTAGACAAAAAACTGGTTGTACCTATTTCTCTGCCCTATCAATATGCATCTGAGTATTGGAAGCTATTTAACCCAGTTAGTTCAAATTCTCTGCTAAAAATAGCGGCCCCAGTGGTGCTTTAGGTAGTTCAAAGCGCTCAGGATAATCAACAGCAACAAGATACAAGCCTTCGGCTTTAGCCGTTGCGGCAGCTAATTTGCGATCTTTGGCTGCCAATAACCACTCGATCCATTGTGGCTCTTGTTCCCCACGCCCAACTTCAATCAGACTACCAACAATATTACGCACCATATGATGAACAAAAGCGTTCGCTTTTATATCAACGACAACATAGCGCTCATGGCGAGAAACATTCAGGTGCATAATATTACGCCAAGGGCTGCGAGACTGGCAATGTACCGCACGAAAAGAAGTAAAATCATTTTCACCCAATAAATATTGGCCAGCGACCTGCATTCGCTGAACGTCTAATTCTGGATGATAATGACTTACCCCCGACGATAAAATCCCCGGACGATAAGCATGATTATAGATAACGTATCGATAACGACGCGCCGTTGCACTAAAGCGAGCATGAAAATCGTCGGCAACGACTTTAGCCCAACGTACAGCGATATCTTTCGGTAAGTTAGCATTAGCGCCCATCGTCCATGCAGCCATGTTACGTTCAGCTGTGGTATCAAAGTGAACAACCTGACCGGTACCATGAACTCCGGCATCGGTACGTCCAGCACATTGAACCTCTACCGGATGATTCGCGATAATCGACAGGGCTTGCTCAAGCTTTTCCTGTACGCTAATGACGTCTCGTTGCCGTTGCCAGCCAAAGTAATGAGTACCATCGTACTCAATACCTAGAGCAATTCTCATGTTCTGTTTCTCGTTGAAAATGGGGCGGGCAGTATATACCTATCACCAAACAACGTGAAGACACCTAAGTGACGAAAGTCATCCACCGTTAAAGCCGACCATTGATCTTATCAATCAGATGTTTGGCCTGACGACGAATTTCATCATCACCATCGACGATGGCCTCTTCTAGTAACTTAATTGCTCCTTTGCTGTCATTCATTTCCAAGTAAATTTTCGCTAAATCAAGTTTACCGGCCGCTTCGGCATTATTATCAACATCAAAATCGGTAATATCTCCAAGTACATCAGGAAATTCATCCAAACCGACATCCAGCTTAAGAGCTTCATCATCAGGATTGATTGCCCCTTGATCCCTTTCTACTTGAGCCATTAACTCATCAACAGTCATGAACTCTCGTTTTTCAGGTGAAAAATCAACTACATCTTCCTGATTCTCCCAATTCTCCACTTCAACTTCGGGTTGTTGGTTTTGAATTTCTTCTTGCCAAATCGCTTGATCTTCTTCCGGTATTTCATCAGGAATAACGGCTTTTTGATCTTCGGTTAAACTAAAGCCATTCCAATCTTCCCCCCCCATCTGCAGCATGGCATCAATGTCCATACCTGCACTGTCGATGGTTTTAGCGTCTAACGGCGAATTAAACAGATCCATTGGACGAGCCATTGGGTCATTCAACAAATCCGTAAATTGTTGTTCATTGTACGCTTTACTGGATAACGTGGTGAAATCAATCGGCTCATCATTTTTGAGCTCTGGCTCTGGCTCTGGCTCTGGCTCTGGCTCTGGCTCTGGCTCTGGCTCTGGCTCTGGCTCTGGCTCTGGCTCTGGCTCTGGCTCTGGCTCTGGCTCTGGCTCTGGCTCTGGCTCTGGCTCTGGCTCTGCAGAGATTGAAGCGGTGTCTTGCTGCTCCGTCAACTCTAAAGTACTGTCTATCCCGTCACTTTGTTCAGCAACCTGATGTGGCGTTTGTAACGCCTCTTGTTGTTCAAAGTTAGCCATGATGTCATCAAGTTCATCAGCGTCTTCATCACCATCAAAAATAACCTCTGATTCGGTTTCAAATTCCGTATCGGCTAGGGCATCTTGCTCGGTATATTCAGCAAGCTCGCTCTCATCAAAACTTAATGGGCCGTCTTCTTGATCTGAATATGGCTCAACGGCTGAGTCATCAGGTTCGTCAATAGCGTCATCGACATCACTGGATGGATCTTTACTGTCCGGCTGAGCAAGTTCAGGCGATTTGACGGATTCAGTTAACACTTCATCAACGTGGTCACGACTTTCTACCACCACATCCGCATCTAACGATGACACTTGCTCTTGTTGCGTGTCTGGTTGCTGTTCAAGCGTTTCTTGTTCAGCGACCTGATTGACAAGACTGCTTTCGAGCTCTGGTTCAGAGTCTAAATCATCACTCTCAGGCTCATCTTCATCGAGGGATAATAACTCTTCTTCGCTTGGCGTGGGCGGCTCTACTTGAACAGCCTCGTTACTCTCATCGGCACCTTGACTATCAGCATCAGTAGCAACCGTCGAGGGCTCTGTCACCGAGTCCGCATCGACTACCTCAACATCATCGTCTAAATCCGCCAAAGCGTCTTGCTCGGTATACTCGGCAAGCTCACTCTCATCGATACTTAATGGACCATCTTCTGACGGTTCAGCATGCTGAACATTCTCATCTATCGATTCAGGGTCTTCATCCTCAATGGTCTCTAGAGCGGCATCAAAGGCGATATCCTCACTATCAGAATCAGACTGCTGGGGTTCAAGCTGCTCAATATCACTCAGTCGATCATCGTCATCAACACTTTCTAACATCGAATCCAAATCAAATGACGGCGCTTGATCTTCTTGCGTGTCTGGTTGCGCTACCACTTGATTGACAAGACTGCTTTCAGGTTCTGGATCTGAGTCTAAATCATCATTCTCTAACTCATCGCTATCAACGGATAATGACTCTTCTTCACTTGGTACATGCTGTTCCGCTTGAACAGCATCATTCTCATCGGCGTCTTCAGAATCAGTAGTAACGCTCGATGACTCTGTTACCGAATCAGTATCGAGTTGCTCAACATCATCGTCTAAATCCGCCAAGGCGTCTTGCTCGGTATATTCGGCAAGCTCACTCTCATCAATGCTTAGCGGCCCTTCTGTTTCTGGTAAAACTGGCGCATCAGGCTCTTCATCGATTAAATGCTCAACATCGCTAACCTCGGTTTGCTGGGTTAACGGGTCATTCTCTGACTCAATAGGGTCACTTTGCGCAGCTTGTGGCTCACCATCGGTCGTAATAGAGGTTTGATCTTCACTTTCAAAGCTCGATTCAATATCTGTTTTCTCGCCTTCTTCAACCTCTAGTATTTCTTCAGGTGAATCGACTGTTGCTGAGGATTCGCTGACGTCGACGTCAACGTCTTCAGAATCCTCATCATCGATTAACCAATCCTCATCTTGTGGAACACCAAATTCATTCGCTATTGGTTCTGGTGTGCTGCTGGCACTTGCCGCCTCGCTCCCTTCAATTTGAGGGTCAAAATCAAAGTCATCTTCATCTATTGGCTGATCAGGCGTTGATTCATCCTTATCTTCAAGAAGAACGTCATCAAGAAGCGGATCTTGCGCTGGAGCATTACTAATCAGGTCATCGATAAAGTTATTACTATCGAACTCACTATCTTCAGCTTCGGCCTGCTGTTCAATTTCGAGTAGCTCATCGAGAAACTCCGTACCATCATCCAACGATACATCGTTCGGCTCTTCTGGAGCAGATTCGATCGACTCATTGACCTCTACTTTTGGTTCTTGCTCATCAATCCATTCATCCAACAATGTGGGGCTATCATGATCGAATAATAGCGCTTCATCAACGTCAGGTTCATCAAGCAGCTCATCAAGTAATTTATCAACGGCGGTATCTAAATCTTGTTCCGATAACTCATCACTCACCAATAATTCATCGAGTAATTCGGTACTATCATCGTCCAAGGAAAGATCCAGATCGTCCCCAACCAAACCATCTAATAAATCATCGAGCACTTCATCGCTGTGCTCAGGTTCCGCCTCTTGTGATTGAATACTGTCTAAAAGCGAGTCCAATTCTTCATCTGAGGTAATATTCGGCTCATTACCAATATCAATACTGTCTGCTTTAAGTTCATCAAGTTGACTGTCTAAATCAAGTTCTGCCTCATCGACCTCAGCTTCCATGAGTAACTCATCAAGTAACGCTTGATCAACTTCATTGCCTGATAAAAGCTCATCCTCGTCACCGGCTAATAAAGCATCCATCGCGTCTTGAGAAAGTGGATCTTCTTCGGCAAGATCAAAATCTTCTTCATCAAGTTCATCACTTGATGGCTGATTTTCCGCTAAATCGGCAAAATTAGTATCCAAATCACCATCGTCATCAATACCAGCGAAAGGATCGTCATCTTCATCAAGATTTAAATCTATATCGCCTTCATCAAGAGAAGCAAAAACATCCTCTTCGGCCATATCATCGCCATAAAGTATCTCGCTACTATCTGATTCACCGAAGAGATCGTCATCGAGCAAAAGGTCATCATCACCTAATTCCTCCTCTGGCATAACTGGAGCTACTGGTGGTGGGGCGACTTTCTCTTCTGTTGATAGTTGTACTGGCTCTGGTTGGTCGGCTTTCGAGCGGCGACTCAATAAAAGCATGACTATACCCGCGATCAATAAACCAGGTATCAGTGCTAATAGCCCAACAAACCAAGTACTGGATAATAATTGTTCCCACGTAGAAGGACCTTGCTGAATCTGTTGATTATTACGTCGGTCTTCATTTAATAAGCGTTCAACTTCAGCGCGGATTCTATTGTCATCACCCAATTCATGTTTTAATTCGCTTACCTCAGATTGCATTTGTGCTAGTAGAAGTCGTAACTGATGATTTTTTTCTTCTAAAGCAAGAAGTTCGGCTTGCGCAACGTCAGTGAGTGGCGCAGGTGCAGGGGTTGGATCAGGAGCAACGCTTGGCGTCGGTTGTTCAACGACGGCTGGTTCTGGTGATACGACAGGAGCGCGTACTGGCGTAGGCGTAGAAACGACCATCGGCTCTGGTGACCCGGTTAAACGCGCTTGATGAGCCGTCATAATCGTGATTGCTTCTTGCGTTGATGCACGACTAATCTGCTCAATTGATGGTATTCGTAGAGTGCTTCCGGGCAATAAACTATGAATATTTTGATTTTCAAACGCTTGAGGGTTTAAACGATAAATAGCTAATAAGGTTTGTTGAACCGACACGTTGGCTGATGGCCTTAATTGGGTAGCAATAGACCACAATGTATCTTGAGACGATGTGGGACCAAAGAAGCGTGAAGGCTCAGAATTATTGGTGTTATTTTGTCCAACATCACGACTAAAACGCGGAGCAGATTGCACTTCGCCGTTCGGACCAATGAGACGAATGACTTCCGCACTAACGATAGAAGTCTGAGTCACGGCGGCTATTGTTAATGGCAATAGCCATCGCTTAAAAAATTGACGCATAAAAGGCTCAGCTCTGTGCTTTAAAAATGAATATAACCTAAATAACTTAACAATGTAGGTAGACGGCAAGTGCGTGAATCTCCGTGAATATAAACCCAACTAAAACTGGCACAGCCTAACACCGCTGCAACGTTAAGTAAGATGGGCATACAACGATCTATTAAATATATCGGATTACCCCAGTAAAACTATAGGGACTAATACAAAAAATGTGCCTTACCTACAATAATCGCAGGAATCTCACATAAATATCACGCTGACCTGCGCTGTTCTCTACAGCAAACCTTATTCTAAGCTACTTGAAGATACGAGTAGGAGCAAGCAGACATCACGACTCACATTGTCATATGGCAAAGAAAACCAATAAAAAAGCCAACCTTACGTCGGTTGGCTTTAAGTGAATGCCAATGGGCAATCATAATCTGTTTATTCTTGGTCTATTTTTGCCCAAGTATCACGCAAACCAACCGTACGGTTAAAAACTAGCGAACCAGGTCGCGAGTCTTTGATATCTGCGCAGAAATATCCCATACGTTCAAACTGATAACCAAATTCAGGCAGAGCATCCTTCAAGCTTGGTTCGACAAAACCATGCATGGTGATCAATGAGTCAGGGTTAATTGTTGCCGCAAAGTTATCCGCAGCGGCAGGATTTGCCACCGTAAATAGACGATCGTATAAACGGAATTGAGCAGGCAATGCTTTATCTGCTGAAACCCAGTGAATCACCCCTTTGACTTTACGTCCATCGGCTGGATTTTTGCCTAGCGTGTCTGGATCATAAGTGCAGTAAATCGTCGTGATGTTACCTTGTTGATCTTTCTCAACACGCTCAGCTTTAATGATATAAGCACCACGTAGGCGCACTTCTTTGCCTAAGACCAAACGCTTATACTTTTTGTTGCCTTCTTCACGGAAATCTTCACGTTCAATCCAAATTTCACGCGTGAAAAGCACTTCTCGCTCACCCATCTCTGGTTTATTCGGATGGTTGGCGATCGTAAGCGGCTCAACACTATTTTCAGCAAAATTTTCAATGACAATTTTCACTGGATCAAGCACAGCCATAGCACGAGGTGCATTCTCATTGAGATCATCGCGGATACAAGACTCAAGAGAGCTAAACTCAATCATATTATCTTGTTTAGTGACCCCAATGCGCTTACAGAACTCGCGAATAGAAGCAGGAGTAAAACCACGGCGTCGTAAGCCAGAAATGGTCGGCATACGAGGGTCATCCCACCCTTCGACCAGTTTTTCAACTACCAGTTGATTGAGCTTACGTTTTGACATCACGGTGTATTCTAGATTTAGACGGCTGAATTCATACTGCCTTGGGTGACAATCAATGGTGATGTTGTCTAATACCCAATCGTATAAACGGCGGTTGTCTTGAAATTCCAGAGTACACAATGAGTGAGTAATGCCTTCGAGCGCATCAGAGATACAGTGCGTGAAATCATACATCGGATAAATGCACCATTTATCACCGGTTTGGTGATGCTCAGCAAAACGCACGCGGTATAACACTGGATCACGCATCACCATAAATGAAGACGCCATATCAATTTTTGCACGAAGACAAGCTTGGCCCTCTGCAAATTCACCAGCACGCATTTTTTCAAATAAAGCCAAGTTTTCTTCAATCGGACGATCACGATATGGGCTATTTTTACCTGCTTGGGTCAATGTGCCACGGTATTCACGAATTTGCTCAGGTGTTAGCTCTTCAACGTAAGCCAACCCTTTATTGATCAGTTCTACTGCGTACAAATACAGTTGGTCGAAGTAATCGGATGAATAACGAACATGACCAGACCACTCAAAGCCTAGCCAATTAACGTCTTTTTTAATGGATTCAACGTATTCAAGATCTTCTTTTTCTGGGTTGGTGTCATCAAAACGCAGATTACACTGGCCTTGATAGTCTTGGGCAATACCAAAATTCAGACAAATCGACTTCGCATGACCAATATGTAGATAACCGTTCGGTTCTGGCGGAAAACGAGTCTGTACGCTAGTGTGTTTACCATCCGCTAAATCTTTATCAATAATTTGGCGAATGAAATTCGATGGACGAGCCTCAGCTTCACTCATCTATAGCACCTCAAAAATTTATTAGTATTGTCAGAAATGATTTTCTACGTTATGAGTTGGCGATCTCCAACTCAACATAGGCATTACCACCAATCATCCACAATTCCGCCCTATTTCACAATAAAAACTGCGGTTTTCAGACGAATATTTACCACAACTGGTGGTATAAGTGACCTAATCTATCGTTTTATACCCTAATGATGCCAATCAGGATCTTTTCGCAAGCAAAACAAAAGCCTTCACTAATGTGAAGGCTTGAGAATAATCACCAGCTATCGAGGCCGCTCGCCGTAGTGTTCAGCTCGCTTCGCGATTGAGAGATTATTGTTGTGATTTGGAATCTATTGATTTCATTTCACCAGCAATGATTTCCGCTAAAGGACCAAGAATGACTTGTAAATTATTGGTACCTAATTTAACCACACCCATTGCACCTAATGCTTTTAACTGTTTCTCATCGATGATTGACATGTCTTTTACGGTTAAACGTAAACGAGTAATACAAGCATCAATATTCGATAAGTTTTCATGGCCACCAAGTACTTCTAAGTACTGTTTTGCTAATTCAGAAGACTCTTGTGAACCTTTAACCGAGCTCACGGCTTCGTCATCATCTTCACGACCTGGCGTTTTTAAACCAAACTTCAAAATTACAGTACGGAAAACCACATAGTAGATAACAAAGAATACTAAACCTTGAACAATCAGCATGTACCACTGTACCGCCAATGGGTTACGTGAAGACAGCACCATATCGACCAAACCAGCGGAGAAGCCAAAACCCGCTATCCACTGCATTGAAGCGGCGATAAAGACCGAAATACCCGTAAGCACAGCATGTAAAAGGTATAATAGCGGTGCAAGGAACATGAACGAGAATTCTAGCGGCTCTGTCACCCCGGTAAAGAAGGAAGCAAAACCTGCGGCAATCATGATGCCCGCCACTTTTTCTTTATTTTTCGCAGTAGAGGTATGATAAATAGCCAACGCTGCACCGGGTAAACCGAACATCATGATCGGGAAGAAACCCGCTTGGTACATACCTGTTACGCCAGGAATAGCGACACCTTCAGCGATCGATTTTGCACCACCAAGGAAATTCGGAATATCATTAATACCTGCAACATCAAACCAAAACACAGAGTTAAGTGCATGGTGTAAACCCACAGGGATCAATAGACGGTTGAAAAATGCGTAGATACCAGCACCCGTTGCCCCCAAACCTTGGATAGATTCGCCAAAAGAAACCAAACCACCGTAAACGGCAGGCCAAACGTACATTAGTACGAAGGCGATAAGGATACCAGCGAATGAGGTCAGTATCGGAACTAAACGCTTACCAGAGAAAAAGGCGAGCGCTTTATGTAACTCAACCGTTGAATAACGATTATAGATTTCCGCTGAAATAATACCGACCAGAATGCCGACAAATTGGTTATTGATTTTACCAAAAGCCGCTGGAACATCAGCAAGATCAATACCCTGAATCTGTGCTACTGACCCTGGTGAGAGTAGAGTTGTTACCACTAAGAAGCCCACAAAACCAGCCAATGCCGCTGAGCCATCTTTATCTTTTGACATCCCAAATGCGACACCAATTGCAAACAGTACCGACATGTTATCAATAATGGCTGCGCCCGCTTTAATTAGGAATGCCGCGACGGCGGAGTTTGCACCCCAGCCCGTTGGGTCAATCCAGTAGCCAACACCCATCAAAATGGCTGCCGCAGGTAACGTTGCGACAGGCACCATCAGGGCCTTACCTACTTTTTGAAAATATCCAAGAATATTCACCTTAAGTTCCCCCTATAGGATTTTTGTATATGTTGAGCTACTTATTTTGATCGCCCAATTTAGTCACTGTCAGTGTATGCCATTAATTTTGCTCCGCAAATTAAAACCTTATCAATTGTGATCATAATCACCAGAAATAAGCGAAATAAAGTAATTTTGCTAGCAGGATCATAAAACTTATTTTACAATATAAAAAAACAAAACTTTGTCGCTATCCTTAACCTGAAAGATAGCTTATAAAGGATAGGTAATGAGCGAACTCAGCAACCAATCCAGTAATGATTCCTTTGTATAACAAGGTTTTTAAAAACTTATTTTTGTTTACGATATTTATAAGTACACGATGGATAGATATTTCGCGAACTAATTGAAGTTGAGATACTCGACCGACTATAGGAAGAGACTAGCCAGAAAAACGCTTCATCTATTGGCTGGCCTAACATTAGTTGTCATCGCTCTGAGTAACAGTACACTGGCTTCAAATCGTAAGAGTATCAACACCATGAATACTCCCCCGATAGATTAAGGATTAACTGATTATGTATGCGCTCACAAACTGCAAAATCTACACTGGTAGTGATAAGTTAACTGATCATGCCGTTATCGTGGATAACGATCTTATTCAAGCTATTTGCCCAACAAGTCAACTTCCTTCATCGATACGTCATATAGATCTTCATGGTGCCAATCTCTGCCCTGGGTTTATTGATTTACAACTGAATGGTTGTGGTGGTGTGATGTTTAATGACCAAATCACGGCGGATACTATCCAAATAATGCATCAAGCGAACCTAAAGTCGGGTTGTACTAGTTTTCTCCCAACACTCATCACCTCGTCAGATAACGATATTCAACAAGCCATCCGCGCACAACGTGAGTACCAAAATAAATACCTACACCAATCTCTTGGTCTGCATTTAGAAGGTCCTTATTTGAATGTGATGAAAAAAGGCATTCATAGCGTTGACTTCATTCGTCAGTCAGATCAAGCGATGATCGACGTCATTTGTCAAAATAGCGATGTCGTGACTAAGGTCACTTTAGCACCAGAAAATAATGACTTGAAGCATGTTGAGCAACTTGTTGACGCCGGCATTATCGTATCTATCGGTCACAGCAATGCCACTTATGCAGAAGCGCGTAAAAGCTTCGCTGCTGGTATCTCCTTCGCAACTCATCTTTTTAATGCCATGACACCGATGGCTGGTCGAGAACCGGGTGTAGTGGGCGCCATTTATGACACTCCTGAGGTTTACACAGGAGTTATCGCTGATGGTTTTCATGTTGACTACGCTAACATCCGAATTGCTCACAAAATAAAAGGCGATAAGCTCGTATTAGTGACCGATGCCACAGCTCCTGCAGGCGCTGAAATGGATTACTTTATTTTTGTCGGTAAGAAAGTATATTACCGAGACGGCAAGTGTGTCGATGAACACGGTACACTTGGCGGCTCAGCCCTAACGATAATTGAAGCAGTCCAGAATACGGTTGAGCATGTCGGTATCGCTTTAGATGAAGCATTGCGGATGGCCAGCTTATACCCAGCTAAAGCCATCGGTGTTGATAATAAGTTAGGTCGTATTAAACCCGGCTATATTGCCAACCTGACCATTTTCGACCGCGACTTCAATGTAAAAGCGACAGTAGTGAATGGACAATACGAGCAAAAATAATCATGAATGGCGGACAAATAGGTAATGTAGATCTCGTTAAACAGCTCAATAGCGCAGCTGTTTATCGCTTAATCGACCAACAGGGGCCAATTTCGCGCATCCAAGTTGCCGATGTCAGTCAACTTGCACCAGCAAGCGTGACAAAAATAACCCGCCAACTCCTTGAAAGAGGATTAATTAAAGAAGTCGCACAACAGGCCTCTACTGGTGGACGTCGTGCGATCTCTTTGACCACAGAAGTCGAACCATTCCATTCTATCGCCGTCAGATTAGGTCGCGATTATATTCAGTTGGGTCTATACAATTTGGGTGGGCAGGAACTGGCTTGCTCTTCCTATGAGTTCCATTATGCTCATCAACCTCAGCTAATCGAAGGCTTAATTCATCATTTAAAAGCCTTTCTTGCTCAACAACAAAGTAATATTAAACAATTAATTGCGATTGGTATTGCTTTACCCGGTCTCGTCAATCCTGAGCTCGGGGTTGTTGAATATATGCCCAATATTGATATTGATGCTCTTGGGCTTGGGGATATTATTCGAGATCACTTTCATGTTGAGTGCTTTGTCGGTAATGATGTGCGTGGCATGGCGCTGGCTGAACACTACTTTGGCGCGAGCCAAGATTGTCAGGATTCGATTCTAGTCAGCGTGCATCGCGGAACAGGAGCTGGCATCATTGTTAATGGGCAGGTTTTTCTAGGGACCAACCGTAACGTTGGCGAAATCGGTCATATCCAAATTGATCCCCTTGGTGAACAGTGTCAATGCGGTAATTTCGGTTGTTTAGAAACCGTCGCCAGTAATCCAGCCATCGTCGCTCGTGTCAAGAAACGGCTTGCTCAAGGTTATAAATCAAGTTTATCTGATCTGCCTAAAGTAACCATTGACGATATCTGTCAACACGCTTTGCAAGATGATGAGCTAGCGAAGCAAGCCCTAGTGCAAGTCGGTAATCAACTTGGCAAAGCCATCGCCATGACGATTAACTTATTTAACCCTCAAAAAGTCATCATTGCAGGTGATATTACTGCGGCACAAGAGGTTATTTTTCCGGCTATTCTACGTAATGTTGAAAATCAGTCGTTACAGGCTTTTCATCGTCAATTACCTATTGTGGCGTCAACGATTGACAAGCGACCTACGATTGGGGCTTTTGCTATGATAAAACGAGCCATGCTCAATGGTGTTTTACTCCAGAAATTACTGGAAGACTAAACATCGTTTTAGCCTCCAACTCATCAAGTAACACCTATAAAATCAATGATTCACCTTATTTTCCCCATGAACGTTATCATTAGCGCTATTGGGGAGTTCCCCTTTCCAGTTAGCCTCTCCATCATCTAAACTGCTGTTTTATTCGACACAAATTAGACCTCATTCACCTAAAAGCCATTTAAATTAGATAAAATTCACCTTAAGAACCAATAATTAAATTTTTAAACAAAGAAGTATTGCCTTTTTTAACCAAAATGGCAGATTGAAGTCATCTGATTAAACATCATCTAATTAAGGAAGCGGTATGTGTTCTATCTTTGGTATCTTAGACATTAAAAGTGACGCCAGTGCATTACGGACAATTGCCTTAGAAATGTCTAAAAAGCTACGTCACCGTGGCCCCGATTGGTCTGGTATTTACACTTCTGAACGCGCTATTCTTGCTCATGAGCGCTTGGCGATTGTTGGTCTCAATAGTGGTGCTCAGCCACTGTATAGCCCTGATAAAAAACTTATTCTTGCTGTTAATGGGGAAATTTATAACCACAAAGAGATTCGTGCCCGTTATCAAGACAAATACGACTTTCAAACCGATTCCGATTGTGAAGTCATTTTGGCTCTCTACCAAGACAAAGGTGCTGAATTGCTCGAAGAGCTCAATGGTATTTTTGCTTTTGCTCTTTATGACCAAGAAAAGGATCAATTCCTAATTGGCCGCGACCATATTGGGATCATCCCGCTCTATCAAGGTCACGATGAGCATGGCAACTACTATGTCGCCTCAGAAATGAAAGCATTGGTGCCAGTTTGTAAATCGATCAGTGAATTCCCTCCAGGCAGCTACTTTAGCTCAACCGATCCGGAGCCTCATCGTTATTACTTACGTGACTGGACTGAGTACCATGCTGTAAAAGATAACTTATCGAGTAAAGAAGAACTCACCGAAGCATTAGAAGCGGCGGTCAAACGCCAGTTAATGACCGATGTACCTTATGGCGTGTTATTATCTGGGGGATTAGATTCTTCTATTACTTCGGCAATCGCCAAACGTTACGCCGCAATGCGTATTGAAGATGATGAACAATCAGCCGCGTGGTGGCCTCAACTACACTCGTTTGCCATTGGTCTAGAAGGCGCACCTGATTTAAAAGCCGCTCGTGAAGTAGCTGAAAAAATCGGCACAATACATCATGAAATGACCTATACCATTCAAGAAGGACTGGATGCCATTCGTGATGTGATTTATCACATTGAAACTTACGACGTGACAACCATTCGCGCTTCAACACCGATGTTTTTACTCGGACGAAAAATTAAAGCGATGGGTATAAAAATGGTGCTATCGGGTGAAGGCGCTGACGAAATATTTGGTGGGTATCTTTACTTTCATAAAGCGCCGAATGCGCAAGAGTTTCATGAAGAAACCGTCCGTAAGCTACTCGCATTAAACCTGTTTGATTGTGCTCGAGCGAATAAATCACTCGCGGCGTGGGGGGTTGAAGGGCGTGTACCGTTCTTGGATAAAGAGTTTATTGATGTCGCCATGCGTCTCAACCCAGCCGACAAAATGTGTGGTAATGGTAAGATGGAAAAACACATCTTACGCGAATGCTTTCAAGACTATTTACCAGATTCGATTGCTTGGCGTCAAAAAGAGCAATTTTCCGATGGCGTCGGCTATAACTGGATAGACACCTTGAAATCAACCGCAGAAGCGAAAGTTAGCGATCAACAGATGGCAACGGCTAAATTCCGTTTCCCGTACAATACACCAACAACCAAAGAAGGTTATGTGTATCGAGAAATCTTTGAAGAGCTGTTCCCATTAGAGTCTGCAGCACGCTGTGTACCTGGTGGTCCATCCGTCGCCTGCTCCTCTGCCAAGGCCGTAGAATGGGATGAGTCTTTCAAAAACTGTATTGACCCTTCAGGTCGAGCAGTAAAAGCCGTACACAATGAAGCTTATTAATTAAATAGCCCATTAGCTATCAAGGCGCATTAATCGCGCCTTGATGGTTTATTTCATCCTATAAAATCATCGTAGAGAAATAAACTTAGATGCTTATTTCTCTCTGTAGCATTTACAAATCCAAATCTTTATTATCAATACTAATGACTACTGGTTGATTAATCATCTGCACTAACATCATTGAGCGTGCCTCACCGTCCGGCTCTTGATATAAAGCACGAATACCACAAAACTGACCACCTTTGACTTCAATTTCCTGCCCGACTTCTGGTAATCCAAGTTGCTCACGATGTGGCAAATAATCCAATTTTTTTAGCTCTGCTACTAACGCTTCTGATAACTCTTTGGGCTCTGGACCAAAACGTACAAAATCAACGACACCACGTGTTGAACGAACCGTCGTAAAAGTCGGCCCTTGCTTATAATCAAAACATACAAAAATATAAGAAGGGAAAACAGGCTCTTGTACTTTTTTTCTTTTACCGCGGAGAATCTTCTCAACTTCCATTTGCGGGTAAAAACACTCAACCCCTTGATTCTCAAGATGGCATTTCGCCCTTGCTTGTTCGCCTCGCTTACAATAAAGCAGATACCAACCTTTCATAACCTTAGCCAGCCTTCTAATTATTCTTTATTTGCGCCACTTATGTATTGGGCATGAGAGAAAGTATACCTAAACAGCTGGAAGTGGGAAGCAAAGAAATACGCCGCTCGACAAGTGGTGCCCGATATTAACATTAATCATACATTATCCAGTTGTTTGATAAGGAGAATCATTGATCAAGCGATCCTGAACAACAAGTGACAACAATAGTTAAAGCAATCACTCATCGATCTTGAAAATGAAACCAAATATGAAAACTTAGTTTTCACCTAACATCGACATCAAGAAAAGTTAAAAATATTTTATTTTTCAAAATATTACATTTTTAGTGGTTTCTTAGTTTTCATTTACTGTATTGCAGCACTATACACTTAGCGGTATACGTATCTCACAATGAAACAAATTATTACTAAGTTTATAACCCACACGACTTGATGTTTTTCGTCAATCAGTAGCTACCTCTGTTGATACCAACGTCAAGCGTGATTCGGGAATAATAACAACTAGATTAATAATCTCTGCACTACCGACATTTCGAATACGATTAACGAATCGTCATGGCGGTAAGATAAACAGAGATACACTTACAGGAAGAGCAGTATGTCTGACTTGAATATATTCAAGCAACCGAAGTCATTTTATTTGATTTTTTCCATTGAGTTTTGGGAGCGTTTTGGCTTCTACGGTATGCAAGCGATTTTGACAGTATATATGGTCAAAATCTTAGGCATGAGTGAGTCAGCTTCCTTTGTTTTATTTGGTGCATTCTCCGCTTTGGTTTACGGATTTGTGGCCGCTGGCGGTTGGATTGGCGATAAGGTCATTGGCACAAAACGCGCTATCACTCTTGGTGCAATTATTTTAATGGTCGGTTATCTATTATTAGGTTTATCGACAACAGATGGTCACTGGGGAGGGCCTACACTGATTTATATCGCGATGGGATTTATCACTGTCGGTAATGGCTTATTTAAAGCTAACCCATCCAGCTTACTCTCTAAGGTTTATGCCGATAACGATCCTCGACTCGATGGTGCCTTTACGATGTACTATATGGCCATCAACCTTGGATCATTCTTTTCGATGATCATCACTCCAATAGTCGCTGAACGTGCAGGATATGGCATGGCTTTTGGTGTGAGTGCGATTGGTCTAGCGATCACAGTCGTTAACTTTATGATGTGCTTAAAAATGCTCAAAAAAGTTGGCTCGCCTGCGGATCTCAACCCCGTCAATCGTCGTTCATTGCTGGTGGTTATTCTAGGCTCTGTAGTCGCAAGCTTTATCTCTAGTTATCTATTACAAAATCTGTTCTTAGCCCATATGATTTTAGTTATAGCTGGCTTAACCATCTTAGGTTGTTATTTTAAAGAAACCTTTTCCATGACCGGATTAGAGCGTAAAAAAATGCTTGTCGCCTTTGCTCTCATGCTACAAGGAGTGGTCTTTTTTGTGCTCTACTTCCAAATGCCGACATCATTAAACTTTTTCGCCATTCATAACGTTAATCCAACGCTACTTGGCTTTAACGTTGAACCAGAACAGTTCCAAGCGCTTAATCCATTTTGGATCATGTTAGCAAGTCCGTTATTAGCCATGTTATACGGTAAATTGGGTGAGCGTTTAGCCATGCCATTTAAATTCGCCATTGGTATGGGGCTATGCGCACTTTCTTTCTTGGTCCTTTCCTGGTCGACATATTTTGCGAATACTCAAGGGATCATCAGTTCAAACTGGTTAGTGATCAGCTATCTATTCCAATCGATCGGTGAGTTATTAGTATCAGGGCTTGGCTTGGCAATGGTGGCTCAATTGGTCCCACAACGTATGATGGGATTTGCAATGGGGATGTGGTTTTTAACCTCAGCTACCGCTGCGGTTGCTGCTGGATGGGTAGCAAGCTTAACATCCGTCCCTCAACACATTACCACAGCGCAAGAATCACTGGCTATTTATGGTAATGTATTTGGAAAAATTGGTTATGTGACGGCAGGTATTACCGTCTTAACTTTCTTGATCGCACCAATGCTGAGCAAAATTTGTCAAAGTAGTAGCGAAGAAGTTGAAGCGCTGACTCCCGTTGAAGCATAAACAGGTTGATCTCTACAGCTTCTCTTTACTGTAGCGGTCACCTTGATCCAAAAAGCCAAACGTCGCCGTTTGGCTTTTTGGATCATTTCCCCAGTGTGAGCATTTTTTGAATCAAACAGCCACACTGCTTTAGTTATATTGCTGACCAACAACAGAAACACTCTCCCATTAATAACGGATCTGGATTAAGTCAACCATCATCTCAATATGTCGATCAGAGTCATTAAGACAAGCAATATAATTAAATGCTTCCCCTCCAGCCTCAAGAAAAAGATGTTTATTCTCTTCGCTAATTTCTTCCAAGGTTTCCAGACAATCAACTGCAAAAGCTGGGCAAAGAATATCGATTTTTTTTACCCCTTGTGAAGGTAAAGCCTGCATAGTTTTGTCGGTATAAGGCTGCAACCACTCCTCTTTACCAAACTGCGATTGGTAAGTCATCATGACTTGTTGATCACTCAGACCTAATTCTTGGGCGAGTAAATGGGTCGTTTGCTGGCAGTGTTGAGGATAAATATCACCATTATCAGCATAACGTTTCGGTATGCCATGATAAGAGCAAATTAATACATCACCTTGCCCTCTTTCACTCCACGAAGTGCGAACTTTGTCAGCTAACGCACGAATGTATAAGGGGTGGTCATGGTAATCAGTAATAAAATCAATCTCGGGTATAACCCTTAGCGTTTTCATTCCTTTGGCTAAACCATCCCACACCGCTGCTGTTGTGGTTGCTGAATATTGTGGATAGAGCGGTAATACTATTATTTTTTCAACGCCTTGATCACGTAGTGCTTGTACGCCGCTCAGTAAACTTGGGGTTCCATACGTCATACCTAGCTCAACCGGAACACCAAGACGCTGTTGAAGTTTCTTTTGTTGTCGCTTTGAATAAACCAACAACGGCGATCCTTCCTCCATCCAAACCGATTGATACAGCTTGGCAACTCGAGGAGAGCGTAACGGTAAAATAATGCCATGGAGTAATGGACACCATATCCAACGCGTCAAATCAACTACACGCTGATCATGTAAAAACTGACTTAAAAATCGTTTGACGGCTTTCGGAGTAGGTTCATCTGGCGTACCTAAATTAGCCAGTAGTACACCAAGCTTTTTTTTCGTTTGCATAACTTCCATTGATTTATTCCACACAGAACAGTAAATACGTGCCAACAACAAAAAAGTTTAAAAAAAGCGACCGCAAAGGTCGCTTTTATGATCAATACGTTAGTTTACCTAAACACATTGCCAACAGGGAGACAATTATGCCAACGCTTTTTCAATATCAGCACTAACTTCAGCAACTTGCTTGGTACCATCAAATTTTAAATATTGCGTGTGGCCAGCCGCTGCTTCTTTGCCATAGTATTCGATCAAAGGTGCAGTTTGGTCATGATAGACACTAAGACGAGCACGTACTGTCTCTTCTTTATCATCATCGCGCACTACTAAATCTTCACCGGTAATATCGTCTTTGCCCGCCACTTTAGGTGGGTTATAGATGGCGTGATAGGTGCGACCAGAAGGCAGATGCGCTCGACGACCCGCCATACGCTCAACAATCACATCATCAGCAACATCAAATTCAATCACATAATCCACGTTAATTCCCATCGCTTTAAGACCATCGGCTTGCGGAATTGTGCGAGGAAAACCATCCAGTAAAAAACCTTTTTCACAATCAGCTTGAGCGATACGCTCTTTAATCAGACCTAAAATAATGTCATCAGAAACAAGCTGACCAGCGTCAATCACTGATTTCGCTTTTTTACCAAGCTCAGTGCCCGCTTTGATAGCAGCACGTAGCATATCACCAGTAGAAATTTGTGGGATACCATATTTCTCCATGATGAATTGAGCCTGTGTGCCTTTACCTGCACCCGGAGCGCCGAGAAGAATGATGCGCATGTTTAATCCTCTTTTGAAAATTGTGTTATACCGAAGCTCACAGCCTAACGGTATTGAGAGACGGTAAGTTTCGGTATAATAAGATAAAAACTGGTCATTAAAATAGAGACCACACAAGGTGGTCAAATCATTTAAGCGAGTGATTCTAACATAAAATCCACCAAAAAGAGCAGAGTAAGACTAAAGAATCACGCCGCTTCACAAAGACCAAACTCGCACAATGGCGAGTTTGGTCTTATCGCTTAAGACAATAGAGTTATGCGTGGGTTAATAACTCATTGACCGCTTTAACATACTGAGTCGGATCTTCCATTGCTCCGCGCTCAGCGAGCATCGCTTGTCCCAATAAAACTTCAACCCATTGACCAAATGCTTGCTCATCGGCTTCATCAGCCATGCGTTTGACCATGCTATGCTCCGGGTTGATCTCAAAAATATACTTCACTTCCGGCACGGCTTGTCCTGCAGCGGCTAATAGTTTGGCCATTTGCGTGCCCATTTCACCATCATCGGTAACTACAACAGCAGGCGTTGAAGCAAGCTTAAACGTGGTACGAACGTCTTTCACTCTTGAACCTAAGTAAGTTTTGATACGCTCAACCACTGTTTGAAACTCTTGCTCCGTTTCTTTGTGCTTCTCTTTCTCAGCTTCATCGTCAAACTTACTCAAATCCAAACCCGCTTTGGTAATAGATTGGAAAGATTTACCATCAAATTCGGTTAAGTAGTTCATCAACCACTCATCAATTCGATCGTACATCAGAATGACTTCAATGCCTTTGGCTTTGAATTGCTCCAAGTGAGGGCTGTTTTTTGCCGCTAGATAGCTATCTGCCGTCAAGTAGTAAATCACCTCTTGACCTTCTTTCATTCGCTCAACATACGCAGCTAAGCTCACGTTCTGTTGTGCAGACTCTTCATGAGTTGAGGCAAAACGCAGTAATCCAGCGATTTTTTCACGATTAGCAAAATCCTCAGCAGGCCCCTCTTTCATCACGAGACCAAACTCTTTCCAAAACGTTTGGTACTTCTCACTGTCGTTCGAGGCAAGACGCTCAAGCATGGTCAATACACGTTTGGTACAAGCATTGCGTAGCGATTGCGTCACTTTATTATCTTGTAAGATTTCTCGCGAGACGTTGAGCGGTAAATCGTTAGAGTCAATTAATCCACGAACAAAACGTAGGTACGACGGCATGAACTGCTCAGCATCATCCATGATAAAGACACGTTGTACGTACAATTTCAAACCATGTTTATGGTCACGGTTGTACATATCCCAAGGTGCTTTAGCCGGAATATACAGTAAGCTGGTATAGTCGTTTTTCCCTTCAACTTTGTTATGGCTCCAAGTCAACGGATCTGCAAAATCGTGGGATACATGCTTATAAAACTCTTGATACTCTTCATCACTGACGTCAGATTTAGAGCGAGTCCATAGGGCTTGAGCCTTGTTAATTTGCTCCCACTTAACTTCTCCCGTTTCTTTCCCTTCATCATCACGGACCGATGTTTGAATGTAAACTGGAATACCAATATGATCAGAGTATTTAGAGATAATTTCTCGTAAACGCCACTCAGATAAGAACTCTTTACCCTCGTCACGCATGTGCAAAACAATATCGGTACCGCGCGAAGCTTTTTCTATCGTTTCAACGGTGTACTCACCTTCTCCTTGTGAGTGCCATTGTACTGCTTGATCAGCCGCCAATCCTGCTGCACGAGTACGTACCGTCACGGCATCGGCAACAATAAACGCAGAATAGAAACCAACACCAAACTGGCCGATTAATTGTGAATCTTTAGACTGCTCTTGCGACAACTTAGAAAAGAATTCAGCCGTGCCTGATTTCGCAATCGTACCCAAGTGCTCAATCACATCCTCACGACTCATCCCGATACCATTGTCTGAAATGGTCAACGTATTAGCTTTAGCATCAAACGACAGTTTGACGCCTAATTCTGCATCACCTTGATACCAATCAGGATTGGATAACGCTTGGAAGCGCAGTTTATCTGCCGCATCAGAAGCATTAGAAATCAACTCACGTAAAAAGATCTCTTTGTTGGAGTATAAAGAATGAATCATCAAATGAAGTAATTGCTTTACTTCAGATTGAAAACCACGTGTTTCTTTGTTGTTGGTTGTCGTCTCGCTCATTTTAGCTCCGTGTATCATATCAAACCCTATCCATCACACTAAAATGGGTAGGAAGAACATAGATTTGCTATTAACATGTGGCTTGGCAATGTAAATTCAAGGTCAAAAAACATAAAAACACTGTTTTTTGGATTTTTTTTGATTATTCTCTACTGGTTTTAGGTTTCACCCCTGCAAAGTTTTGATCAGGTTAATGAAAACGCGGTCATCGATAGCACTAAAAACGACTTAATACAGTGGCGTTGCTTCAAAAAGTAACGATAAAAAGCGGTTGTTTCATCGAAGGTGCTCATTTTTATAACCATCAATGTGAACGAATAACCTAGAGCTAGGACAGTAAAACACCAAGCGCGAAGAACTTGGCCATTTTGAGTAACAACCATTAAAAAAGAAGAACTCAATGAGCAATTTAGCTAGCAAATTCATTCTTGCCAATCGGTTTATTTTTGACTCGACATCAAACTTATTGGTCGAACAAACCGGAGAAGAAGAAACACGGCTCGGCAGTAATGAGAGTCGTATTCTCTCTATGTTTGTTCAACATCCTAACCAAATCATTTCTCGTGATGACCTACACAATTATGTGTGGCGAGAACAAGGCTTTGAAGTCGACGACTCTAGTTTAACTCAAGCCATTTCTACACTGCGAAAAATGCTTAAGGACTCAACAAAACTCCCGTTGTTCATTAAAACGGTGCCCAAACGTGGTTATCAGTTTATTGCTAGCGTGGAACCCATTCTGCCACTAGAGCCAGTCACCACGGCTCCCGATGCAATCTCAGACAATAACGCGATCCAACAAGATGAGAGCACAGTTTCAGGGGCGATGAATACTAATATCACCAGTAAATCTAACGATACCTTTATTAGCCCTAAAGAGGCCGCTTCGGCTAAACGCTTATCCGATCTTCGCTCACTGGCGATGTTAGTGTGTGCTATCTTATTACCCATTATGGTACTGTTTTTTAGCTCGCCGTCTTCTTCACAATTTCGCCAGCTAGCGGTCGTCAATAATGTTGTGATCAGCGCGCCGATCAATCATCCCGATCTAAGCACGTGGCTGCCACTGATTAAATCGTGCATCCAAAAGCATCACTCGATGCGCTCTGATGATACGATCCTGAAAGAAGTGATCGCGACAGGTGGTGATAATGGTCAACTGATCTTGAACTATATTCATTTACCTCAATTTTCTGGGGAAAAT
This sequence comes from Vibrio sp. 11986-1-5, assembly GCF_963878025.1. Lineage (NCBI taxonomy): Bacteria > Pseudomonadati > Pseudomonadota > Gammaproteobacteria > Vibrionales > Vibrionaceae > Vibrio > Vibrio sp. 11986-1-5. The sequence continues at coordinate 177,899 of NZ_CAWNVW010000053.1, forward strand.
ATTACTTTGCGGATTTTTGCTAACCCAGATGACACCGATAAAGTGTGCCAGTAAGGAACAACGATGACGAAACAAATCTCTGCATTTTTATTGCTTATCTCAACGGTTGTCAGTAGTTGGATCTATTGGACGAATGAGACGAAATTAGACAATGTATTGATGTCACGTGAGTGGCAATCAAGAATGATTACTTTAATCGAAACCACTCAACCCAATAATGCAGTGGGGCCTCTGCATCGCGTTGACGTTTCTTCAAACGTAAAATATCTGCCAAATGGCACTTACTTACGGGTTTCGAGAGTCAAGTTATACTCTATTGAGCCTTCATCAGCCGACCGCCCTGATAACATTATTAATATCTCTGAGTCTGGAGAATGGAGCATCAGTGATAACTACCTTCTCGTTTCACCGACAGAATTTAAAGATATCTCATCCTCTTACAGTAAAGATTTTACGCCCAAGCAGCTGCAGTTAATCACTCAACTGTTTAAGATGGACGCTCAACAGAGCCGCAGGATTGATATTATTAATAAGAAAACCTTACTACTCACCAGTTTGAATCATGGTTCAACGGTATTGTTTGGTAATGGGTAGCGATCATTTTTACATCATGAGTTATTAATGAACAAAGCAAAAATTGATATTTATTATTGTCGACAATGCCAATGGATGCTGAGAGCTTCTTGGTTGAGCCAAGAGCTGTTACAGACGTTTAGTGAAGAAATTGAAATGGTCTCTTTACACCCAGATACTGGTGGACGTTTTGAGATATTTTGCAACCAACACTCAATTTGGGAGCGAAAAAGAGATGATGGCTTCCCTGAAGCAAAAATATTAAAGCAACGAGTCAGAGATATTATCGATCCACAACGCGATTTAGGTCATGTTGATCGCTAACGAATAGCGCTCAACATGACTTAGAAAAATATTATTGTGAAAGGTCAAGCGATGCTAAGATTTCTCCATCAAAGGCATGGATGGTGAAACACAATCCGTCTAAGACAGCAAAACTGGCGACTCCATGGTCACGAGGAAAAGTCACCGAACCGGGATTCAATAGGTAATATTCATCACACCGCTCGGCTCGTATGATATGAGTATGCCCGCGTATAAGGGCATCTCCCCGCGATAAAGGTGGCAGATGGCTATCGTTATACAGATGGCCATGAGTTAAAAATAATCGCTGCCCTGAAGGTAAGAGTACCCACGCAAAGTCACTCATGATTGGAAAATCCAATAACATTTGATCCACTTCGCTATCGCAATTCCCCCGCACTGCAATAATTTGTTTGGCGTAGTCATTTAATTTTTCGGCGACAGCGGTTGGGTTATACCCTTCAGGAATCGGGTTTCTTGGGCCGTGATTCAATAAATCACCCAATAATACCAATGTATTAGCTCCAGACTGGATAAACTGCTGCAACATTTTTTCGGTCGTAGGTAAAGCGCCATGCAAGTCAGAAGCAAAGAACAGTTTCATCATCTCATCCCCCATCTAAAATTAGATCGTGGACGACGATAAACAGACCACGATAAATCAATATTGTCTCGTAAAATGTCAACGACCTATTGGGTTTATAAAAAATGTAATTGTACGTTTTTTCATGGTCTACGTCATCGGGAGCAATCGTTATCATCATGAATAGTGACAATATTTCCTCGAAGGCTCTGCTGGATAAGAGAAAAACTTGAACACTAAGAGAGATACACATAAGCTGGTTAAGCGTTTGTTTGCTTAATACATTACCGATGCAAGGAGGCAAAATGAACATATTTATCACTGGTGGAACGGGCTTAATTGGTCGCGAGTTGATCAAACAATTAATCACTCATGATATCGTCATCCTCACACGAGATATCACTAAAGCACAACGGCAACTTGCCCATGCTAACACTAAAATCTCGTTCATTAGTGATATTAATCAATGGCATGATCTTAATCACTTCGATGCGGTGATTAATTTAGCTGGGGAACCGATTGCCGATAAACGATGGACCGCCAAACAAAAACAACGCATTTGCCAAAGCCGCTGGCAATTAACTGAGCAGTTGGTTGAATTGATCCACGCGAGTACCACTCCGCCAAAAATTTTTCTGAGTGGCTCTGCGGTAGGGTATTATGGCGATCAGCAAGATCATCCCTTCGATGAGAGTTTACAAGTACAAAACCAGCAATTTTCCCATCATGTTTGTGCCGTTTGGGAACAAACAGCGATGCGAGCCCAATCATCAAGAACACGTGTTTGTTTAATGCGGACAGGTATTGTCTTATCGCCAGAAGGAGGAGCATTAAAAAAAATGCTTCCTCCCTATCGGTTAGGATTAGGAGGACCGATTGGCTGCGGTACCCAGTATATGCCATGGATCCACATTAGTGATATGGTAAGAGCGATCGTCTTTCTGTTGGAAACCGAACATGCTCAAGGCGCTTTCAATATGTGTGCTCCGCATCCAGTCACTAACGCTTTGTTTAGCCAAACTCTCGCTGCAAGCATCCGAAAGCCTCATTTTTTAACCACACCACGCTGGGCGATACAACTGTTGCTTGGTGAAGCAAGCGAGTTACTCTTTGATAGCTTACGCGCCAAACCGAAAAAACTGACAGAGTTAGGCTTCCAGTTTAACTTTTCACGGATTGAACCAGCATTAAAACACCTTCTCCCCCATCACCATTAATTGGAACCGTTATGACTCGCTCAATACTTATTACAGGTTGTTCAACTGGCATTGGCTATATGGCGGCTCTAGCGCTGAAACAACGTGGCTATGATGTTATTGCCTCTTGTCGACATATCGATGATGTCGAACGCCTACAGCAAGAGGGCTTCACGTGTATTCAGTTGGATCTCAGTGATGAACAGAGTATTCATCAGGGAGTAAAAGCAGCACTCGAACTTTCAAACCATCAACTGTACGCCCTCTTTAATAATGGCGCTTATGGTCAACCTGGCGCGCTAGAAGACCTATCAACTGCGGCATTACGAGCTCAATTTGAAACTAATTTTTTTGGCTGGCATACGTTAACGACTTTATTACTTCCCCACTTTCGTCAACAAGGCTATGGGCGAATTATTCAAAATAGCTCTATTTTAGGCTTTGCTGCAATGAAATATCGTGGCGCTTACAATGCCTCTAAATTTGCCATTGAGGGATGGACAGATACCTTGCGTTTAGAACTCCAAGCGAGCAATATTCATATTAGTCTACTTGAACCAGGCCCCATTAATACTGAATTTCGCGCTAATGCATTAACCGCTTTTAAACGTTGGATCAATATTGAGCATTCTCTTCACCACCAAGCTTATCAAGCCCAATTGTCTCGCTTAGAGAATAGTCAATCAAATCATCCTTTTGCTCTGCCTGCAGAAGCCTGTTTAGCGCCAATATTGCATGCTTTAGAAGCCAAACAACCTAAAATTCGCTACCGAGTGACCTTACCAACCAAGGTATTTGCGCTATTAAAAAGACTCTTACCCAGCCGAATATTAGATAAACTGTTACTCAAAGCCGCTTAGCTGTCATTTATTCGTCATATTGATTTGTCATACTGAACATGTTCAGGAGATATCCAAAATAAGATATCAATAACGGTATCACACCGCCTACTGAGCACTGAGGGATCCCCTCATAATTTCCCCAAAGCGCAACCGTACCTGAATAGATTTTGAGCAAGTATGGTTGCAGCTACGAGCAAGTCTTTCCTCGTTATTGCGTAGCCAGAATGCCGCAGAACTTCCAT
>NZ_CAWNVW010000054.1:0-152253 GCF_963878025.1 Vibrio sp. 11986-1-5
CTCGACTTGCATGTGTTAGGCCTGCCGCCAGCGTTCAATCTGAGCCATGATCAAACTCTTCAATTTAAGTTTTTTGTGGCTCAATGAATACTGACTTTAAACTACCATAAGTAATTCAAAGCTATTATCGTTCCAACAGAACGATAATGAATTGACTGTGCCGATAGAGCTAAAAGCGCTATCAATTGGTCACTCAGTTCATTGATACCGAAGTGCTTATTGCTAAGCATTTTGATTATCATCAACGAGTGCCCACACAGATTGATTGGTTTAAATTGTTAAAGAGCGTTGCTTGGAAGGCTCACTGAGCTTCGAAGCGGAGGTGAATTCTAGCGAGTTAATTTGAAGAGTCAAACGCTTTTTCAAATTTTCTTTTTTAGAAGCTTTCCCTCAACCAACACTGCCTGAAGCCTTGTGGCGTCTGCCGTGTCAGTGAGGGCGCATTATAGAGATCATCTTCACCTTAGCAAGCACTTTTTTTCATTAATTTTCTGTTCGCTCAAAAAGCCATCGGATCATTAATTTTTGAATAAAATTCCAACATTTGAAGAGGGTCACAGCAATCGATTGGAAAAACTCCAAGCATAAACGTAAGATTCATGTGTCTATATTGTTAATCTTAGATACGCCTCTTACTTTCATTCTGATTAAGTAGTATTTCAATATGAGCTCGAATAAATCTACATTATTTATTATTGCACTGGCTATCATTGGTGCACTGGTTTTTTCTCTATTATCGATTCATCCTGCGGTAAGTTTTGTTATTGGTGTTATTTCTGCCGCGATCACTTTACAACTTTTATCTAATCCTTTAGCAGCATCAGTCAGTGCTCCATCAATCGATGAGCCATCCGGTAATACAAAAACACTTTATGTCGGAAACCTACCTTATAAAGCGAATGAATCCGATGTACGTGATTTGTTTGCGCAATACGGTGATGTGTTTGCGGTCCGACTAATGAAAGATAAACGTACAGGAAAACGTCGAGGATTTGGATTTGTAGTCATTGCCACCGCTCATGCCTCGGCGGCAATTCATGCACTCAATGAAAAAGACTATATGCAACGTACGCTGAAAGTACGAATTGCTAATGATCCAAAACATCCAGATGAGGAAATGGACGAACAGGATTAAAACCCATTTTAATTAAGTTTCCATTCAGAGCGCTCTCTTTCCAAGGGGGCGCACTGGAGAAGATCGTGTGTGGCTGCGGATGTTTTAAGCTGGATTCTACATTAAGCAACTGCTGTACCCGACGAGCTATCGCCTGACCAGAATCAATCAACATCACATCATCACCTAATACTTGTTGAATCTCTGCTTTGATGAGTGGGAAATGGGTGCATCCTAATACCGCAACATCTATCCGCTGAATCAGTGGACTTAAAATCGCCGCCAATTCATCTTTATCAACTTCTTGCCCACGCAGCTTCTCTTCAGCCATATCGACTAAACGGGTCGATCCAAGCAGTTCAACATTTTTTTCACTCGAGAAATTACGGATCAAATCATGTGTGTATTGTCTGGTAATCGTTGCGGGGGTAGCAATAAGCCCAATCGCTTTATGAGCAACGAGTGAGGCTGGCTTTATCGCAGGAACAACACCTACAACAGGAATGGATAATTTGGCACGTAGCATGGGGAGCACAATAGTACTAGCGGTATTACAAGCTATCACGACTAAATCAAAAGATTGCCGTTTGACTAGCGATAAAATTAAACGCTCAACACGATCAAGCAATACCTCTTGCGCTAACTCTCCATAGGGATAAGCAGCATTATCAAACAAGTAGGTATAATCAAGCTGTGGTAGTAATGAAACTATCTCTTGATAAACTGACAATCCACCAACACCCGAATCAAAAATCAGAACCTTATGTGATGACTGTTGCTGCATACTACACCCCAAGAATAAAGAGTCAGTGATCATACTCCCTCTTTATCATTAGGCAACCACTCTCACTCTAATGAAATAATAATATTATGAGTATGATTTATCAGATTGATCCTCTCTAAAAAATAAGACCGCCTTACAGCGGCCTTACATTTTAGAACTGGTAACTGGCGTTTAGGTAAAAGGCCCGCTCTGGGGCACGATACCCGAGCGCACTTTGATACTGCTCGTTAAAGAGATTTTCTATCCGACTACGAATGACCATGGCATCACTTAACCAGTAGCCTACAGACACATCCCACAGGTTAGTGGAGTGAATATAATCGTTACTGGTTGGCTCTGATGTAGGCAAGTCTAGGCGCTTACCCGTATAGGTATAAGTTGTATTTATATCAAAGTTACCCAATTGTATGGCTGTAATCCACTTGTAGTTTTCTTTTGCCCGACGAGCCAACTGCACATGATTATCATCTTTATGATCTTTGTACTCCGCCACTAAAGTATGATTGATTGGACCAGTATCAAAGTTCACTTCCAATTCCACCCCTTTAATTCGTGCATCGGTATTCAAAGTGCATCCTCCCCAATTCACCACATCACACACGGCACCGTTAGGATCAGAATACCAGATAATCAAATTATCCACTTGATTGTCATAAGCCGACACACTCACTCGCGCTAATGGATAAGTGATATCGAATCCAATCTCACTATTCTTAGACTTTTCTGGTTCAAGATCAGGTGCCGTTGATAAATCGGTGTAACTCGGTGCTTTAAATGCAGTGCCGTAGCTGGCTCGCAAACGATAATGATCGTTAACTTGATAACCGGCAGCGAAAGACCAAGTGGTGTAGTCATCATATTTATCATGCTTATCGTGACGAATATTCGCTTCAAAAATCCAATCACTCACCGTCAGTTTGCCAGAACCAAAAATACCGTAGGTATCTCGGCTTTCTCCAGCCAACACATGACGACTACCATAACTGAGCGCATCATGGTCTAATTTTTCCCGGCGGCCATCAATACCCGCTCCAAGTTGAATCATGTCATTCAGCTGATAAAGGTTCGCCCATTGCGTCTGGGTAAGGTCGATGTTCGCCTTGGTATTAGCATTATGTTTACCCTCGCTTTGGGTATAATCGAGTTTTTCTGTTTGCTGATAATTAAGCATCAACAAACTTTTTAAGCGCTTCCCTTCGTAATTCATCTTCCCAGTAAAACTCTGGTTGTCGGAGAAACTGTGGTAGAACGTACCGAAAGAATTGTATTCTACATCGCTATCAAACCAGCTAGCCGATACATACCCCAACCAGTTCTGATTGAAGCGATACTCATAGCCACCCATCAGGTTCTGGCTTTCATAGCCATAGTCCACACCTGTCTGAAGGCTTTTTATATCGTAACCATCCGTTTTCTCAAAACCTGCAGAAAGTTGTAGATGCCCCAGCTCGTTCACATCCGTCCTCGTGACCACTTCACCTTTACGGGATTGGTTGCTACCAACACCAACCGTCACTTGCTTAAGATTATTTCCACGATGAGAACGAGTGATAATATTGATCACACCACCGATAGCATCAGATCCATACATCGCGGCACCAGAACCACGAATCACCTCTAAACGCTCAACTAAGCCAATTGGAAAACGATTAATGGCAACCCCACCAGCGGCTGAATCAATCCGAACTCCATCCACTAAAATGAGAACATGACTACTATTGGTTCCTCGCATAAAAATAGAAGCATTCTGCCCTCGGCCACCATTTTGAGCTATCTCGATTCCGGGTACTCGACGTAAAACTTCCGTCAAAGATCGCGCTTGATATTGTTCAATTTCTTGGCGATCAATCACCGTTGTTGCCGCCAGTACCGATGCCTGCTTTTGCTCAAACCGATTGGCTGTTATCACCATGATCTCATCAACGGGTACACTTTCGGCATAGGAAAGTGAGCAATAAGAGAGCGCTGACAGCATTGCCAGGCTTAGATAAGATTTATTCATTATGTCGTTATCCTAAAACGCGTAGATTCTCCTGAGCAAAACACAACTGCTAGCCCAGTTGCTGGCAGGTATTCGGACTCGAGAGCATTGACCTAATAACTCGACTTCCCACCATTAGGCAGTGTCTTGATGAGCGTTCGTTCTCCCTTACCGCTGCGCGTCAGTTCTGGATTTACACCAGATTCCCTTTTCAGAATTTAGCCGTCTAGGCAGCTAAATATCACCAGCTACAATGATACTATTGACCAATGGTTAGCTTGTCTAGTATCGCTGATGATAATCAAGTGATTTGTCATTACCTTAAACTTGGTAAATCAGCAACAAAACTGGACATGTAGGTCAGATTGAATAAAATCTGCGCTCTTTCAATAAATGCACCAGTAAAAGGTAATACCATCATGGCGACGCTTGACGTAAATCCTGAACATTATTCAGCACAACTGGCTGAGAAAATCACCCGCCTCACTGAAATGTTTCAGCCCTATCACGTCCCAAAGCTAGAAGTATTTGAATCTCCAAAACAATATTACCGGATGCGCGCAGAGTTTCGGGTTTGGCATGAAGGGGATGAAATGTATTACGTCATGTTTAATCCAACCACTCGAGAAAAGTATCGAGTTAATCAGTTCCCCGCCGCCAGCCGTTTAATTAACGACCTAATGCCACTATTAATAGAAGTGATGCAAGGTAATAACACATTACGTCACAAGCTGTTTCAGGTGGATTTTTTATCAACCTTGAGTGGCGAGCTATTAGTTTCTTTGATCTATCATCGTCAGCTTGATGAAGCATGGACATCTGAGGCCAAGAAACTCAAACAACGACTGAACGATGAAGGCTTTAATCTCAACGTGATCGGACGAGCTCGGAAAATGAAAATTGTCCTAGACCGAGACTACGTCGTTGAAAAACTTCACGTAAACGGTCAACCTTATCTTTACCAACAAGTTGAGAATAGCTTTACCCAGCCTAACGGAAAAGTCGCAGAAAAAATGTTAGAATGGGCAGTAGATTGTACACAAGAGAGTCAAGGGGATTTACTGGAGTTGTATTGTGGTAATGGTAATTTCTCGCTTGCACTCGCGCAAAATTTTGACCGCGTATTAGCCACAGAATTAGCCAAACCTTCAGTTGAGTCCGCTCAATATAATATTGCTGCGAATCATATAGATAATGTACAAATTATTCGTATGTCTGCAGAAGACTTTACACAAACAATGGAAGGCAAACGCGAATTTAATCGCTTAAAAGAGGCTGGGATTGATCTCAAAAGCTATCGTTGTAATACGATTTTTGTCGACCCTCCGCGCGCAGGAATGGATATCGACACTTGTAAAATGGTACAGGGGTATGAGCGTATTTTGTATATTTCTTGTAATCCTGAGACCTTAAAAGAGAACCTAGATATTTTATCTACTACTCATAACATCACCCGCTTTGCTTTATTTGATCAATTCCCGTACACCCACCACATGGAAGCAGGTGTACTGCTAGAGCGCATTAAATAAGGACCTATAAGACTTTCAACTTTAGAAAAAATCGCTCGGGGTACGGCTCGGGGTACGGGGTTGGGTGTATGCTCGAATTCTGAATTCTCCACACAAAAAAAATATACCCCACTAAGCATTAGGCTTAGTGGGGTATATGAAGAACACATAGAGAGGAATAGATGTTTGTGTTTAACTATATTCAACTAGCGACTATACCTATCAAAACAAGATAGCACCTCTTGAATTGCGGTTAATCTCTTTCCATCGTTTAACTAATGTTGCCGCACATGGATTACCTGCAAGCTGATTCATACGAACCCAATCAACATCTAACAAATCAGCAAGTAATTCGATGTCCAATTCACCTTGTAAGGTGTGCCATTGTCGGATGCTGGGCTGTCTCATTAACTGAGCTTTTGGAGAGGTTAATCCACCGACAACAAAATATCCCTTTTCTTTGTCGTACCATATGCGTTGAATACCCGGTATGTTGCTCATCCACCGTTTGATGTCGTTTAAAGGCTTATCGAAGTATCGGGATAACAAGGTATCCAAACTACCACTGATTGATGTGTCTTTTTTCTTACCTCGCTTATCTAACCAACGCTGAATAACCTCTTTTTTCACCTGATAGTAAGTCACCTTCGTTTCATTTTGCTGATTAAGCGAAACTAATTGTTCTTGCCATAATTCAACTAATTCGGGTAACTCACGTTCAAATCGCATTGTTGTCTTTTGGCTAGATAACACGCCATCATCACTCAACTCTTTAACAATATTGAGCAGTACTTCAATATCAGGAAGCACCCAATCCAACAATGGATAAGGCTTCTGCTTCTTTGTTAGGTCCGAAAACGCATCTTCCATACCTAATGGCAGTATATTCGTTTGGTCATATGAGGGATCTTGCATCATGATTGACACTTGAGCGCCTTCGACCTTACTCAAAACAAGAGTAATCCTTGCCGCAAACCGACGTTGTTTATCAACTTCCGAGCCATAATAATCCATTACTACATTCTGCCGGTAACTATAGGGCCAGTTCTCATTCATCAAATTTAGTAAGTCATCTACAGATGTTTCAAAACTGGATAAGTAATCATTCGCTTTCGAAATCATATCGGAGTCTGTTGGATCGAAAGGAATTAGTACCGGTCTATCGTTTGAAACCGTAAACAAATAGCCATCAGTAATAACTATGGTTGATTCGTTTAAGCAAGCACGTTGCAATGGCAAAACCTGCGAAACGGGTCTGTCTACGTCAATGAGTAAACGTTTAATCTCTAACTCTTTAAGAACTACTTCAAGCTTTCTAATAATCGCTTCTTTGTAGGTCTTACTACCCAAAAGGTCATCACTGTAGCTGTAATAACCACCTTCAGGTGCAGCATATAGCTTGATTGGGTCTTCATCGCTTTTTGACTCGATTAACAGCCCTTTTTCAATAGGGTCTCCAGTTACATCATGAGGATTTACGTTGATATGTTGAACTGCGCACCGCCCAACTAGATACTTCGTTAGTGGGTAACGGTCATCTTCGATACCCTTCTCTTGGTCTAACAGAATCAAAACACGATCCGAACGCTCAAGTTTTATCCGTTCAAAGTCATTTGCCGAAATTCCATCTAGTAAATCCCACGAAACATCGACGCCTTTCTGTGCAATGAGCGATTTAAATAAGTCTAAGATTTCTTCACAAGCAACAACGGTATTAACTCTTAGGTCTATAACCTTGATTTCACCGGATATCTCGATGCTTGGGAAAGATGACTTAGCCTTATTGGCCTTATGCTTTGTTTTCAACGTCAGTGGTTGGAGATTTAATGTTTTAGCTGAAAGTTCAAAACCATAGTCACGCGCAAAACAGATAAACGCATCTTGCACTGGTTTTAACACCATAGGCCAACTTTGCTCAAACCTCTTTGGCGTAGAAAGATCCAGAAACGGACGCTGTTTACGTGAATTTTTACTCTTTCCAATTTCTTTAAACAGCGTACCTCTCGGTTTTCTTTCATGGCCAGGATACCACCTGACGAGTACCTTATTTTTGTCATAGACCCATAGAGGCTTCTTAATGCGATCTATATCATCGTCATTAGATAACGGTCTTAATGGAACATTGGTATAAAACAGAGCAATCTCAGTGGTATTTCCATCTTTTAACTGCTGAGTTCTACAATCTAGGCTGATCGCATTAACACCGCCAGCCCAGCTATCTACTTTCAATAACGGACAACCTAAGCTGTAAGCGCCTTTACAATGCCCCCCAAAAGCCCGCAATGAACGCATCATTAGTCGAATCCACACAGGATTTAACACCGGTGAATATTCAACTCTAACTGGAGTAATAGGTTGCAACTCAGCGTCTACAATAGACGGAGGAATATCACTTGAGCTTTGTAAAGCCACATAGAGACCAAACTGATTACCATTTTTTTTCATCAAATAGGCAAACTGCCTACTGTCTAGTTCGGCATCAATACGCTCTTCCCAGGCTTTCTTCTCTTTCCACTGATAGTTGTTATTGATGAGTGCGTAGTGATAAACCACAAGTTTGTTGGCTTTCTCTGCATCAACCTCGCTATTTTGATAAACCAAATGAGACAGCGGCAACTTCCTCAAATCTTTACTTTTATCCATTAACCTTGCTCCCCCATACGCTGCCAAACTATTTTCGAAAACCACTTAAAGCCAGACGTCATTTGATATCCATCGCTCACCAAACAACCTGGTAGAAACAGGATTGAAGCATTTTCAATTTTTACCGGCTCCAACATTTCAGAAAAGCCCGATAAGGAACAATCTTCACCAGTCAATAGGTTCGCGATAACCAAAATGGCATTTTCACCACGGATTTGTCGGATCTTTTCCAGCTTCTTAATTAATCCCAAAGGCGCAAATTCAGGACGTTTACCAGAAGCAAGCCATTGCTCAAAGCCTTCATCCGACTGCTCCAGAGCAGCTATAGACCAAAATTTAGCATCAACAAAAACATCCGCGTTGGCTATCTCAAAATCATATAATTCAAACAACTCATGGTTGTAGACGTCTTGTTTAGTGGCTAGCTGCTTGTCACTCAGCAGTGCGCGAATACCTTCCTCACCAATACGCCCTTGTAAAATTCGCTGAATCACAACGGGATGAAATGCAAATTGCTCTTCAATGTCGTTGGCAAACGGCTGAAACGACGTTCGAAAACCTTTACGATTAAACCAATCCGAAATAGCAGGTTGCCGATTAACAACCTCATAAAGCGTCTGAGGGTTATATTTGATCAATCCGGCTGCACGCTTTGCAAAGAACTGCCAACTTTTTGGGTCGTACCATATTTCACCAGTAACCTTTGATTCCTCGGGCCGTTCAAAGCACGCCCAACGACACAAAGACTCAGTAATGCCAAACGTATTGTTATGCGGCATCCATTGGAGATCATGCTGTAATACAGCGCGGCCTAGTTCATGCCAAAGTCCTGAAATATCTTCGATACAACCCTTACCTTGTCGTGCATCTCGGATAGCGGAAACTAACTTGTTATCAATAATATCTACCGCAGCAGAGCCATCTTGGGATCGCGTTTTCAACAGGGTAAGAAAGTTGGAAACCGATGCATCTTCGGAATGAGTAAGATCATCAATCAGCTGATTATTAAGGTTTGAAACCCAATTTCGGTTGTTAGTACAAACGGTTAATTGGCCGTAGTTGCGAAGATGGCCTGCTAAATCATCGCTTAAATGAATGGCGACATGGGGCACATACGTCCAAGCACGTTCAATACGACCAACTTGCTGCTGCACGTCAGCGGCAAGATTCTTAACGTAGTCATTTGTCGCTTTATAGAGCTTGTTTAGCTCCTGGATTTTAGCGACTGAGTTATTCATTAACGGCATAATAAATTGCCGCTGCTGCTTACGTGAAAACTCTGAACGCCTGACTAATTTTTCTAAGTTTCTGAGCTGAAAGCCAGCATGAGACATTTCGTCATCATCGTCATTGCTATCCCATGGTGAAAAGTAAAAGTGCTTACTTTCAATAATAAACAGCGACGTCAGATCCATCTGCCCTTGAGAGTTAGGCAAGGAGTAATCCAAATTAATACCATTGGTAGCGGATGCAGTTTGTGTCATTACCACCACGGTACGGCCAGAGTCGAACGCCGCTTGATAGGCGTGCTCAAATCCTTCTCGCTTTTGTGCTTCAGCATTGAGCAAGCAAATCATCATGGGCTTGCCGTTGACAGCCAAAGGAATAAACACATCGTCAAATGAAGACAATACGCTAGTGGTTAAACACTCCATTTCAAGCCAATCAGCGCTCATTCTGCTGTTTTCTGCGGTATCACTTATCAACCACTTCCGAAGGTATTTGACTGAGTTAACAAAGGCCAGGTGCCCTTTATGTTGTGGCTCATTCGCTGCCAAATACAGAACGTGCAGTAATTTAAACAACACAGACTGCCGGTATTCATACTTGTAATCTGAGTGCTCAGCCTCAAAAAATGCAGCGTTCAAATGCAGTTTTGCCTCCTGAAAAACTGGGGCATTGATAGCATCATCAAAGTCGTGGATCGTGGTTTTTAGTGTCGAGCGACGCTTTTCAGATTTATCTTTAACCAACGCGCGGATCACCGCCATTTGTAACTGCTTATCCTCGTCAGTTTGTAAATATGGAATCGGCTTCTTAAACCAATCTTCGGGGCGCTGCTCAAAGCTATCGCCCAGAAAACTCTCGGTACATTGTGGATTGCGGGCCTGAGCCACGTAACGCAAAGCGCTTTCAATCCAGCGTATATCGAAATGACCAATCCCCCTTTCGATATAAGAGGTTGCGGATAGTGCAAAAACCAGGTTCCGACTCGATAACGAAACCATTAACCCTTCAGGCGTTGTCGGCAATAGTGCGCGTTTAATCTTGATCCTCAACGGGTCAATATCCGCTTCGGCTTCATCCGTGGTTAACAGCCAGGTTGTTAGGCCAAACATATTCGTCTGAGTATTGGGTAATAGGTTTGATCTACTGAGCGCTTCTAACTCAGGTAAGCTTGTGCGAGGTAATGAGAACAGCGATAAACTGGGTAACGCTGTGCTGTAGTAGGATGGTCGATAATCGTTCGCGGGGTCGAACAGTAACCGGTTTAGCCGAACAAGATATTCATAAGCTTCGGACTCATCGGTCGCGAACTGTGACAACAGCAAACTGAAGCGTCTAATATATTTCTCCATCACACGCAAAAAATCACCAACATCAACCGATACATCATCGCTTTGCTCATAACTTTTCACTTCAAAGCCATGAGGTTTTTGCTGTAATTGCAAAGGCTCACTGGTTACTAAGTGGTCTGAGCGAAACAGATATTTCTTTTCGAACGGAACACCGGATTCATACTGTTTTAAAGGCATTACCAGTGCCCTAGACTGATTCAGATCGACTCCTTTGCTGGTCAAATCCTCCTCTAGCTCCGCAATAAGCTGTTTAAGCTCACTGTAAAGCTCAGGTATAGGTTCGGCAGTAACAAACTGCATTCGCGCTAATAGGCGCTTACCGCCTTCAAGTAATTGACCAATACACTCAGGCGGCTCTTGCACCATTTGGGACTGGGCAAGTAATGTCTGTAGAATGTCCGCTTGGTAATCAAACTCATCAACAAATACAACCTTTCCGGCCAGTTGGCCGCTCGACATTCTAACTTTCTGTTTACCGTCGTAAAAGGAAGCGAACAGCTTCTGCGTTGTTAACACCAGCAAATGTTGCTTATCATCATGCCAGGCAATAGCGGGGAAAATTCGACGCACCCATTTATTTTCTCTAAATAAACGAAGCTTTTCCTTTGCTTGCTCCGTGAGCTCATGCGTCTTGCCATGGTGCTTACTGGCATACTTCACAGCCTTCTCTAAGGACGACATGCACCCAAGTAGCGTCCGTTCGACAAAGCCACACAGTTTTCTTAGTTCCTGCTCTTCTCGTTCGAGTAAGACGCCCATCGAATCAGGGTTTTTCTTTTTATACTCAACATTACGGGCGATGGCTGAAACGTTGTGGCAAGCACGGACGAGAGCCTCTTTATCAGCATTAGAACGAAACGCACCTAAACCATAGATATCCTCAATGGCCTTATAAGGATCGGGCAAGTCAGATTTTTGAACGCCTTGTTCATGTGGCAGTGCCAGTTGAGAAACCGCACTAACAACAGTTTCATCCTGTGCATAAAGAATACTAACGAGCAGTGGATTACCTGAGCTGTCTTTTGCACTCGTGGCACTGTCATAAATGTCATGCAGGATATTCCAACGATGGGTAACTAAGATGGCCTGCAACCCTTTGGATTTTATAAATTCAAGGCTCGCTGGAATTTTCCCGTCTGGGCTACGATAAAGAGTACTACTTTTGCCACCGCCTGTTGGGCCTTGTAACTGGCAAAAGCCAGCAATAGCATTGTCGTTTTTTGCATTAACCGATAGAGCAAGTGCTTGCTCTATCGTATGCGCAATGATTTGATTATAAGAAGTCGGTATTGGCTGACTCATCTAAATCCTCGTTAACTTGATATTCCTTTTGAGTTTCGCCCCTTTTTTTAGATGGGGCGACAAGGTTGGAGACAACACAACACCAACAAATGACTCATTAATTCAATTCGGGCACGATCTCTTGTGACCAACTGTCTTCCATCAGCATTCTGAACGAGATGCCACCCGACGCTGCTTCCAATGTAAGCTCGCCAGCATCTACGGCCGTCTTGACGTGTTCAGTTAATAGATCAAATAATCGGCGTTTGTACTCAGTGTCATCGTTCCCTTTTAAATGCTCACCCTTGGTTTCCAGTACAGAGAAGCGGTAACTGCCAGAATCCGGTTGTTCGACGCACACCAACAAGTCAGGGTAAACCTTTTGCTTTTGCCAGCCTTGCAGACTGTACTCGCGTTGATTTACTGCAATACGATGCCACCAATACACAGACTCTTGCCTATCCAAATACCAAGCAGTATCACGCTCTAAATTGTTCAGACCATTTTGATAGACCTTTTCGAACAGGCTTTTTTCGAGTTCAGATCCATCTTTGCGGCGAAGCACCTGATCGTGCTCACTAACATTAACCTCTAAGGTTTGTGCCAATTCCCAATTTAGCTTTTCGTTATCTGAAGCGAGTAGGCGCAAGGAGATATCACCATTGCCCAACTTAGACCTAAAGATTTGCTCCGATAATTGCGCAACCTGCTGTTTAATATCACGCTTCATCTCTTTGAGTAGCTCAAGGCGGTTTGTAAACAAAGCCTCCTCAGACACGCCATTACCACGCAAAATATCTAACGTTTGCGTTAACACCCGCATGGCTTGCCATGGGTTTGGAATGACATCGGTGAGCTGCCTTATCATAAACGAGATATCTAGGCCCGCTCTGGGGTCAAACTCGATGTTTTCATGAACCGGATCGGCCAAGTCCAATTCGCCTTGGTTATCCTTTGACATTTTATAGTCGATACGGGCAATCGTGCGCTGTAATTTGTCGTCCACTAGCTGGAAGTTCTCTGCGTTCAAATAAGACAGCGACTCCCAATCTAGGTCACCAAGCACATCCCGTTCATAATCGAACAAGCGGTAGCCGTCGTTGTACCCTGCGTCACGATGTAAAACCCGAGGCAAGAATATTTTCGGTAGGGTACGAAAACGCTCTCTACGCAATAACGTTTCTTTACTTACCACAGTGGCAGGTTTATTAGCTTCCGAGGCTTTAACCTGATTAGCCACATCGCCCATTCCTTCTTCTTCTAAACCTTGCTTAACACCGGCAACGGCTTCCATCACATCCTGATCAAAGGTATAAACATAACACTCATCTAAGCTTGGTTTTTGCGTCAATCGCGCATGTGGTTGACGTAGTACCCGGCCAATCATTTGGGTGATTGCCGTTTTTGCGGTCATTTTAGATAATACGGTTAACACATATGCAAAGGGGCAATCCCAACCTTCACGCAGCGCATCCTTTGTAATGATGTATTTAACGGGACACATTTCGCTGAGCAAATCATCATCACCCAACTCGTCTTTATCAGACGTTTTCAGGCGAATTTCATTTTCATTCACGCCCAATTTTTCCATCAAATACTCACGGGCGTCTTCCGCATGCACAAATGCTGAATCACGCTGGTCTTTACCTGTGCGTTCAACTCGAATCAGCATGATGGGGCGAATGTAGCGGCCGGTTTCGTTTTGTAGCAGCCCGGCTTCCTGCTCAAGCTCTGCCAGTTTAGCGTGCGCAAGCGACAAGGTATGCTTCCAGTCACTTTTGTCTTCGTTGATTAAGTTGATGGGTAGCTTAATCATTTGCTCATCTTTCAACGCTTGCCCAGACACATTCACCAACACATTTGAGTGATGCTTACCGTTTGCGTTAGGTGTGGCAGAGAGCTCAAGAATAAACTTAGGGTTAAATCCACACAGGGTCTCTCTTGCGGTTTCGCTATAGGCTTTATGTCCCTCATCCACAATAATCACAGGGCGTATTATGCGTAATACATTCCCTAGACTCTGCTTAATGGACACCGTGCCAGGCGCAATACCTTCTAGCCAGCCATAATCAGAAAGATCGTTAGGGTCTAGATTGCGAATTCTATTTAATAGTGCTTCGTTGGCTTTAGTGTCGTCCTCAACAGGGAAAAAGGAAGTGAAACGACCACTATCCTTAAACATACGTAGCTTTTCTTTTGATTCACGCGCACTGGATTGCAACATCAGCAACATAACGCACAGGTTTTCGTCGGTATCCCGCTTAGTAAAGGCATCGTTTTTTTCGAGCATTTTTACGCGCCCACCCGAAGCACGCTCTAACATTTGTCGATACGGATGCTCACGATTGGCCAACTGTTTCCAGGTTTGCTTGTAAATTGCATCCGACGGCACCACCCAGAGCACCATACCGGTTTGTTGCGTAAACAAATCAGTTTGCAGGCGCTCGACCGCAGCAACTCCAAGTAAGGTTTTACCACCACCCGTTGGCACTTTCAGGCACACATTAGGAATTGGCCGCTCTAAGCCGTCAAATCTTGTGACATAAGGCGCAGGCACCAAGTGACCACTTTTGTCTTTAAGCAGGTCAATACGGCGCTCCTGTACCAGAGCTTCCCACGTATCTTTAGCGTAATCGGTTAAGCGAGCCTCTTTGCCTTTCATTTTCTGAAAAGCAACAAAGTCTTCCGCTTCTTCCTTGGTGTCGGCCAGCTTTTTTAAGTAATAATCCAGCTTATCCAGCACACCATTCTGATAGTCTTTTAACTCCATGTTACGCCCCCATAATGCGATGGATAGCGTAAGGCAACTGGCAAAACTCAATGCGTTTTTCAGTTAAGTCCTTCTGGCTCATAAATTTCGCTACAGCAAATACAATGGTGCGCTTTTTCGTGGCATTGTTTTTAACAATCGCCGCGACTTTATCTGCGTTTAATGCCGCTTCATTCGAGCGCAACCATTCGCTATCGGGGCGATAGAATAGATGAATACGGAATAAGTCTGTTTCACCGATAAAACCATCGGCAGAAGCTTTGGCGACATTTTCTAACGACTGCCCAGTGGCGGTATAAAACACATAACGTGCGAGCGCATCGAACGATGGCATGGCTTCGCCAGTGAGTAAGCTTTCAATTTGGATCGGTTCCCCTAAGGTGCAATAGGTGAAGCTACCACCAATGCCTGGGGCAAACTCATCCACTTTGCGCTCACCGGTGACAGTCAGCACACCGTCTTTGAGCTCTTTTTTGATTTTGTCGAAATCTTTGCTGTGTTTTGCTTCAACTTTGGCAATTTGTTCCAACAACTCAGCGTGTTTTTTCTCGAAGACCGACCAAGTGATTTTTTCAGAAAGCAGTTCTTGCTTCTGGTTGCCTTTGAAGGGGTAGCCATTGATAACACGGCGAACACGTTCAGCGGTCACCTTGTCTGCATAGTCCTCACATTCGATCAGAATAAATTTGCGATTACCTTCATCACTCTTATTAGCCTCCAACACGGCATGTGCTGTTGTACCTGAACCGGCAAAGGAATCGAGTATTAAGGCATTTTCATCAGCGGCTAACTGAATGATTCTTTTTAAGAGTCTTTTAGGCTTTGGTGTATTGAAAATTTTTGCACCAATTATATTTGCGAGCTCTTTTTGACCTTCATCATTGTGACCAACTTCTTGAAAAGTCCACCACGTAGAAGGAACCTTTCCATCTTGAATTTCGGACAAGTACCTCTTCAACCGAGGTTTCTCATAGCTTTCGTCAGGCCCCCAATACAGCCTTCCTTCAGTAACCATCTCTTCATGTCGAGATTTAGAATAACGCCAGACAGCATTTTCTGCTGGCCATACATCTCTACCATCCTTAGGGTGTTTAATTGGATAATACAATGTAGGACGTTCATCTTTTGATTTATTACTAACGTAATTATCAGAAGACCAGCGTCCTCGGGGATCATTGTCAGGATTTGTATATCTAGAATTTTGCTCTTCAGACCTTGGTAGCAAATTACGTTTAAACTTATCTGATTTCCGATACACGAGAATGTAATCGTGCATATCAGGAATCCCATCATCGTCATTTGATACTGCATACTTTTTCTGCCAGCATATCGTTGCGACAAAATTTTCTGATCCAAAAATCTCATCAAGAAGCATTTTCAGCCTTTGTGACTCATTGTCATCTAAGGTGATCCAAATACTTCCAGTCTCGGCTAGCAGTTCTTTTAAAAGCGTTAATCTCGGCCACATCATACAAAGCCATTTGTCATGACGTTCCATATCTTCTTTATCAACAGGATTAGCTGACTTTTTGAGCCACTCCTGCATCAATGGTGAGCGCACATTGTCGTTATAACACCAGCCTTCATTGCCTGTGTTATACGGCGGATCGATAAAAATGCAGTCTACCTTACCGGCATGAGTTGGCAGTAACGCCTTGAGGGCTTCAAGGTTGTCGCCATGGATGATGAGGTTATCATCCAGTGATGCTGACTTGCCTTCCAGCGGTAAAGATTTATCCGCAACCACTTTTAGTTCACGAAACGGCACACTCAGGTGATGTGAATATACAAACTGCTTACCTTTAAAATCCAACGTTGGCATCGGTGTTCCTTAAATTCTTATTTAATTCTGATGATTAATCTCTAGCCATAAAAAACGGTTGTCTGGGTTGTGCTCATCATCTAAGTGACATAACCCGGCGCAATTGCGAGGTTTTGAACCCCATACAGCGCGGCACGATTGTTTAACGCAAGCTGACATTGGCTGGTTGATAAACACGCGGTCTCGGAACAATCGACGTTCCAAAGCCTGAGCAAATACCCCGCAGTTGCAGCTCTAATCTCAACCTTCATCACGCCACCCGTCATGCCATAATCCAGCTCAATCGCTTCACTGTGCTCTATGCGTGGGTGCGGCACTAACTCCAATTCAACAAAGCGGTTCCATTGCCTGTCCTGAGTTTCGAGCTCCGCTTCAGATAATGTAGAGTCTTCAAGCACAACCGCTGCTTTAATTCGGGTCAATACAAAGTCACGGAACCCATTTGGCGCTCCGCTTGGGCCATGCTTGCGGTCAAAACCACGAACGTGCCAACGCAGGCCATTGTCCACCAGTGTATGCGGCACGATTTCACGGGTTGTTTCACCGCTCGATAACGACACATAGGTGATGCTCAAGGCTTTGCCTTTGTGGATGGCCTCGGTGACCTTTGCCACTATAGATAGGCTTGGCTTGTTAAGGTGATAAGGCGCTTCACAAGCAAGGGGGGGGGTTACCTTGCCAGTAAAGCCATCGCCGTACCCTTGGCTAATGGTTGCCAGCGTTCTCACAACGTCATAGTCGAACAATGGCTCAAAAGCTTCACCACGTTTATGCAACTTGAGCTTTTGGTCATACTCAATATTGTCTGGTGCAAGCTCTCGGTAAAGGGTGAAGTCTTTCGTTGCTTGTGTTGGCGCTATGCCGAAACGCTCTACCAAATCAGCACGCACAGCTTCTCCCTTGAACAATAAGGTGAAGTCGATATGGGCAATGCGATCACGGCTTGCCTGCGGTAACTTCTCTAAAAGCTGCTGGGTCTTGCCGCTCACTACTTCGTTTTTTATCTTCGTCATGAAACCTTCAACATCTAAAACCTATTCAAAGTACGTGTATCAAGTTGGACCAATTGTAAGATAAGTCTCTGATAGCTTCTGTGAAAAACGAAGCAAAAAAGACATAGCCTAACTATATTTATTAGGTCACATCATATCATGAGTAAGCAGTTGTTAATAGGGAACATTTAGGAGTACCAAATTGATTCGTTGTTGTTTGAGCAAGAGCTTTGGATTGAAGTGGAGGTGATGACAGGCTAGTTTCCCAGCCTATCTACTATTACTGTATATTTTGCTTCCGCCAGTTTTGTATCGCTTTGGCTATTCGACCTACAGCAGCATCTTCCTGCCACTCATCCCAAAAATCTACCGTACCGCTATTTGGTTTTTGAATTGGTTCATCGATTCTAATTCGACTTGGTAGTAAGCTTGCATCCCCAACCACTAAAGCTTCACCAGTATCCAGTGTAGGTAAAATATCACTAAATCCACCTAGGCTATCCGGCAAAAGTCTTTTAACGACCGATTGGTCGTCAGCATTGGTCAATCGCATAGACACAAAATTGCTGCATTGGCTTAGCATTGTTTTGTTTACTTCAGAAGGACGCTGGCTAATCACAACTAAACTAACGCCATACTTACGTCCTTCTTTAGCAATCCTTTCAAATATCTCGATAGAGATGTCATCAGCCGCGCCAGCCGCATTGCGTTGAGGGATATAAAGATGGGCTTCGTCACAGAGCAAAGCTATTGGATGCCTGTCTTTGCTAGGGGTCCACTGTTGAACAGAAAAGGCAAGACGAGCGACTAAAGAAACAATCAATGGCAATATGTCAGATGGAACTTCAGAAAAATCAATTACCTTAATACCGCCTTGACCATTTTCTTGAGTACTTCCTAGTAAAGCATCCGTCAATTGAAGTAACCAATTAAAGTCGAGCGTATTTTTACCACCTTGAAAGAGAAAACCTAATCGCCTATCCGTTGTTTTGTTCTCTAGCCTTGCGATCAATCGCGCTAGCTTTCCATGAAACTCTCCTTGTTTTTGCTTCCCCGCAGCACCAGGCACCATTTCTGAGTTTATTTCATCCAAACGCTGTAATAATACATTGATATCAAAAGGCACAGGGCTATCTACTGTGAAGCTTTCAAGTATCTCGTTGTGCTTTCCTTCTTGTAGGTATCTTTGTTTTGCTGCATTTACTTCTCGCGACATAATCATCGCTTGGTTGGGTGCATTCTGATCCGAGCGATCAACAAATAGAGAAACTAAGGCTTCATAAGACAGTAACCAGTAAGGTAAATGGATCACACCATCAGCTATCGTTTTCTTTGCTTCAATTTCGACAGGGCCAGCAACTTTGTAATGCTTCAAGCCTTTATGTTTTAGAGGGGCATACTCGCCATGCAAATCAAACACAATTGCATTCGATGCTTTCAAGTTTGCCATTTGTTCTATGATCTTAGCGGTTGTCCATGACTTACCTGAGCCTGTACTGCCACCGATAAACGCATGTCTCTGGAAAAATTTATTACCATTTAGATACGCAATAGCATTGTCATCTAATGTGTATTTTCCCAGTCGTAGAGAGTTGCCTTCTGCCGCAGCATTGGACAATACTCTCATGAACGCGGTAAGCTCTTCACCTTCTAAAGCAAAACAGTTTGCATCTATCTCAGGAACGCTTTCTAAGGTTCTTCTGAACACATCTCTACGCTCTCCATCTCGATCCAATAGCGTACCAATCAAAGCAACCTTACAAAGATTTTGTTCGTTTACCTCTTCTTCATTTTCAGTAATTTCAAATATCTTTTTGCGTGTAACTTGTGAAATCAAACCTATCAAATGTTGCCCAGGCTTAGCACTTTGCAAAACGGCCAGTCTGTTGACTTGCAGTCGCTTTAAAAAATCACGATCTTCAACTTCAATAACAACGGTACTGGTATCCACTGACGCAACCTTACCTAAAGCTTGATCGTCCTTATAAGCAAATAGTGACACTACGTTTCCCTCCCTAGAGAACCAAATCTAAATAACCAGACAAACTCCAAAAATCTTGTTCAACAGTAGTCACATCTGAAGTATCAGAGCTGTATATAATCGATTGTTGATCATGACTACCACGTTCTATTGCCAAGAAATTCTTCACGTTGCCAGTTAAGAAAAATTTCCGGGCGGACTCGCTCAGCGTATGAGTAATAAGCGTTATGCATCCTCCTTCACGCATACATTTTTCGATAAGCTTTTCCTGAATATGCTCATCGTTAAAGCCAAAACCAATGCAAAGGTATGATTCTTTACTACGAATTGCTGTATCGGCCATCTGTATAATCGTCCTAAAAGGCTCGTGATAAGTCGTCATATACTTGGCAATACCAGGTGTAACAATCTGAGGCATATAGCCTTTAGGAATGTCCTGAACTTGATTAAGCCCAACGACATCACCCAGGGGACTTAAAAACCAATCTAAGCTTCCATGAACTTTCCATATATTCACGACTCTATCTGCTTTGATTGATTTTGGAGGGATTTGTAATCGGCGATATCCATGAGAAAAACCAGTGTAATGGTGAATACCAGCTTGCTCTACGGCATATTCAGCAATACGATCATAGTTTGTTGTAACGATATCGATACGTTCGGCTACAGAACGAAACAATCCATTGAGCAACTTGGCCAAAGGAAAATGTTCCGCTCTATCTAATGACAATTTAAACACTTCAATATCTTGGGGGTTAAGAAGAGCCCAAGTGGATTGGACAACCAAATCCGTTAGCTTTTTTGACAGTTGTACTTCGTGAAGTGCAGACTCCAAATCTACACCAGCTTCTAGCTTTAATTTAAAATTATCCCAAGCTTCAACTTCCGCTTTATCAAAACTATCAATTTCGATTGTATCAATTAAGTGTTGTGCCAATGCCCCCATGCCTGACAAACCATATGCCGCTGATGCCCCACTACCAAGAATGATTACTGGCGATTTTTGATAATACTTTTGCGCCTGAGCGTAAAAGTCGAAATCACTCATTGTGCCTTCCTAATGATATTCAAACAGATACATAGTGTTATGTTTTAACATGTAGAAAACGGAAAGTTTGTGGGTACGCTCTGAATTCAGTGAGTTAGCTACCTACGTGGACCTATTAATGCATATTCATCTCAATCCAAAAATCTTCAGGCATATGTCATCAATGTGAATACCCATCATTGATTCCGACAGGAGCCCGAAATGAACCCCAAAACTTCCGATTACCAAAAGCAGCAACGCTATCAGGAAAATGAAATCCTAGAGCATGCGGCTGAAATACTGGCTAACCGCTACGTACGTGGAGATGCCCTAACTAACCCTGATGCCACCAAAGAGTATGTGCGCTGTAAGCTAGGCAGCTATGAGCGTGAAGTGTTTGCCTTATTGCTACTGGATAACCAAAACCGATTGATTGAGTTTAAAGAGCTGTTTCATGGAACAATCGATGCGGCCAGCGTCTACCCGCGAGAAGTGGTGAAAGCTGTGTTAGAAGTGAATGCCGCAGCGGTGATACTTGCCCATAACCATCCATCCGGTGACTCAACGCCGTCTCAAGCCGATAGACGCATAACCGAAAGACTCAAAGATGCTTTAGCGCTGGTGGATGTTCGCGTACTTGACCACATCGTGACAGGCGATACCTGCACCTCATTGGCTGAAAGGGGGTGGTTATGATTGAACAACATTATGGTGAGCTTTCTATTGATGATGCTTTACATGCGTCACTGGAAGCACTTCTGAATCGGTACACTCTCCCAGAGAATGCTGAACGCCTCGTGCTGAACTGCCGCCAAATAAGTTACTACCGACATCGACAAGGTTTGCACCCGATAGAGGTACAATTTAAGCGAGAGTCAACCTCAAGCCCTTGGTTGGTAGTGTTCTTTGCCAGCTTCTCTTATCCCGATGACACCAGTACAACCGTTGAGCCTGAGTTGTACTTTCACCTTGCTAATCGCTGGTTCTATCAACCTGATGTGGGGAGCACGGATTTATCCCACCCAGAAGTTCAAGAGCTGCTCTCGGTATGGATGAAAGCCTTTGCTCGCCACCTTTCTCGCAATGTCTTTGATGACGTGCAACTGACGATGGTCGGTACGTTCAACTAAATCCTAATCTCTCATTTCTTATTTGAATCCTGAAACAAGGAGGACTCACCATGTCCAAATTAACCTTCACAGCATCATTACTACCTGTGTCTAAGAAACTGCACAAGCTGTTAAGTGAGCAACTCACCGCTCATTTGCTGAGTAATGAAGCACTGACCACCAGCCGTTATCTGGTGTTTAACTTTCGTGATAAAAGTTACAGCGCGGAAGAAGGCGGCTTCCATCCGGTTGAGATGGCGATTTGCCAAACCTCAACAGGGGAATGGAGTATTGAGTACATCACCGACTTTGCTTACATGGGAAACTACTACCCAGAGCTAGAGCGCAACTTGGATTTTGATTTTCGGGTTGGACAGTTCTTTGTGGCCTATCGTGGCTGGCTGCCAATGCAAGGTAGCCGTGATGCGCAAGAGCTGTATCGGATATGGGAGAATAACTTTCTGGCCTATGTCGATATGGACTCCTACAACGAGATAGCCGTCACCCCGCAATAACTCATGACTTCCCTTCTTCTACAAATAATCAAACTTGTCACTGCCCTCACCACGCTGTTTTCACTTTCCCCGTTCTTCGGCGCTATTGGAGCCCTATCCACTTTAGGGTTTCTGGTGGTGCTGTTGATTGGGTTATTGGTAGCGATTGCCGAGCTCAGTGATAAGCATAAGCCTCGTTAATGTTAATCGGCTCACGCTTTGGTGATGCCGATTGATGCTGTTTTCACCGTTGGACATTATGTGTCTGACCCACCTCTATTCTCCCGACATTAAATGTCCGACTCCGGTGTGGAGCTTTGATGTATTGAGAGCGTAGTCATGAGCAATAAAACCAGCATTGAAGGGTTATCCGCTTTGCTGCACACGCTGATGCTTATTCCTCAACATCGATGGATTACCGTTAGGGAGTTGCAGCAGCAGTTAGCCCTACTCGATATCCACCGCACCACGCGCAGCATTAAACGCTACCTCGATGAAGTCATTGTGGAGGTGTTTAACGTGGAGTGTGATTCGATGAGCATGCCCCATGTTTATCGGAAAACCTCAGAGCAATTACTGAAGCTCAACAAGCAGGAAATGCTTTATTGGCAACTGACGAATAAGTACTTACTGCCGCTTGTTCCCGATGCACTGAATTATGGGCAAGGTCGCTCCTCGGAGAGAGACAAACCCTTACCCCACAAGGGTTCAGCACATTCAAAAGAGCAAGTATGGTTAGCCAAAGTACATGTGGCATTGCCCACTATTCGCGAGTGGAGTGACGAGCAACGGCACGTGTTGAATGCGGTACACACGGCATTACTGCACAACCGTATGCTCAAGATATCTAGCCAAGTATTGCAGCAAGAGAAGGCGCTCATTGAGCCACTGGGACTCTCGGTTCAGTGTGACGCGCTCTTGCTGCTCTTTCGATTATCCGGTCAACACACGATACGCACCCTCGCCTTGCCTTTGATTGATGAGGCCAGTGTATCGACGTTTTCTTTTACCTATCCGACTGATTTCAATCTTGAGCGGTTCATGCGTGAACACTATGAAGTCAGTGCGCCTTGAATTTCACTCACCGATAAGGAGAGCACCGTTATGACATTAATCAACACCCTACTCCGATACGCCGCAATGAGCGTGCTGTTTATCGGGCTCACCGCTTGTGGCGACCAAGAAGAGACTCAAGCAGCAACAGCAGATATTGAAGTGTCGATATCGACTAACTCGCATTGGGGAACATTGGTTTTTGACCTACAAGCCATCACTGACAACACCGTAATAAGCAATGTGGTGATTAACCGAGGCAACTGCCGATTACCCGCAGGCACCACCTCAGAGCTATCAAGAAACGTTTCATTAAACTTCGGCCAAACCTACACCGGATACAGCAACAACTGCACCGTAGACAACGTGAAAGAAATCGAAGTCACCTCCAGTGCTGGCACCTTTGCCTACACCTTCTAACTTGCAGTTCCCAAATAACACACTCAACCAACTCGTAAGGATCAACTATGAACAAGTCAACTCTACTTATCACAGCAGCATTAGCTTTCTCTACCTCTTCCGCATTTGCTGGCGGAACACTGGGCGGTAACCCATCCGCAGATTCGGGTGCAGTCAACGTCAGTGTGGGCAAATGCACTCAATACAAAATGGATGTGAAAGCGGCGCAACAGAAAGGTAAGGACGTAGCGAGCATCACCGTCCCTGAAGGCTGTGAGATCATCACAGAAAAGTAATACCACCAACAGCTATAAAAATGATAATGGGGAGCAATTACGCTCCCCATTCTTTTTTTCTAAATAATCTAAAAAAACTCTATTCCTAAATTAGATCTTTGAACAGTTAACTCTAATTAGGACACTCCAAAATAATGTCTTGTAACTCAGCAAACGAAGATACTTCAAACAATGGCTTCTCTTTCGAATACATTGTTTTTAAGTCTTCTTCGATTCTTACATCTTCATCGGTCCAATGGGTGATGCTGACTAGCAATTTCCAGTTTGCACTTTGAAAGTCTTTACCATATTTAGCCCAAACTGAATTAACACCAGCGGCATTCGCCATAGACATGTCTTTTACAATAGAATCTCCGATGTAGTAGGTATCAGTTGGAGATACGCCCTCTCTTTCACAAATATCGAGTACAAGTCTAGGATTAGGCTTTCTCTCTTCTTCTGGCAACTTTATCACCCAATCTACATCACTAGGATCAATCATCGGTTTTAACTTATCAGGGTGGGAAGAAGAATTCGAACCAATGGTATAAAGATGCTGTAGATGCTGATCTAAGCCGAGTTTTTTAGCTCGGTATACAGCATTAACTTCGTAAGACTCGGTATGGCCGACAACTTTTACTCCCTTAGCTCTCAGTTTAGCCAACGTGTCTGTAACTCCATCATACAGTCTAAGCGTTTCTTTCCTTTTTTCAGAAAACTTTTGGAAAGCAGGTGCTAGCTTAACCTTTAAGACTTCCTTATCAGAAGTACCATAGTGGTCTACTATAGCTTTGACTTCTAAAGTAGCAAAAGGTCTTTCTGAACTATTGTACTTTTGATGAACATCCTTGAAATCACGAAGTAAAATGCTTTTATCGATGCCAGTTAAGTCAACAATAGAATCAACTAAAACTTCAAACGATTGAGAGAAGTAAGAAACCCAGTCATATAACGTATTGTCTAGGTCCGTGATGAGCAATTTAGGCATTGTAGTCAAACTCCAGTTTATAGCTTGTAGATAACGTGGAATCTTGAGGACTTATTTTCCCGTAATGGAATATTATTTTTTCGCGCCCAAACTCAATTTTACACGCCCAATTTCCTTTTTCCTCACCGGTGTGCCCTTCACATACACCACTACTTCCTAATGAGAGAACATGTAGTTTGTTGGTAGGGTTCGACTCTGAGGTTTCTTTATGTGTTATTTTGCTTCGTTCTAAAGTGCAATTGAAGTTTTGATGCATATGTCCATGCAGCAAAAAATCGAACTGATATTCGGTAAGCCATCTAGATAGCCTCTCTGCATCTAGAACAGTTGAGTACTTGGCATCAGGGTAAGCGTCTTGAGTCAATGACACTGGCATTAGATGGTGGTGCATTACACAAATACGAGTAACGTTTCTAGGTTTTCCTTTAGAAAAGCCCATTTCTTTCGCAACGTCATCAAGTTGCTCCTGCCCGATAAAACCATGCCCCTGAAAACTTCCTTTAATTTGCTGTAAAGTGACACTGTTAAGCAAAACAATTTCGACAGGTATAGAATCATTTAGCAGAAGTTTTCTTCCTGATGTCATTGATTGGTTAGGTTTGATATCAAAGTATTTCGCGTAGAAATCTTCATAAGCAGACCGAGATTTATCATAGTTCGCTTTGATAATAGCATCATTTGCCTTTTGGGAATCCTCTGCTCCATCATAAAATGAGAGATCATGGTTACCTGGGCAAAAAGCCAGCCAAGATTTATCCAAATTATTCACACTATAGATATAATCAATAAATTGACTCGCAAGATCAAACTCAGCACTATCACCTGACCAAGTTAAGTCGCCAGAAATCAGTAATGAGGCTATATCTTTCTTACCATCAAAGTAGGCTTTATTTATCGTTTTAGCTAATGTAGCTTTATCTGGATTACCATCTTGAAGTGCATACCCATGTAAGGAAGTATTAGTAAAATGAGGATCTGACAACCACAATAAGCTATTTTTAGAAGTAGCTTTGTATACTGTATCGAAGTGCCGTGGCTGAATTTCTGTCATATCCTTCAAACGAATTTCGTTTGCTTTATCATCATGTTGTCTATTCCTGACCCTCCACAAAGTTCGATTTTGTTCAGTTAGTTCATCGGGTGAAGCAACTACTTTACTGTCATAAATCTCGTAATGTGACTCTGAAACAAAGAGATCCTTCATGGGCTCGTAAGACTTGTTTCCAATTACTTCAGAAGCATCGATTTCAGATATACTGTTAAACTTAAACCATAAAGGATGGGTATTTTCAATGTAGTAGGTTGGTGTATGCTTTTTACTCGGAGTCTCAATACCACCATCAATCTCTGATTTATAATCCAAGATGTTAGCGCGATAAAATTTTTGCTGTGCGCTATCAAAAAGATAAACAGATCTATCTGATTCTTGCATCTTCAGGTTTAGTTCTTTGAGTGTATCCGCTGGCAACTTTTCATGACCTTTGTTCCACCATCCCCACCATACGTAACCTTCCTTGATGATGATATCTTTATGCCGCTTTATAGTTTCTCCGCGAGGGCAAGATAAGTCTCGAAATCGCAATATAAGTGTTGATGTCATAGATGTTAACTCCGTTAAGTAATCTGATATAAGAGTACTGATGATTATCAGAAACAGCCAGTACTCCCCACTAAATCAGTACAATTAGAATAATTTCTGTTTTCAATACTGGACAGTTGTCAAGTGTGCTCTTCGATACGTGAGCTACCGAGCGTCAACTAACTTTTCACTCATCTCTATTGGGTTAGATTTTTGAGCACAGACTATTACGTCAAAAATCTGTTCACCCTTTGCAAATCTACCGATTAGAAAAACCTATCCTACTTAAAGCGCAAAACAAGCTCGCTTTTGTCTTTTGTGTGATTGAGCTCTGTAGACTGGAGTATTTGAAAACAATACAGTTGCATAACAATATACACAAAGAGATGCACTAGTGCCGCTACAAACTTTTGAAGACACTCTAGCTCAGCTAAATGAATGGGAGCGCCCTGCAATACTTCTCGCTAATGGTTTCTCAAGAGCATGGAATAACCGAATATTCAACTATGAAAACCTTTTCGAAGAAGCTCAATTTGGCGAACGTGACCAAGAACTAAGAGAAATTTTCGAACGCTTTAACACCTTCGATTTTGAAAAAGTAATGCACGCATTGCAGTCGGCAGAACAGGTATGTGAAACATATCAAGTCAATAGAGCTCTGATCAACCAGATTAGAGACGACCAAGAACAACTCAAAGACTCTCTGATTGAAGTTATTGCCAATACTCATCCTCACCGCCCTAATGAAATTGATGACGAAATGTTCGAGTCAACACGAGAATTCTTAACGCAATTCTCGAACGTCTTTTCACTAAACTATGACATGCTTCTCTATTGGGCTGTAAACAAAACAAATCTAGCTCCACATAGACCTGACCCATGGTGTGGAAAAAAAGATGGTTTTTTCCACGATGAGTGGCAACAGCGCCAGCAAAACCTGCATTTCTTGCATGGTGGTCTTCACCTATATAACCATGGCTCTAGTGTCTTCAAAAGAGTCTATGACCCGGAAGACTGGGATGCGATTGTAGACCAAGTTCGGCGTTGGCTAGACGCAGGTAATTTCCCTTTATTTGTTTCAGAACCTACCAATCAAAAAAAACTAGAAAAGATCAAACACAATCCTTACCTCCATGCTTGTTATCAAGCTCTCGGTGAACTAAGGGGCACTCTATACATTCATGGACACTCAATAGCGGAAAATGACCGTCATATATTCGACCAGATTAACCAAAGTAAAATAACCAAAGTATTCATAAGTATCTTTGGAGATGAAAATCAAGAATGGAACCGAGAAACGATGGCTAATGCATACAGATATTTTGTCAGAGGTAAAAATATTGAATTTTACGATGCAGCCACTACGCCAATTTGGTAGCAATTAAAAATAGAGCCTATGAGCCGAGAGGCACCTTGATCCTTAGTAGCAAATGGTTGTTCCCATGATGCTGACTAATGGTTATAACCATGAGTACCATCGGATTTTCGTAGCATTTGTTATCTAGAGAAATTGGTTAATCATCAACCAATTGATCAACTAACTTAAGAGCGAACATTTTAGACTGTTGTATCAAATTCTTTTTGTCAGCCAGTAACACTAAATAAGTTAGCTCTTAATTGAACTTGTATATTCTTTGCACACACCTCTGGAGAAACTTATGTCTGAGCGTCGATAACACTCCTTCCTACTCACAATCTCGTATCATATCCACCTTCAGATATATGTTATCTAGAAAAACTCAAATAACAGGTAATAGCGGCTTATTGGATTGTGCTCACAAGCCGCCTTACATACATTAATCGATATTACTTCTAGCAGCATCAACTGCTAGCGAATCCGCTATCTCATTCCCTCTCACTCCTGAATGTGCCTTGACCTTAATGACTTCGACATACTTGCCAGAACGCAGATCATCGACTGTCTGCCACAGGCGTCGATTCTTAATCTGCTTTTTATCGGCTCTACGCCAGCCTTTCTTTTTCCAGCCATCAAGCCAAAGGTTAAAACCTTTTACGCAGTACTCACTGTCTGAGTAGATGACATCACCATCTTCGGCATATTCCAGTCCTTCGATAAGTGCCAGTAACTCCAGCTCTGCACAATCTGTCTCTCGGTCAATGGTAATGCTCTCTTCATGGACGATATCATCGTTCTCATTGAAGACCACCAGCCCTATGCCACCTCGTTTGCAACCGTGTTGGTTGTTTGGTGCAGCACCGTCTACGTAAATTGAATAGCTCATTTTTTATCTCTCTCTAATTGCAAAAAGGGCGCATGACTTTGCTTAGCCAGCGCCCCGTTGATGGTGTGATTTAATGTTTGTGTTACTGAAAGGATTCTTGGTTGTCTCGCATACTCAGACGCAATTCCATCCATTCCTCGATTTCACTTTCTACCCAAGCTACCGCTCGTCCACCGAGTGGCACACTCTTAGGAAAGTCGGTTTCATCTGCCATGAACTTGTAGATAGTTGAACGGCCTAGCCCTGTTAGTGACATCACGTCTTGGATTCGTAGAAATCTCATTTTCACTGGGAATCGTCTCCTGCTTTGTATATACCCATGTGATAAGCCACCCCTGTAAAAAAATGCAGTCGGTCTACTCCAAGCTAGAGCCAAAGCAGTAACGCTTTTCTTGCCACGCTTCAGCAAGGCTGCTCATGCGGTGGAAGAGCGTGTTCTTTATATTGGCGTCTTTGCTACGACAACGCATTCCTACCCCATAATTGCCTCGGTCATTGAAAAACACCAATGAACGCGCTTCGCCGCTGTAGTGCTTTTCTATCGCTTCTTGCCAAGCCGTTTTAAGGTGCTCGACCAATTCATTGCGCTTGTCCCAACAAATAGCGGGACCAAAGTGCTGGCTATAGTCACTAAACAGCATCACTCGATAATTGTGGGATGGAACCTTGTCTTCCCGCTTACGCCATACATAAAACAGAGAATCCGTCCCAAGCTTCTCTTTAAGTAGCTTAAAGTAATTGTTGAGGATACTGAGGTCGGTATCTTGATGGTCTTCTGGCAAAAATAAGTCCAATCGTGTAGCGAGAGTGATGTCAAACTGGCTGAGTGCCTGTTCAAAAACATCGACCATTGAGGTCAATGCTGACTCGTATAACCCCTTGTCGCTGTAATACAACGGGTAATCATCAAAAGTTCTATCAAGAGTAATGCTTGGGAGGTGGGTTCTATTCGCCATGAGTAATGCCTTTTAGTTGTATGAATGACATAGGCATTACTCGCGCTGTATTTTTTTAAGGTGAGTCGTGACTGCAACCAAAGCTCTTTTTGAGGTGATCGTTCAAGTTGGTAATGGGCTTCGCAAGACGACTTATGCGATAGAAGAACTCGTTTAACTGTAGCGGGAACATTTCAGCGTCAGACAACAGCTCAAAACCTTTATTGCTAGGGGAATAAGCTAATCCTGAGCATGATTGGTTGTAATAGGCTTCAACCACCCTATCCCATGTCTTCCTCACTTTTTTGTAGAGAAAACGCCCCCAACCCTCTCGACCAGTACCTAAGTTTTGAAAGAGATCCCTATCAAAGAGCAAGATAAGATGATGATGCTGGCTGGTGGATTCATTCGCCTTCGCCCAGATGTAACGAATGACCGTTTGTGGGTGTTGGTAAGTTCTGCCCGTGTATTTGTCCTTACAGAGCTCGTTAGTCTCCGATTCTAAAATACGAAAGAAATGGGCAAACACCGCTACGTAATCTCCCTCAAAGTCACTCGGTAGGTTTAGGTTGATGTGAACAGCAAAGATTCTTGGGTATTGGTTTAGTGCTTCAGTCAGCACTCGGTCGATCTTCTCTAGGTATTCGAGGACGAGACCATCCTCACAGTAATAGAGTGGCTTCCCATTGAAGATTCTGTCATGAGTGATGGTGTGGGCTCTTTGATGAGCCACGTTGAGTTGATTTAGCATAATGAGCTCCTGTGGTTTGTTGTGATTCCCACAGGAACTGGGACTACCGTTATTTTTAAGGGGATTAAGAGCTAGTAGCGAAGTTTCTCATAGTCCCTCCGTATACCTTTGAGTTAGGTTTCGCGAAATAGCACACCCTTTTGAATAGCTCATTCTTCGATTGTTCAATATCTGATGCTTTCAGGTTTAAGCGATACACACCATTTTTGCAGAAATGGACTAGTGCTGGTTTCTCCTGTTTGATAGCACTGCACCACGCTTGCTTAATCAAGTCGGCTAGAGAGCCGTCTGATGCTCCTACATCCCCGAGTTGATAATAGATATCTTTGTTCAGGAAGAGTGCAACATGGTAGTGGTACTGCTCAGCGGTATTCTTCTCTTTTGCCCAGATGTAACTGGTCTTGTTCTTTAACCCCCTTCCCCAGCTTTTCTCTTTACGTTTTATATCTACGTCCAATTTGGCATTCAGGGATTTGAAGAATCGAGTGATGACTTTCGAATCTGAATCATCGAAATCTTCGGGTAGGTGTAAGTCTATCCGAAACACGGATAGCCTAGAGTGATACTTCAATGCTTTCTCTATCAATTGAGAAATCTTGTAGAGGTAAAACTTACGGTAGAAGAATCGTTGCTTTCGTTTTGTTGGTTGAGGTAGGTCGTAGTTGTTGAATTTGTCTTCAGATGTGTACTGATGATTCATGGTGTTGTTATCCCTATTCGTGTGTCTCTCATACACACAGGGAGTAACGTAAATTTTAGTAGTTGGTAGTTATGTATATTACCTATACCAACACTCTTCATATCAGTGTGATGAGATAACAGTGTCACAAACCACACCTCCAGCAATCTTTTTCTTTTTTATCCTTACTAACCTGTATTTTTTCATTGAATTAGGGAGTCATTCGAACAACTTGATTACTCGAACTTTATGCAGCAAGTAAAAATAGGTAAAATCCATAGAAAAATAGCAACATCATGCACTGAATACTAGCTATTGCTAGCAACAACGAATCACACCAACAAAAATATAGGAACTTTTTTACTACATAAATCAATCATAAAACACGTAATATAAACATAGTAAAAGATACTCTATTTCATCACTTATTCGTACGGAAAAACATCGTGAGCAAGAAGAGCATATACGAAGAAAAATTAGCTGAGAGAGGACTCTTTCGAGTCAATAACGTGCGGTATTTGAAGTACTACCTGTTCTTTATTTCTCAAAACACCGACATCTCATACAGCGTAGAGAGCGAAGATAAAGAAGAGTTACAACGAAAGATCAACATGGCAATTAACAACGTGCATACGGGGATTGATAGCCAGATAGAAGAGATGAACGAGCAAGCAATAAAGCACTTATTGCCCAACCGTTCCTTTCGTTGGGTCGAAAAAAATGAAGATAGAATGGTCTACTTCGTCTGGTCAATGCTGAGGTTTGTTTCAACAAGAACCTACGAGTTAGATGATCAAAAGCGAGCTTTTAGTTACGAATTTTCTGTACGTTACTGCTTACGGCACTTAGATGATGAAGAAAGAAACCCATACCATATTTCAGGATTAAATAAGTTACCGCTCAACAGTGCTGAAGCGTTGGAACTTGTCTATGACTTTTTTGACCAATGGGATGCAAAAGCCTCTGCGAAAGAAAAGCTCATGGGCATTTTAAAAGAGAAATGGCGCTACATAAGTCATCACTTGAATCCAAACTACAGTTGGATAGAACCCAAAAATAAAGCACAAAACATATGGATTTATAACTACATCAAATCCAAGCTGGAGTTTCTACCGCACTTGATACAACCAGTGTCAGCAGCACAGTATTACAATAGCAACATTGCCATACTCGACACTTTGTTCACATGTCACCAAGATGAAATACTGAACCCAAATAGACGGAGAAATAAAAGGAAAAGTTCATCGAGTACTGAAGATTCATCTCGTAACGAAGAACGGTACATAACCAGTAATGAGGTAATGTATAAGATGATGAAGGCTTGGAAACAAAAGCGGTTTCGAGAAAAAACCGGACGCACATCAGCTAAATCTAAACCACGCGATACACAATCCGAACAGACACCTCTCCATGACGAACGGTTAATCTGATCGTAAAGCAAAGACTAAATTAGGTAAGTTAGGCCATCTTAGCTGAAGGTAACGGGTGGACGTTCGCTTCCATTAGCGATTGCAACTTGTTACCCCATGCTTCCAGAACCTTCAATTGCTCATCGATATAATCATGATGGTTATAGACTCTGAGCATACCTGGGAGCTGGTGGCCGACTGTCTTTTCAATCGCTACGATATCTAACCCCATTTCACTACAACGACTAATAAAGGTACGGCGCAAGTCGTGAGGTGAAAAGCGCTCAAAATCGATAGGTAGATTACGTTTGATCAATGCCCGTACTGCCGCAGGTTCTTGCACTTTATCGACAGTTAGCTGAGGCCATACCAACTTCCACTTACTTGGCACGCTGTCACGCTGCTCTTTTAGAAGGGTCAGAAGATAGCCACTTAAAGGCACTTTACGTGCATCTTGGCTTTTAGTGTGTCGTTCTTCTGAGCTGGCTGGTAACAGCCAAGTTCCCTCTTCAAAATCTAACTCACTCCAACGCATTTCCAGCACGGCACTGATACGCTGTCCACAACCAAGTAGGAACTGCATTAAACGGATGTTCGAGGGATCTGTACGCCATGACGGCATACTCGTTAACAGAATCTTTAACTCTGAA
This sequence comes from Vibrio sp. 11986-1-5, assembly GCF_963878025.1. Taxonomy (NCBI): domain Bacteria; kingdom Pseudomonadati; phylum Pseudomonadota; class Gammaproteobacteria; order Vibrionales; family Vibrionaceae; genus Vibrio; species Vibrio sp. 11986-1-5. The sequence goes on from NZ_CAWNVW010000054.1 coordinate 33,047, forward strand.
AAGCTTAAATTACGTTTTGTGACTTTAGAGCCGCCACCAACGTCTTTTGCTTTCAGCTGTGGTGCAGGATGAGTATCAAGCATATTTAGTGCTAGGGCATGGTTAATCACTTGATTGATGATTTTATGACAAACCCCGATAGCCCCCGCCATACGCTTACCGTCTTTATCGACCTTCGCATCAAAGACCCGGTTGAGGTCATATATGCTCAAATCAGCCAATTTGGTGCTACCGAGAATCGGCTTGATATCTCGATAGTAAATGGTCCTCGACTGGTCACCACGAAGCTGTTTTGAAAGACGTTTTTCATCGAAGCTAATAAACGCATCGTCAAAGGTCTTCGCCTCATCTTGCGCTCGTTTCTCGATATCCAACTCAACCTTTGGGTTCTTACCATTCTCCAGCCAACTACGATAACGACCCGCTTCCTTTCGCGCCTGATCCAATGTCATCCCGCGCTCTGGTTTGATCTTCATGTATCGACCCATAGAGATTTTTTCGTGTTTCTTCCCTACTTGAAAACGAAAGATCCAGGTCATTGTGCCTGTTGGACGAACTCGAATGTTCAATCCTTCGACCTTCTTATCGGGGATCGAGTATTCCTTATCCTGTGGCTTCAATGCTTGCAACGTTGCATTGGTACTGATTCGTTTCGTCATCGTTGGAAAACCTCTGCATTTCTGGGTACGGCGTGGGGTACGGCAAACGTCGAGTTTCTATTGTACGGCTTTGGACTTCACCGGACAACACGATTACATAAATCAATAAAAATCATGTAGTTAATTTTATAAAATATAACTCTATAGACTTTGACGGATTAAAGGTTCGATTTACCCACCACATGGAAGCAGGTGTGATGCTAGAGCGTAAAGCATAAAAAATTAACGAGCCGTCAGGCTCGTTAATTTTTGCGTCCGATAAAGCCGAGCTTTTTACCGATCCACCACAAAAGCCCTAGTACCACAATCACTGAGAACAAGATTGATCCGGAGTCGGGGTATTGAGCCTTCATAAACGCCGAGTGACCAAAAGCCCCAACAAAAAAGCAGGCTAAACCAACCAACGGAATATCTTCAGCTACCGGATGGCGTAAATAGTCTTGGTATAGCATTTGTACCGATAGCACGAGAGCGATCAATGGAAAGATGGAAAAAGAGACCTCGCTGATCGTCAACCATGATAACAGTGCATCGCCACACATGCCGCTAATCAGAGCAAGTAGCAATGTTTTACTATTGGAAGTGGGTGATGTTTCGTTACTCATTACTCTATCCCATTTTTTAGTCGATTACGTTCACGCTCTTTGCGATACCAAAGAGCTCCTTTGGCCATCATGCGCAACTGCATAATCAGTCGCTCTGACAATTCATCACGCGCTTGTCGTTCTAGATCCAGAGCTTGCGCACCTGAACTAAAAACTAATGTGACTGACGCTTCGGCTTGGATCGCCGCTTCCTCTCGTCCCATGCCAGTATTGATCAGATATTCAGTCAATTCAGCTGAGAAATGTTGAATTTCACGTACCACTGCGGCGCGAAACTCAAAAGAGGTCCCAGAGCGTTCGCGCAGTAACAAACGAAAAACATTGGGGCTACTTTCAATAAATTCCATAAAGGTTTCGACTGAAGTACGTATCACACTGCCCTCTTTAACAATTCTCTGTCGAGCCTGACGCATCAATTGACGTAGCAGTAAGCCACCTTCATCAACCATGGTCAGTCCCAACTCATCCATATCCTTGAAATGACGGTAAAAAGAGGTGGGAGCAATCCCAGCTTCACGCGCGACCTCACGTAAACTTAAATTAGAAAAGCTGCGATCCGCGCTCAATTGACTAAATGCTGCGTCAATCAAAGAACGACGAGTTTTTTCTTTTTGTAATGCGCGAATTCCTGTGGATTTCATACTGAACCTATTCTCATAACCCCATCATCAACCGCATACTATAACGCGAAAGGCATTATTGTCGATCCTCACCTGTATTGTGATGTGAGCATTTTCTCAATGGCTTAACAACACAAAAATACCACACTTAAATTCTCCAGCCGCTATCCTATAAAATGTCGTGATCCTAAACACCCTATCAGGGAAATGGGATTTACCTAGCAACACTATCGGTTACAATCTCGCTACAGCACTGATAAGCATCGATAACAACAAGGATATCCTATGACACAAAAGCACCAGTTTGACGTTATCGTCATCGGCAGCGGACCGGGTGGAGAAGGCGCAGCAATGGGATTAGCCAAAGCTGGCATGAATGTCGCGATCATAGAAAAGGAAAGCACCGTCGGCGGTGGGTGCACTCATTGGGGAACCATTCCTTCCAAGGCTTTACGTCACGCCGTTAGCCGAATCATTGAATTTAATAGCAACCCATTGTTTTGTAAAAATAATACTAGCATACACGCCACATTTTCATCCATTCTCGGCCATGCAAAAACTGTTATCGATAAACAGACCCGCTTACGCCAAGGCTTTTATGACCGAAACCAATGCAGTTTAATTTTTGGTAGCGCCGAATTTATCGATCCTCACACTATCGCGGTCCATAAACACGATGGCAGCATCGAACATTATCAAGCCGATAAATTTGTGATTGCCACAGGATCTCGCCCTTACCAACCGAATGATATCGATTTTAGCCATCCTCGTATTTACAACAGCGATTCGATTTTAAATTTAAAGCACGATCCGCAGCATATTATTATTTATGGCGCAGGGGTGATTGGCTGTGAATACGCCTCTATTTTTCGAGGATTAGGTGTAAAGACCGATTTGATCAATACTCGCGATCGCTTATTGGCTTTTTTAGATAATGAGATTTCTGATGCGCTCTCTTACCATTTTTGGAACAGTGGCGTAGTCATTCGTAATGATGAAACTCATCAAAAAATTGAAGGCACTGATGATGGCGTGATTGTCCACTTAAAATCCGGTAAAAAAATGAAAGCGGACTGTTTGTTATACGCTAACGGTCGTACTGGTAATACCGATCAACTGAATTTATCCGCGGTTGGTCTCGCCGCAGACGCTCGTGGTCAATTAACCGTCAACCACAATTATCAAACCGATGTTGAGCACATCTATGCGGTTGGGGATGTGATTGGTTACCCAAGCCTTGCCAGTGCCGCTTACGATCAAGGCCGTTTTACCGCCCAAGCGATTACTCAAGGCCAAGCGGTAAATAAGTTGATCGAAGATATCCCAACGGGTATCTATACCATCCCAGAAATCAGTTCAGTTGGAAAAACCGAACAAGAACTCACCGCAGCGAAAGTCCCTTACGAAGTAGGACGATCCTCATTTAAGCATTTAGCGCGCGCGCAGATCTCCGGCAAAGATATCGGTAGTTTAAAAATTCTCTTTCATCGCGATAGCAAAGAAATTTTGGGTATCCACTGTTTCGGAGAGAGAGCAGCGGAGATCATCCACATTGGACAAGCGATTATGGAACAAAAAGGCCCTGCCAATACCATCGACTATTTTGTCAACACGACTTTCAACTACCCCACCATGGCTGAAGCTTATCGTGTTGCCGCACTGAATGGATTAAACCGTTTATTTTAACAATGGTTGACGACGACGGCTTAAACAAAAAAGTCGTCGTCAGTTTCAGCTGTCTCTTCCTGAGTTAGAGAAAATCGCCTCGCTGCCACTGTCGCTTTAATACCCAACCTAAACTTAGTCCGCGCAGCGCCATAAACGTTAACATTGCCAGCCATAAAGCGTGATTTTGCCAAGCAGAAAACAGTATAAACACCAGAAAAAAACCACTGGCGGCAATAAACATGCTGTTACGCATCTCTCGCCCTTTCGTGGCACCAATAAATATCCCATCGAGTAAAAAACACCACATCGCCACCAACGGCATCGCGACTAACCACGGCAGATATTCCTGCGCGGTCTGTTGTACACTTGGAATAGACGTAATGAAACCAATCAAGTTAGACCCTGAGATCGCAAAAACGGCCGTTAACCCAAGGCAAATTAACAAACTCCAAAACGTACTGCCAATGATAGAAGCTTTAAGTTGCGACGGGCTTTTCGCTCCTACCGCTTTGCCCACCATCGCCTCAATCGCGTATGCAAAACCATCCATGCCGTAAGAGATCATCATCAAGAAGCTCATCAGCACTGCATTCGCAGCCACTACCTGATCGCCAAAAGCTGCACCTTGAAAAGTCATAAAACTAAAAGCAGCCTGTAAACATAACGACCGCAAGAAAATGTCACGATTCAAGCGTACAAAACGACTGATCCCTTGCGTACTTTGTGACAATAAGCTCCAAGGTGATGGTAAGCCTTTCGCACACCAAAAACGCCAGACACACCATAAACCAAAAGCCATACCGAGGTAATCAGCGATCACAGAAGCCAATGCGACACCTGAGACTTTCCAACCAAAACCAAGCACAAACAGGACATCGAGCGCTATGTTGGTCAGATTGGTAATGATCACCATCCACATTGGCGCTTTAGCATTTTGCGTTCCTAATAACCAACCAAGCAATACAAAGTTGATCAATACCGCTGGAGCACTCCAAGCCCGAATCATAAAGTATTGCTGAGCGTAATGTTTCACTTGCTCACTGGCTTCACTTAAAGCAAAAACCCCCTCGCCAATCAAACGATGCAGTACTAAAAATACGGCTGCAAAGCCAAGAGACATTAGCATGCCCTGTACCCAAACTAAGGCCAGTTGCTTCGGATCATCAGCGCCATAAGCCTGCGCTGTTAATCCGGTCGTCGACATGCGTAAAAAACCCAATAGCCAGAAAGAAACGCTGATCAGCATGCTGCCAAGCGCCACGCCGCCGAGATACCATGCGTGCTGTAAATGGCCAATCACCGCCGCATCGACCAAGCCAAGCAATGGAATGGTAATGTTGGACAACACCATAGGAATGGAAAGCAGTAAGACTTGACGATGAATGGTGCGGTTGGTAAGAATTTGGACTAGCGACGCCACAGAGAAACCCTCTTAAAATCAGTCGTCCAGTGTACCGAAAATAACCAGCATTCCCAAATTATGACGACGGACAGAGATCAATGAGCGTCAATCCCAATAAAGCCATATTACCAACGCACTTGAACCACCACGGGGGTTAGGCGATATTTGAATCCGTTGATTTTACTCACCAAACGTTGCCAAAGTTTCCAACGATGGCAATGCCTGTCAAGGGGCGACAAAAGTAAGGCGCTATGTGCCCAAGGCAAAGCATTAAGTATCGCTTGATCAGGTTTGGCAAAACCATGTTGGTAATCACCGGAACCCATTTTTTGTCCTAGACGAGTCATGGTTTTATCACCAGCCAGTACTAAACAAGCGCGAGCATTAACAAAATGCAGCCCTAAAGCGCGGATAAAAGAGGAAAGCTGTCTTGCATGGCAATCTAATAATGCATGTTCACATAAGATAAATATCGGAGCCGAATCAGGAATGATTAACCGCTCTAACCAGTCAATATTATCAACACTACCGCAGCAATGCTGATAACGCTCACTACGATGAAAGAGTTTTTGCCGCCACAACAAATGCTCACTCACATCAACTTCCACCCAGTGACAGCGCCCATTATCGACTCGATAAAAACGTGTGTCTAAACCAGCGCCAACATTAATGATCCATCCATCTGGATGAGTCGCTAAAAAGCGATGTATTTGCTGATCACACAGTCGAGCTAACGTAACATGTAAGAGCTGTTTTTGGGGAATATCGCCCGCGAGACAATCTGGTGCCAGATGACAACGCTGACAGGCACGAGCGGCTATCGGATCATAAACTAAGCCATCATCGACTAAGCTTTCACGACTACGCAACCAAAGTGGCTGCACTAAACGAGTGGGTACTTGATAACGTGGTGATGAATGAGTGTACTTAGAGGGCATTATCATCTTCCTTATGTCACCATAAAAAAGATGATAATGAATATCAATTAGATTAGCAAGCTAATGCGTGACGTTTGAAAGGTGTTCACATCCAATCAGTATTACGGATGATCCCAACCGCAATCCCTTCAATCGCCAAGTCTTGGCAGGTCAAGTCGACCTCAATCGGTGCAAAAGCGTCGTTTTCAGCATGCAGCCATACTTTAGCCCCTTTGCGCTCTAAACGTTTGACCGTTACATCCTCTTCAACACGAGCGACAACGACTTGGCCATTACGTACATCTTGAGTTTTATGAACCGCAAGCAAATCACCATCCATAATACCGATATCCTTCATACTCTCCCCCTGAACTCGGAGCAGAAAGTCCGCTTGAGGTCGAAACATGCTCGGATCAACATGATAATGGGCTTCGATGTGCTCTTGTGCGAGGATCGGTTCACCGGCCGCAACTCGGCCAATCAAAGGTAAACCAAGATCTTGCTCTGCATCATTGGCAGCCCCTAACAGAATGCGGATCCCACGGGAAGCTCCGGGAACAATTTCAATCACTTGCTTGCGTGCGAGGGCTTTCAAGTGCTCTTCGGCTGCATTGGCTGAACGAAAACCCAGTTCGCGAGCAATTTCAGCACGAGTGGGGGGCATTCCGGTTTCTTCGATTTTACTTTTAATCAGCTCGAAGACTTGTTGCTGGCGTGGCGTTAACGGCTTCATGACTCACCTGTCTTTTTATACAGTCAACTGTGAGTATATCCAGTAATTAATCAAAAGCAAAGTGGATTGCTGCTTTTTTGATTACTTCACCGCCGATAAAAATCGAGCGCCTTTCTCATCAGGAATCATGAAACAAATCAAAACCCTAATAGACAATCACCAGACATGACGGAATAGTATTAAAAGGTTTGACCAGTTTCTGGTATTCTTGCGCTTCAAAAAAAGACACCGACTCAAATCGAGCACTCTCGGTTTGCGTTTTAGTACAGCATCTTGAGGCCTTGAACTCTTATGTCTTCCGGACACTCATTTTCTCGCTCTTTATTAAAATTACCACTATCGGTAATGGTAAAAGGCACGGCGATCCCATCGAATCCGATTGATGATTTAGCCATTGATCTGCATAAACCGATTGTTTATGTCTTACCATTTCGCTCGAATGTTGATCTGCTAACGTTACAAACTCATGCGCTTAACGTAGGTCTCCCTGACCCGCTTACCCCACTGACCATTAATGGTCAAACGCTAAAACGCTATGTTTTTATCGCTTCTCGTCCAGCGCTACTGCAAGACGACCATAACGTGCCTAACGAATCGATTACTACCTTTTCTGAACTGTTGGCCTTACATAAGCATGATTCTGAATTGGATGTTCAAATGATTCCTGCAAGTGTGTTGTGGGGAAGACGTCCGGGTAAAGAAGGGCAAGAAAAGCCTTACTTGCAGGCTTTAAACGGGTTACAAAAAGCCATTGCGGTGGTGATCTCTGGGCGTGACTGTTTGGTCCGTTTTAGTCCGGTTGTCTCATTGCGTTATATGGCCGACGCTCATGGTACCGATAGTTCAATTGCTCATAAACTCGCACGAGTGGCTCGCATTCATTTCTCTCGCCAAAAACTGGCCGCCTCCGGTCCCAATTTGCCTCAGCGCCATCAGTTATTTTCACGGCTAATGAACTCTCCTGCGATAGAAAAAGCGATTGCCGATGAAGCTAATCGTAAAAACATCCCATTAGAAAAAGCTCGTAAAGAAGCGCATAATATTTTGGATGAGATCGCCGCCGACTTTTCGTACTCTTTAATCAAAAAAGGGGATCATGTTCTTGGCTGGCTATGGAATCGTATTTATCAAGGACTGAACATCAACAACGCGGCCACTGTGCGCCGACTCGCTCAAGATGGCCATGAAATTGTCTATGTTCCTTGTCATCGTAGTCATATGGATTACCTTCTGCTCTCTTATGTGCTCTATCACGAAGGGTTAGTTCCTCCACACATTGCCGCGGGCATTAATTTAAACTTTTTCCCTGCTGGACAAATATTTCGCCGTGGCGGGGCATTTTTTATTCGTCGAAGTTTTAAAGGCGATCCCCTTTATTCCACCATTTTCCGCGAATACCTTGCTGAGTTGTTTGCTAAAGGCTATTCGGTAGAATATTTCAGTGAAGGTGGCCGCTCACGTACCGGACGTTTACTGCAAGCCAAAACCGGTATGTTAGCAATGACCATTCAAGCGATGCTGCGTGGCTTGAACCGTCCTGTAACCCTAGTGCCCGTCTACATTGGCTATGAGCACGTGATGGAAGTGGGTACTTACGCCAAAGAGCTTCGCGGTAAACGCAAAGAAAAAGAGAATGCTGGCTTAGTGTTTCGCACCCTACGCAAACTACGTAACTTTGGCCAAGGCTACGTTAACTTTGGTGAGCCTATCCCTCTTAATCACTACCTTAACGAACATGCGCCAGAATGGACTCAAGACATTGATGCCATGGGGGGCAGCAAACCACAATGGATGATGCCTATCGTTAATCAATTAGCGACTAAAATGATGACTCACATTAATGATGCCGCCGCCGCCAATGCGATGACCTTGTGTGCGACCGCATTATTAGCTTCAAGGCAGCGTGCATTGGCTCGGGATAATTTGGTCAAACAAATCGACTGTTACTTAGCCTTACTGCGCAATGTTCCGTACTCAACGACCTTTACCGTACCTAGCGATAGCGCAGAACAACTGGTCACCCATGCTGAGTCGTTAGATAAGTTTTTGGTTGAAACCGACAGTATTGGCGACATTATCTCATTAGATCGTAACCAGTCGATTTTGATGACTTATTATCGTAATAACATCATTCATCTATTGGCACTACCATCGCTAATTGCGCAGATGCTGATCCGCCAACAATCATTATCGATCAGTGCTATCCAGCAAACCGTTGCTCAAGTCTATCCCTTCCTTAAGCAAGAGCTATTTTTAAGCTATCCCGATGATGATTTGGATGAAGTTGTTGAGCGTTACTTATCCGAGCTTGAACGCCAACAGTTAGTGACGATTGAGCAGCAAACGGTGACCATCAACCAAGCACAGACACAAGTCTTGATGCTCCTTGGTCGAACGATTTCCGAAACGCTGCAACGTTATGCGATTGCCTTGAATCTACTGGTTGCTAACCCAGATTTAGCCAAAACGGATCTGGAAGCTAAGAGTCAAGAGATTGCCCAGCGACTGGGACGACTACATGGGATTAATGCACCAGAATTTTTTGATAAAGGTGTTTTTTCTGCGCTGTTTGTCACCTTAACCGAACAGGGCTACTTAGGACATGATGGTTATTGCCAATTGGAAAAAACTCAGCAGTTTGCCGACGCGCTTTACCTGATGCTCTATCCGGAAGTCCGTTTAACTATTCAAGAAAGTATCTGTCAAGTTGAGTGGTAACGCCTGATCATCATCGTTATTACAACGCTCATTATCATCAAGCCAATAACACTAAGGCATCCCTCGGGATGCCTTAGTCGTTCATCGAATTACCACCATAGTGAGAGTATCAGCCCCAGTGTAATCACCATACCAACATAGTTATTGTTCAAAAAAGCATGGAAGCAAGGCATACGTTGTCGATGACGAATCAAATGCTGCTGATAAACAAACAAACCACTGGCAATCAAAACCGTCCAATAGTAACTGGCCGCTAGTGAATAAACCCAACCCAACGCGATTAATAAAACGATCGTCATCAGTTGCAACACCCCAATGATCGCTTTATCACGACGACCAAATAAAATCGCGGTCGATTTAACCCCAATCAACAGATCGTCATCGCGGTCAACCATTGCATATTGAGTATCATAAGCAATCGTCCACAGTAGGTTTACCCCAAAGACTAACCAGATAACAGGAGGTAACTCATTGGATTGAGCGGCCCATGCCATCGGAATTGACCAACTGAATGCTAAGCCCAGAAAAAGCTGCGGCACTTGAGTATAGCGTTTCATGAAGGGATAAATAAAAGCCAGAACCACTCCAACTAAAGAGAGTTTAATCGTCAAAGGATTCATGGTTAATACCAGCAAAAAAGACAAGATCACCAAGACCAAAAACAATCCAATCGCTTCTTTCTCACTGACTTTTCCCGTCGGTAGCGGACGTTGAGCTGTGCGCTTTACATGACCATCAACGTGACGATCAGCAAAATCATTAATCACACACCCCGCAGAACGCATCGCAAACACTCCAATCGCAAACACCATAAGTACACGAAAATCCGGCATACCTTGCGCAGCTAAGATCAGAGCCCATAACGTTGGCCATAACAACAGCAACGAACCAATAGGCCTATCCATACGCATCAGTTGCCAATAGGCACGAACTTTTGCTTGGTTCATTTACACACTCTCCTTCGCGTAAATTGGGCAATCGGGTAAAAATAACTCGGCGACTAACATCGGTTTATGGTTCATCCATAAACGTGAACGCCGAGCGAGTAACGGGCCATCCGAGGTCATCGCCCACCCAACTTGTAATCCATCCCGTCGAACATGGTCACTGTTGAAAACCGTGAGCCCCAGCGGAATAGCCCCTTGTTGAGTCAAATCATCCGGCTGACCTTGCAAAGAACTTTGAGGAATGAGGGTTCGACCGAATACCCAGGGTCTAGTATCTCCGGCTAAAATAACCTGACGCAGCAGACAAGTTTCCGCCGTTAACCACGCCACTTCTGTAAAATCCAGTTGGGCAGGTTCCAGCCACTGGTTATCGTGCTGAGTAATACTCAACTGCTGACAACGCTGGGCCATCAGACGCGACAACGACCCTTGCTCTAACAGCCAAGATTGGGCGTTATCCGAGGGATAAGTAAAATCTTCCGGCCATTGCCAATCTACTTGGCGTAATGAAGAAAGATAGAGCGGAGTCATTCTATTCATACTAGTATTCAATATGACGCTTAATCGTCATACAATAACGCCGACATGCAGGTAAACCGCGCAGCGTTCAGACTCTATTAAGCATTTTATTTACAATCAGATGCGCTATTGTAACAAGAGTCGGGCGATTCGAATATCGTGAACAGAAGAAAGAACAGGCACAACTATGCTTAAACGTTATCTAGTCCAAATAATGCTCGCCTTTGGCCTGCTAGCCTCCTACTCCGCCATGGCAACCACGGAGAATAGAACCCAATTCGCCTATTTTACACTAGAGCCGGAATTGACCACTAACTTCCATACCCGAGGTAATCGTCTCGGCTATATTCAGGTCAGAATTGATATTATGGTCGCCAATAGCGCCGATCTACCATTAATCGAGCTACATCAACCATTGATTCGTGATGCGGTCATTGAGCAGCTTGGTAAACAAACCGAGGACTCTATCCGTTCCCTTTCTGGCCGAGAAAATTTACGCAGAACTCTCGTCGAAGAGATTAATAACATTTTACTACCCGAAACAGGCCGCACCTTGATCGCTGACTTACTGTTTACTAAATATATTTATCAATAAAACTGAATCACGGTCATCGAAACCGCACTTAATCTAACGCTTTCGATGACCGACTGGCATCATGTAACCCAAGTAACATACCGCTGATTAAGCCGACCAAGTGTGCGGTATTGGCGATCGCCATAAACGGCTGAACAAATCCCAACACTAACCAAATCAGCATAAAACCAATCAATGGTTTAGGCATCTCTAAACCAAGTTGAGGCGCTCGCCAGCCCAGCAACCATAAATAACCGACTAAGGCATACACTACGCCAGATAAACCACCAAAATTCGCGCCTTCCACCCAGTATTGTCCAGCACCAGATAAAGCCGCAGCGATCAATGTTATCTGGGTAAGTTTAAGACTACCCAACCGCTTTTCAATATCACCGCCAAGCTGCCACCACCACAGTAGATTAAACGCTATATGCATGACGGAAAAGTGCAGCAGTGCATGCGTAAACCAACGCCATAACTGCCATTGCTGACCAGCGAAAGCCGGAAAATGCAACGCCGCAAACACCTGACGAGCCAAACCAAACTGTTGTAAAACAAAAATTCCGATACAGACCATCATCATCAGCAATGTGATTGGCCCAGCTTTGGCTTTTACCAGCGACAGAAGGCTTGGGGCTTGATAAGTAAACGGCGTTGGTTGTGTATTCCCGACCTGCCAAGAAGCCGCTTGATATTTACGGTCTTGAGGATGGTGCAAAAAATGCTGAAGTTCGCTTTCGGCTTCTATTTGATGCTGTTCATCGATGAGCCATAAAGAAACCTGACCACCTTCCTCTGGCTGCATCTGTACCTCGATGTGCCTTGAGGCCATGTAATCAATGAAAGCTTGCGCCATCCGTGGATGAGCTAAGGTGATCAATTTTATCATTAGGGTTAACTCGTTGTCGTCGGTAAATGAGCATGCTGCCAGGCTTCAAAGCCCCCATCAATACTATACACCTGTTCAAAACCTTGGTTAACCAAGTATTGAGCTGCTCCTTGACTACTGATGCCATGATAACACATCACTAAAACCGGCTGTATAAGTGGGTGATCCTTAATAAAGGCATTGAGCGTGTCATTGGTTAGATGGAAAGCATTCTGTGGATGAGCTAACGCAAAAGACTGCGGATCACGGATATCAACCAGTATGGCCTTGGATTGTTCAAGTAGCTGTTGCGCACTGATAACATCAATATGCTGAAAATGGTCCATGAAGTGGTTCTCGTTGAGTGATAATTCGTTAGCACACATTGTAACCTAACCCACATTGAACAAGTACATAGCGACAGTAAGGTTATGCCTAATCATCCTTAAGCATAATATTGTGGATAATTCTGTGGATTGCGTTGATAAGGTAGCTTAAGCAAAAAAGATCCACTACATGTTGTGATGATCCTTATTTTGCTGTGCGTAAGAAAAACATATCCCCAAATAGAAAACAGCGTTCAAGCCTTAATTTATCGTCATTGATGATCATTCGTGACACTTTTCATCACAGAGTTATCCACAGAAAAATCGACCAGATGTTGATCAATGTTGTCGATCCCAATAAAAAAGCCGAGATCGATTGATCTCGGCTTTACTCTGATTCGTTGCCTAGCGGTTAAAAATCACCAACCGCCTCTTTAAGCTTTTTCATCGCATTCTTTTCTAGCTGGCGAATACGCTCAGCAGATACTTGATAAAGATCCGCCAATTCTTGCAAGGTCGCCTTTTGGTCATCCAGCCAACGAGAGCGCACAATATGCTGACTACGTTCATCCAAACTGGCCAAAGCTAAACTGAGACGATGATTGGTATGATTTTCCCAGTTTTGCGCTTCGATATTTTCCGCCAAGTCGGATTGCTTATCTTCCAAATACAATACTGGCGCAGTATAGGCATTCGGATTGTCGTCATCTTCAGCAGAAAATTCAAACGTTGAATCGAGCGCTGCTAAACGAGATTCCATTTCTCGAACTTCGGCAGGTTCAACCCCGAGTTCACGAGCAACGGTTTCAACTTCACCGTTATTAAACCAACCGAGACGCTTTTTCGATTTACGTAGGTTAAAAAACAATTTGCGCTGCGCTTTAGTCGTTGCGATTTTCACAATACGCCAGTTGCGTAATACGTATTCATGAATTTCGGCTTTGATCCAATGCACCGCAAACGAGACCAGTCTGACGCCGACCTCTGGGTTAAAGCGTTTCACCGCTTTCATTAAACCAATGTTTCCCTCTTGAACAAGATCCGCAATCGGTAACCCATAACCCGAATAACCACGAGCAACATGAACAACAAATCGAAGGTGCGATAAGATCAACGTTTTCGCCGCTTCAATATCACCTGAGTAGTGTAACCGCTCAGCCAGTTCACGTTCCTCTTCAGCCGTTAGCATTGGGTAGCTACTAACTGAACGGATGTAGCTATCTAAGCTATCTTGTGAAATAAGAGCCATTGGATACGCTTGGTTAGTCATTCAAATCCTCATCAATCTGTGATTTTGAGTTAATTTTAACCTGACAATCTTGAACCGAAAATCAATTCGTTTCAAGCCTTGATTGCCGATAATTTTACTCTCAGCCATGGTGGCCGTTCAATAAGACCGCTCTATTTTATAACGGTTCAATTTCTTTTAAATGCCGCTGCGCAGAGAGACGCGCTGCCAAACAGCCCAATAGTGTTCCCAACATCAGTAATAACAACGATTCATCCCAATTAAGGCCAATCAATCGAAAACGGCTATCATAAAGTGCCGCCAATTCAGTCACGGCACCATTGAGAATAATCGTCACTAGGGCGGTCAGCAACCAAGCTGATAAGCTGCCCAATAAGCCAAGCCACATCCCTGAATAAAGGTAGGGGCGTAAAATATAGCTGTCGGTTGCGCCAATCAATTTCATGGTTTGAATTTCATCTTTATTCGCTTGAACATTAAAACGCAAGGTATTACCGATAATCAAAAAGATCGACGACAACATGAGTATCGATAAGCTCACCACGATGATCATGGCTAAATGTCGAATTGCATCTAACCTCGCTAACCAATCTTCATCTAATCGGACATCGGTTACGTTGGCTTGCTGACGAGCTTCCTCAGCAATACGTTTAATTTGTTGATTGTCTTCCACGCTGGGAGTGATGACCAATACTCCAGGCAGAGCATATTCATCCAGTAGGCTGATTGCTTGATCAAACCCAGCATATTGACTGAGTTCAGCTAAACCTTGCTGTGGGGATATGTAATCAACCAAGGCGATATCGGAGCGATTTTCCAACTGATCTTTTAATATCATCACCCGAGATTCAGGCGTCCCTTGTTGAAGGTAGACACTAACTTGTGAAGGACTGGTCACATTGACCGCGACCGAAGCAATATTTTTCGTTAATAGATATAAACTGGCGGGTAACGCTAGCGCCATTGAGATCACCGCCAATGTCAGTAAATTACCGAGCGGACGTCGCCATAATGCCGAGAATGCCATTTTGGCTTGCTTACTATGAGTAGTGATAAAACTGTCTCTTGGCGCTCTTGGGTAAGGCTGACTGCGCTTTTTAGGGTTGGCTTTATTGCTGACCATACTCTTCCACCTCACTTAAAAAGCCTTGGTTCAACTCTAAGTGACGATATTGAGGTCGAGATTGCACCAAATTAATGTCATGAGTCGCTAATAAAATCGTCACCCCTGCGCGATTAAACTCCTCAAAGAGCCGTAATATACGATTCGATAAATCAGGATCCAAGTTACCCGTCGGTTCATCGGCTAACAATAAGGTCGGTCGATTGACTACCGCACGAGCAATACCGACGCGTTGCTGCTCGCCACCGGATAACTGACTTGGTAGACAACGAGCTTTATCTAATAAGCCTGTTTTATCTAATGCCGCTGAAACGCGCCGTTTGATATCTTGCTCTGCGATTGATTCAATACGCATCGGTAAGGCAACATTATCAAAGACCGTTCTGTCCATTAATAATCGATGATCTTGAAAAACAATCCCAATATTGCGTCGTAAAAAAGGAATGTCACGATTAGGAATACGGGTAATATCATGACCATTAAAACTAATTTTTCCGTCACTGGGACGCTCAATGGCACAGATCAGCTTGAGTAAGGTACTTTTACCCGCTCCTGAGTGGCCACCTAAAAAGGCCATTTCCCCCCGACGCAGATGAAAATCGACTTTCTGTAAGGCTTGCCGACCGCCACGATAAGCTTTACTGACTTGTTGAAACTTAATCACCCGTGATCCCTCTATGACACATAACGTATCGCTGACTAAACACCTTAACGGCGACATGCGGGCAAATCAGCCACACATGATCGCCAGATTCAACACCGCCAAGCTCACTCTTCTCGGCTAAATAGCGCGTCGATAAATTCTTGAGTAACAAACGGACGCAAATCATCAATCCCTTCACCAACACCAATATAACGGATGGGAATTTGAAATTGGTCAGCAATAGCAAAAATAACACCGCCTTTCGCGGTACCATCCAACTTGGTCAGGGTTATCCCGGTGAGTGGCGCAGCTTGGCTAAACAACTTGGCTTGGCTAATGGCATTTTGTCCAGTTCCCGCATCAAGGGTTAACATGATCTCATGTGGCGCTTGCGGATCAATTTTCTTCATTACACGAACAATTTTCTTCAGCTCTTCCATTAAATTGGCTTTATTTTGTAGTCGGCCTGCCGTATCGGCAATCACCACATCAATACCCCGAGCTTTAGCGGCTTCAATCGCATCATAAATCACCGAAGCACTATCTGCTCCTGTATGTTGAGCGATAACTGGGACGTGATTGCGCTCTCCCCAAACTTGTAATTGCTCAACGGCAGCGGCGCGAAACGTATCCCCCGCCGCCAACATAACTTTTTTACCTTGCGCTTGGAATTGTTTGGCTAATTTGCCGATCGTCGTCGTTTTACCGACGCCGTTAACACCGACCATTAAAATCACATAAGGCATCGTTTGGCTATCAATCTGCAAAGGTTTCTCTACTTTGGCCAACATTTCTGCCATTTCTTGCTTTAATAACGTGTAGAGTGCTTCCCCATCACGTAACTGCTGGCGAGACGCTTTTTCGGTTAAACTGGTGATGATTTTAACCGTCGTTTCCATACCCACATCGGCCATCAATAGTTGCTCTTCAAGCTCCTCGAATAGCTCATCATCGATTTTCTTACCTTGAAACAGCCCAAAAAAGCCAGCACCAATGTTCGCTTTAGTACGGCTCAAACTAAGCTTGAGACGCACAAAAAAACTTTCACTCGGTTTTTCTTGCTCTTGAATTCTAGGTGCTGTTTCTGTTTCTGTTTCTGTTTCTGTTTCTGTTTCTGTTTCTAGACGAGTTTCGGTACTGGCTTGGTGATGCTCAACGGGTAAGGTCGATGGTTCTAAAGCAGGATCGTCCGCTTCTTTTACCGATTCGTTCTCTTCCACTACTGTTGTTGCGTTTGGTTGTTCATCCCCAAACCCTAACCATGACAATAAGCCACGTTTCTTTTTTTCTGTCATTGGGAGCTATCCTGAATTTGACATAACGATGACTCTTTTCTTGCAAGATTATCCCTTTAAGAAAAGAAAAATGACAAAGCAGTGAAAACTTTCTCGTTCGCTTGATAAACTTTGTCATAATATTGAATTCTGCTGGCTATTTATCTCAATGTTTAAACACAAGCTAAATAGAACAGTCATATAGTAACACTTAATTCACGGTCAAAAAATCTATGCTAAAACGTCGCCCGCAAACCCTATCACAAAAACGCCTCCCCAGTGGCCATGTTCGCATTATCAGTGGATTATGGCGGGGACGAAAATTGCCGGTGCATGACGCTCAGGGATTGCGCCCCACCACTGACCGAGTCAAAGAAACCGTGTTTAATTGGTTGGCGCAAGACATCGCAAAAGCGAAATGCTTAGATTTATTTGCTGGTTCTGGCAGTTTGGGATTTGAGTGCGCCTCCCGTCAAGCGAGCTTAGTTACGATGCTCGAACTCAACGGAGCGGCTTACCATCAGTTGAAGAGTAACATCGCTAGCTTACAAGCCAGCAACATCCACGCGGTGCATGGCGATACGTTGCACTATCTCAAACAATCTGCCAGCGAATACGATGTGGTTTTTATTGATCCCCCCTTTCACCAAGGATTGATCAACCAAGTAGTGCCGTTACTTGAATCCAACGGCTGGTTGGCAGAACAAGCCATTATTTACATTGAATGTGAAAAAGAGCTCTCATTGAACGAGCTACCTGACAACTGGCAGTTGCATCGAGAAAAAACTGCCGGTCAAGTCTGTTATCGCTTATACCTCAGACAAACAACCTCAGCATAACCTTACCGATGCTCGCTATCATTTTATCGTCCGATGATAGCGAGCGCTCTATCCGTTCTCCACTACGCCCTACGCCGCACCCATGTAGCTTTTCACACCATTCAGGAACATTTGGGTCGAAATCATCACCAGCAACAAGCCCATTAAGCGTTCGACAGCTTTTAGCCCCCGTTCGCCTAATACACGATGGAAAAAATTGTAGAACATCAAAATAATAAAAGTTCCTGACCAGGCAATAATCACCGCTGCAGAAAGCTCAAGCATGTGTTGTGGATGCTGAGTTGAAAGTAAAAGCAGTGCGGCAATGACGGAAGGCCCAGCAATCATCGGGATGGCCATCGGAACTAAGAATGGCTCTTCTCCTGCGGCTAAACCTGTAATGCTACCCGCACTGGGGAAAATCATTTTAATCGCAATAAAAGATACCCCTAAAAATTTGTAATATTTTTTTGATATTTATACTACATTCGTTGAGTTTAGACATAAATACTGAACTCACCTTAAATAATCACCACAAAAAGATACCCCTAATAAAATAATATTTAATATTATTAAAGGAGACAATGACATGGGTAAAATTACGATTACTTGTAGAAACCGACAGGTTTCCATTGATGGCTTAAAAGCTATTAAGGTTCGAGTAGTTTCTCTAAACGGTGCAATCCTTGAATCCTTTCTTCGATATCAGGTAATAAAAAACGGTCGCGGTAAAACTTGGCACCACGAAAATGCTCTAGCCATGAGCCTACTCCTAGAATATTGGCAAGCAACATTAGGGGTGTATGGATCACCTAGGCTAATGTTTGAAGCATTTTCTGTAGCAATCCATGGCGGTACCGTTCAAGTCGATGGAACAGACCCAATAGGATTGCGCTGGAAACCGCGTAGCCCACACCACGCGAATAAACTAATTAGATATATTAGTGAGTATTCTGACTGGTTATATGTAGAAACTGGAGAAGAATCTGCATTACTCAATCCTATACGAAGTGCAACCCCCTATGAAAAAATGCTGAATCTCGCAGCGTATCATCATAGAAAGAACAACTCATTTTTGAAGCACACTTACGATGATTCCAAAGCCAGGGAACAAGCAGGGCATGTTCGTGCTATAGCTAAACATCAAGGCCCTAAAAACAAGCAAGTCACTTATACATTCCCAAGAGATAAATCATTGGAAGTGGAGGATAGTTTTATTATCTGTGGTTCAAAAATATCTGACCCTCCTCAAAATCGCCTAGATTTAGCTAAGGTACTTGTTTTTATGCTCATGCGATATGCGGGGTTAAGAATTTCTGAGGTTCCAAATATATACGTTGTAGATATCACCGTAGATCCCGCTAAAAGTGATATGAGCAAAGATAAGAAAATACCACTAGTTAAAGTTCATCACCCTGATAAGGGTTTCGCTCCTGATGAATGGCGCAAAAAATATAATAGACCCGATGCTCGAAGGGCTGAGTATTTGATGACAGAATACAGCATGCTGCCAAGAAACAACCGTAACTCTCCCAAATCATTGTATACAGGCTGGAAAAACCCTGTGCTTATTCCAAATCAGAATTACATGATTGCGTACTTTAATAATACTCAAGCGGCTGAGATGTTTTTGATTTATTGGCAGTTATATTTGAAGTACCAAGCACCTAAGAATCAATCTCATCCCTTTGCATTTTCAAACCTCAAAGACGGCAACCCGTTGTCCTATAAAGCTATAGAAGACGGCCTTAAAAGAGCTGTAGAGAGAGTTGGGCTAATAAGTTCAAAAAGTGAGGGGACTACACCTCACGGCTTACGTCACTTATATAAGGACGACTTAAAAAAGATGAACTTAAGTCGCCATATCATTCAGTCCGTGATGCACCATGGAAGTATCCATTCTCAAGAAGAATACGCTCAACCCTCACATGAAGAAATTAACGCGGAAATGGATAAGGCAGAAAACAAAATTTCAGCATTTATGGAAACAAAAGAAAAACTCAATCGACTCAAGGGGACTTTATGAGCGAGAGATATAAAACACTAAAAGAAGCTTCGGATGCCACTATAGCGCTATTTAAAAGTATAGGCATTAGTTTTCCTACTGTTGACCTATACAAGAAACATTATAAGAAAGACCCTATGCTTCCGATAGATCCTCGCCGCTATGATGACTTTACCACATGGCAAGCATATGCAGGCAAAGCGCAGATGGTGCAGAAATACTCAACAATTGAAGAAGCAATAGCTGCCAATGTTGCCCTATTCAAGAAACTTGGCATAAGTACTCCAACCTATGAGTTATATAAAGAGAATTATAAAAAAGATCCTAGACTCCCATCGGATCCTCGTAGATATGAGAGTTTCAAAACATGGAATGAGTATTTGGGTAAAGGAAAACCTGTTGAAAAGTACCCAACCTATAAAGAAGCCAAAGCTGCTGCAGCCGCGCTTTTTAAGAAACTCGGTATTAATGAGCCAACGGTGGCTCTGTATACTGAGCATTACGAAAAAGATCCAAGGCTACACGCAGACCCACGAGAAGTATTCAAGAAATTCAGATGGATAAATTACCTTGGCAAAAAGGAGCCTATTGGTAAATATAAAACGCTAGAAGAAGCATCGACTGCCATAATTGCACTATTCGAAGAGCTTGGCATAGAAAAGCCAACTAGAGTTTTATACAGAAAACACTACAAAGAAGACCCTAAGTTACCATCTGCGCCAGAGGAGTATTATAGTAAATTTACTACGTTCGCAAAATTCTTTGGTATTGAGCCTATTGAACTGTATCCCACAGTGAAAGAAGCATCTGTTGCTGCAATTAGTATGTTTGAAGAGCTTGGTATCACTAATCCTACTTCAAATGACTATGTGAGAGAATATTGGAACGACCCTCGGCTCCCATCAAATCCTAGACGATACTACGACGACTTTACCTCATACTCTGAGTTTCTTGGTAGAGGAATAGTTGTTGATAAATACCAAACATTTGAAGAAGCAAAAGTGGCAACGGATGTTATTTTCAAAGAACTTGGGATTATTGAACCAACTAGAACACAATATGCGAAGTACTTCAAAAACGATCCGAAGTTACCGAGCAATCCATTTTATACATACCATAAACCAGTTGATTGGCCGTCTTACTTAGGTCGAAAACATTTTTATTCTCGAGAGGTTGCTCTAGTTCGTGCTATTAAGTTGCTTGGTAGTGCTGAAATTACAGAAGATGAATATAGAGCTATTTGTGGTTTAGATGAAAGGCTACCTATACAGGCAGTTGTATACTATGGGTTAAATAGTTGGAGTGAGTTTGTTGGTTTAAATTTTTATGCTACATGGCAGGAGGCATCAGCTTCCGCCTGTAAAATCATACCAGATGAAAAGAAAACCAAGCTTGGATATCAAGAGTACTACAAACAAAATCCGTTGCTTCACAGTAATTTGGACAAGTATTATACAGATTTTCCGGGCTGGGATGCTTTTTATGGGCGTGAGGTTCTAAAAAAGTACTCATTGGAAGAGGCAAGAAAGTTCTGTAGTGATAATAATTTGTGGTCCAGAGACGATTACAAAAAATTGGCTTTAGTTAACAAACAATTGCCCTATGACCCATCGAAGTACTACAAATTTAAGAGTTACAGAGAGTTCCTAGCGATCGAATACTTCAACCTTGCTGAGGTCAAGCTGTACTGCCAAGACAATCGCATCAAAAATATGATTGAGTACAAAAGGCACGCAAGGAGCCACGAAAGATTAAAAGTACATCCAAATTCCATCGATGGATATAAAAATGCTAAAGACATTTTTTGGGAACCCACTGAATATCAACCACTTATTGACGTTGGATTGCCAGTATGGGCGGATTTAGTTAAGGGCTATTGTGAGCGTTTAAAATACAGTGTGCAACAGAATCGCACAAGGTTAGTACACTATCTACTATACACCCTACCGTTCATCCGAAAAATAGGTGCAGTAGATACAGTAGCACCTTTTTTTGAGCGAAAGCAAGAACAGCCATCCATGGAAGATTACATCAATACACTGCCTGAAAGTCAGCGGAATAATAGTCAAAAAAACTTGATTATTGGCTTTCTAAAAGACGTATTCGAACAGGCTTTCTACCTAGAAGATGAGGACACTGGTGAGCGAACTCCAGTCCCAAGTTTTAACTTGTATCGTATCCCTTACTTAAATGTTTCCATTGTTTCAGATTCAGTCGCGGCAGCTGGAACGGCCAAGCCAGAGCTACCATATGAATATGTTGTTAAAGCGAGGTCGCACCTAATACCTGAGTTTGTCGAGGAAGGTGGTGAACAAGTTAGGTGTGAAAACTTTAGGCAACTTACTGTAGGCCACGAACTCAACATCTCTGATTGGTATGACGTTGATGAGTCAGTTATAGATAGAAAAGATCCTGACTGTGTTTGGCGTGTTATAGAAAAAAGCAAGCAAATAAAGGGGCAACGCACCTCGAAAGTTACTGTATATCAAATGTGGTCTCCGGTACGAACTATCGGCCTTTATTGTTTGTTAAACCTCCCTACTCGAGGTCAGCAGATTTTATGGTTAGATTCGGGGGAAGCTGATGAATTCAAACTTATTAACAAAGGTTATAAGTCCATAAATTTGGATGAAAAAGTACAACTTGTTCCTGACTTTGAGTGGGTAAAAAATGATAACCCGCTTGCTGGCAGCCAAAAGAAGCCAAATCTCGGAGTTCTGCATAAGAATGGCGACAATATTGAAATGTTCACCAACACCAATAAAACAGGAAAGCCTTTTGTTTCACCTTACATTCCGACGTGCACTATCCCTTGGATTATAAGACTAAGAGACTGGCAATCTAAATATAATCCGCTTAAGGAACCAACACGTTGGACTGAAGTTGATTTTACTACAAACAAGCCGTCAATTTCAGTGCTAAAGCAACGCGGAACCCAATGTTTCTTATTTCGCAATCCGGCGGGTGGAAATCGTAATATAGACACAAGCACTTTTCAGCCAATGAAGCAAAATGTGTTTGGGCGGGCACTTGCTAAAGTGCTCTATGAGATTCAAGAACCTGACTTTCCGTTGGCAGAGAGATCTGCTTCAAGCTACACATCTAAATATACTCCTCATACGATGCGTGTGAGTTTGATTACAGCATTAGTATTGTACGGTGAAGTCCCTTTACATATTCTGATGAAGGTCGTAGGTCATGCTCAAATAATCATGACTTTGCACTACACCAAAATCAAACACCTAGACATAGTTGAAACACTTGATGCTGGTGAGAAAAGGCTTTTGGCAAGGTCACAAGATCAAAAAAATGCTCTCTTGATGGAGGATCGGATTCATAACCATAAAGATGAGTTATTAATCCCTGTATATTCCGCTTTGCATGATCCGGAGTGGCCTAAAGCTTCTATCCAGTTTTTCGATTATGGCCTTTGCCCATATGGATCGACTAGGTGCTCCGACGGTGGGTTGGAGCGGGAAGAAACTAAAAATTCAAAGACGAAAACCGAGTATAACCCCGTTCCTTCTGGGTACTTAGGGTGCCAGAACTGCTTTCGTTGCAGACATTTTGTTACAGGAGCTCCATTTGTTGTGGGATTAATAATCAAAGGTAATGAAATTTCGGAGGCAAAACAGTATGTATCGAACAAGATGCTCCATATTAATGCTGAAATAGAGGCGCTAGATGAGGAGATTTTCTTATTAGAAGATAGCAGTAAAATTGTTCCTCCTGATGTCAAAATGAAACAAAAACGACTAAATAATTTGCTTGAAAGTGAGCAAATCCGTTTAGATATGCTCTCATGTGACTTCCTATCAATATTTAGGCTAGTTGATCAGTCTTTGCAACTTCTCAATCAAGTAGCGTCGATAGATAGTAAAATTCCAATGATTATGAACGCTCCTAAGCTGTCTATAAGCATTAGCGAGGTTTCAAAGCATAGAGCTCTGGCTGAAGTATGTGAAAATGCAGAGATATTCTTATCAGCGAACGCAACGACTGCCCTGCCGCGAAGAAGCCAGAGTCTGGATAAGATGCTATCAAATAACAATATGCAACCACAGCTTTTTAAACTTAGTGAAGAAATGCAATTGCATGTTGGGAACCAGATAACACAACTGATGCTGGCTCGCCTAAACGGATGGGGAAATATTAATCGAGTGCTTGATGGTGAACTTCCATTAGACTTGTTGGGTAGTTCAGACGATTCAGATCTAGTACCACTATCAGAGGATATCAAAGCACTACTAGAAAACTCGATTAAATTGGAGATTAAAACTGATGAACTCATCTAAAAATTATATTCGAGAAGCGTATGAAGCAATCTTGAATAAAGCCAACTCTAATAAATCAAAAAAGAGTTTGGCGCTAATCAATGAAATTTGTTTAGAGCAATTACAATCAGGTGAGAAAAATTTTTCGATTTCAAATATAGGGGCAATATCAACTATCAAGGGAGGTCCAAATACCGGTGCGATTCGTAACAAAACAGGTCATCTGTATAAAGACTTAATTAAAGTCTACGCTGAATCGATTGATAAGCCTAAGCTACCTGTTGCTAAGAGAAATGAGCATGGTTGGGTTGACGATATTGAAAGTTCAACCGCACGTTGGTTAGTTCGTGATTTGATCTCTGATAAGTCCAAACTACTCGCTGAAGTCAACCAATTGAGAGCTGATTTGCTGAATGCTGAAGTCCCAATTCAGCTATATAACAAAGGGGATCTAAGTTCAAAATCACAAACATTTCATCAAAAAACAAATTTTACGATTTCGGAAATAAACTCTCTCAAGTTTTCAATTGACCCTAGTTACCTCAAAATGAAGGAGCTTATAGTTGGGCAGCACGGAAGAATTGAAGACTTAAACACTGGCAAAGTAATTTTTAAACCGGGTTTTGTCCAAGCTATAGAAAAAATTCTAGATGTCTATGGTGAGAGCTATTAATGAGCAGGAGTGGCTAACTTCGGGAACAGAAACAGAAAATAACACCTAAGAATTACGAATTCGTAATGAGCTACGTGTCATGTGGATTAGATGTCGGAAGACAATATAGTTCGTATCCTTGGGGTGACTTGTTCACCCCTTTATTCCTCTCCTACAAGGGAAACGACTATGAGCAAGAAAATGTTATCAGAAAAAGAACTGATTAAGGGCATTGCGCCTGATACTGCCCATACTGATGAACTTGCAACAGTTTCATGGAATGAGCTGGGACTAGAACCGTCAGAAAGCGACTATAAAGCCGCATTGAAGAGAATTGAATCCCTGTTTGATCTGGCTGAACCTAGCACACCTGAAGGTAACGAACTTGAAAAGCTGGTTACTTGGCTTGAAGCGTATGAAGAAGAGCACCATCCATTTTAAGGATGGTGATTTAAACCAGCTCACACCTGACGCACTTCTGTCGGGTAGACGACACCTGTTACCAAGTGCTGCCCTCCTAAGATGTATGGACTCCCTCTCCTCGGAGAATATTAAGCGCTCATATAGTGTTTAAGTGCTTACTTATTTCTAAGGCTAGCTGTACCTTTTCATCTTTACTCATTTTTGAGATCAAGCAAACGAGCTCAGCTGAAATATCATCCTCACAGAAAAAGTAACTTAGTGGTACCCCAAGCTCATCAGCAATCAGCTTAAGCGTGTGGACGTCAGGTGTGTGTTTTCCCTTTTCGTATTGATTCATCCTAGGACTAGCTGAACTTTCATCCATACCTATGCGAACTCCCAACATTTTTTGTGAGAGCTTGGCTTTTTTACGCGCTTCTTTGAGGCGTATTGGGATTGGGTTGTCGAACGACACTTAGGATTCATATCTCTAGGCTCAATGTAACTAAGATTTTCTTAGTTTTACTGATTTATGTATACTAAGCAATCCTTAGTTTTATGGTTTTAGAATAGTCAATGAATCGTTCTCAAAAAATGAATGCGTTTATGCATCAACTGTTGATTGAAAAACAGATGGATAATTTTTCGGTTGTGGAAATTCGAGATGCATTGCTGTTGCTTGAAGGTGTTGATCCCGATCCTGAAGAAGCCCGGAAGTTCATTTATCGTCAAATTTTAGTACTTGAGAAAAAAGGTTGGCTAAGTTGTGAAGGGATCGGAAGGCAAAAAAAGTATTTCCAAACCGAACTCTTTCGAGGACTCGATATAATCTGCCGAGAGAGCTCATCGCCTAAAGTTCGGATTTCCAAACCGTCAACTTCAACCATGGATGGATACTCGGTCTTGATGACAGAGCGTGGTGAACATCAGGGGGAGTTAGAAATTATTCTCGGTGAAATAGAAGAATATCAGTCGTTGAGTCAACGTTTTCCTGAATTGAGTACTCAAATCACACCACTGCTTAAGATAGCGAGAGAACGTTCCGCATTATTACTGGGTAAAATCAATGTATTAACCAATGTACTAACGTCGTTATCAGAAGGATGCGCTCGATGTTAAGAGATTGGCAAAGAGACTGTGCGATGAGAGCGTTAACAAAGTATCAAGGCGAACAGTCTCATTTTTTCTGTCAAGCAACCCCGGGGGCCGGTAAAACTATCCTAGCCGCCGAAATTGCTAAACGCTTATTGGCGGGCAACTTAATTGACTTGGTGTTGTGCTTCTCCCCAACGCTCAGTGTGGCCGATAGTATAAAAAGAACCTTCTCCAAGACATTACATTGTACGTTCAATGGAGGCTTAGGCTCCATTGGGCAATCACTGACCTATCAATCCATTCAATTTTTAAATGATGAATTTTGGCGGATCCTGACTAAATACCGAGTGTTTGTCGTATTTGATGAAATCCATCATTGTTCAGGATCTGAAATGGAAGGCGCGAATGCATGGGGGCAGCAAATACTCTCCAAAGTTCAAGGGCTCGCCACTTATACGTTAGCGCTATCTGGAACGCCATGGCGCTCGGATTCCTTACCGATTGTGATGGCGGAATACAGTGACCCTGATGGCCAACTGCTCGTCGATTATCAATACAGCTTGAAACAGGCGATTGAAGACAGAGTGTGCCGTTCACCAAAGATTGTTTTGGTGGATAACGAACATCTCACCATTACTGGTAGCAAAGAGGTTCAATCGTTTTCTTCTATATTAGAGTTACTGAAACAGACAAAAACGTCATACCAGAGCATCATCCATAATGATGAAGCGATGGAATATCTCCTTGGTTTGGGCTGTAACAAACTGGCGAGTATTCGTCTGGAATCACCCAATGCCGGAGGGTTAGTTGTGGCGGCGTCGGTACAACATGCAAAGAAAATCCAAAAAATATTAGTGACTCAGTTTCATCAATCGGCTGCGATTGTTACCTATCGTCATGATGAGCCGCTGTCTGAAATCAATGCTTACCGTCATGGTAATACCGAGTGGATTGTCAGTGTCGGTATGATTAGTGAGGGGACCGATATCCCAAGATTGCAAGTTTGTTGCCATATCAGCTCAGTGAAAACCGAATTGTACTTTAGGCAAGTACTTGGCCGTATTTTGAGAGTGAACGATGAGCCGAACCAAGAAGCTTGGCTGTTCACTTTTGCAGAGCAAAGCCTTATCGAATATTCCGAACGCATTGAGCAAGATATACCCGAAACCTGTCTGTTTGCGAAAATGGGCCAAAATGAAGCTTTCCATATCGACGGTTCAAATATCCGCTCACTGCAATCGGCCACTTCTGAACAGAGTGACATACTCGTCCCCACTCTGAATTGGAACTCTTCAATTAAAAATGGAACGTCAGTTGATGGCTCAAATGAACCCTTTGATGAGTTACATTTAGGGCGCTTTAAGCAGCGAGTGATATCGGCATTTGTGTAGTTTTTGACCGATGATGGGGGTGAGGTTTCTACTTTGTTTTGTCTACAATTAATGATGTAGAAAAGCCTTACATATAAGTCGGTTACTGAACTAAAACTTACATTTTAATTGTGCAACAAGATGCTGGGCAAATTTTTGCCTGTGATTTTTTTGGGTTATCATAGGCAATCCTAAATAATGATGGTACATCATCCCTATGTTTGACAAACAGCGTTCTTATTGTTGTCCATTTTGGAAAGACCCTGAAACCTGCAATTGCGCATCCTGCTATAACCAAAGAGAATGGGATAGAAGCAGTGCCGCACTTAATGTCGCTGAAGCTAACAACTTCAGGTCATCGGGAACTGCAATTCCAAGTATGCAACCAATGCTTGAACCTGAACTGCCTAAAATGACGATGAAAGAAAGGCTAGAAGCACAAAGTAGGCAAAACCTTGCACAGCGTGAAAATAATTGGAAATATGTACAAGCCAATAAAGAGCGTTACGCCGCGCAACGAGCGGACCAATTAGCTCGACAAGCTCAAGCTGCTTATGATCTTACAGAGAAAGAATGGAATAAAGATCTAAAGGAAGATTTAAAAGCCTATTTAGAGAAACGACATACACAGGTTTGCATTTTCACTGTCGATGATGCAGCTAAATGCGCGATAAACATTTGGCAGCAAAAAAATACAGATGGTGAAACTATTGGCACTGAAACATTGAAATTGTTAGAAGAGATTCATTCTAAATTTGATATCGGTGTTGGCCTTGTTGCTGCTACAAAAGTAACAAAAGCTCTGGGTGGTTTAGGGGTGACCGTCAAACAATACTTAGATGCTAAAGGCAAGGAAAAAATCATCATATCTAGCCTTTGGAATGATAAAAAAATGCACTATGCAGTTGTTAATGGTTTAAATATAAAGAAAAACCATCCATATCCAATATCTAATCCAACGGTAAAACAATTAGGTGTTTTGGCAAAAGATACTGTGAATGGCTTTAAAAAAGGAGCGGTGTTAAGCATGATTATCTCCGCCGGAATAAACACAAACGAATTAGTATTTAATGATGATTATCATTTGGTTGATTGGTTTGGGCATGTTGGCAGTGATTTTTTCAAAGCTATGACCGTTCTTTCTACTAGTGCTTATGTGGTTAGCTTAACTGTAGGTTTGGGTATTGCTCTACCGATATTAGCAGGTGTTGTACTGTGGGTTGGTGTTGATTGGGCAATAAATGAAATTTGGGAATCATTTAAAATTGAAGATGCTATCGTTGAAGGATTGAAAAATGCCACAAATAGCTAATAAGCTTATATATTCATACGGTGCATTAGTGAGTTTAATTGGTTTACCCTTTGCTCTTTACTTGAGTTTAGAAGACCTTTTGAATGTTTATAAACTTGGTAGTAAAACCATAGAGTTAAGCTACTTTTTTGCTATTTCCCCCATCCTATTTTGGATTCTAAGTATTGTTATCGTAGGCACGTATTCATTATTTTTTAAGACAAGAATGAAGCTTTCACCGCCCATGAGAAAGGCGATAGGCATATACATGCCTATCATTGCTGTTTCACTTTCTTTAGCCATGGGTATTTTTCTAAAACCGCTAATGGCCGAACACTTGGTAACTAATGGGTATGCATTGGAAAAAACTATTTCTGCTTCGGCACCATGGCGTTCTGACATTGATGTTTATACACGAAACGGCCAGTAATGATGGAACTAAAAGTACTAAAGCATCAATTGCATTTGTAGGAGGGCAATATGGTTTGTTATAAGTTCTTAAAAGTGTAATACCTACCTTAATAGTTAATCTCTAAGATTACGTGGGTGAACTGAAAGAAAGCATAGTTCTTATAGAAGCAGTGTTTTCTTTGCTGATTGGGATCAAATAGGACAATGTTGGTAAGCTCATTTCTGCCCCAAAGTTGCTTAGACTTTTTACTCATTCACACCCTGTTCATGGGCTTTTGCAATACTAAAAGTTATCCCTTCTTCTCATGCTGTTCGCTGTTAATCCCCGAGATGTAATACGGGGTGAAAGTCTGTACAAACGAATAAATAACCAAATATAAATATGCATTTATATACACACATATCAATGCGCAATAAGTGTCTTATAGGTTAGAATCAATTACTTTCTAGATATATAGGACTTGAAGTTTGAAGTGGATAGAGCAACTACTTGATTTTGGTTATGTAATTTTTCAGCGACGACTTTCAGGTTCGCGCTATCTTATGGGCTTAGGCATAAAGCTCTTTACTCTTACGGCTATTGGCTCACTTGCATTTCAGTTTAGCAATGGTGAATACTCATTCGTCATTGATACAGCGTCTGACTCAACATATGAAATTGCGACGTTGGTAGGTGTTTATGTCTCAATAGTAATGATCGTCGTAGGATTCTTCTTTGAAGTGTACTCAA
The DNA here is from genome assembly GCF_963878025.1 of Vibrio sp. 11986-1-5. Lineage (NCBI taxonomy): Bacteria > Pseudomonadati > Pseudomonadota > Gammaproteobacteria > Vibrionales > Vibrionaceae > Vibrio > Vibrio sp. 11986-1-5. Next base: position 62,940 of record NZ_CAWNVW010000054.1, read on the forward strand.
TGCTATTTGGTGAGTCAGCCTCAAAGAACAGAGCAAAGAGTATCGATTTAAGAAGCTTAGATGGGGCTGCCGCTCCAACCCTGTGCAGCAGTTTTAGTTCCACAATCGAACCAGCTGGGTTACATGATGACCTTTTCATGTGGAAGTCTAGAAAGCAGACTCTTGAGGACTGGTTAAAAGAATCATGCGCCAAACTTCAGAAGTTTTACGACGAATCACTTCAGAAATTAAATGGCTTTGAACCAAACAAGCCACTCGCTTTAGGAGCTATAGCTCATGTTCCGCATTGCTTCACTTTAGGTTACTTGGTTGGAAATAAGCGTCTGGTAAATTACTACTGCTGGAACCGTGATAACAAGAAGCAACACAAGGAACGATGGTTAGACTGTCGAGATGCTAGAAGTAGAGGTCAAAAATTAGAGTGCTCAGAAATTATGGAAAAGCCGGAGGTCCTAGATTCTCAGGTAACAAAGCTAGGCATTTCGATAGAAGTCTCTTTTGATAATGACTTAAAGACCTTTTTTGAAGATCTAGAGTTAGATCGCGCTATTGCTTATAGAGTTGAAAGTAGAAACGTTGGAAATATGTTCTCAGATGTAGAGCAATCCAACTTTGTTGCCTCCCTTAGAACCGAAATAAATAACACCCTTCTTAAGAAGTACCCCTACGTTACTGAAGTTCATTTGACCCTTATGGCTCAAGCCTCGCTAATCATGCGCATAGGGGCGGAGTTTAATCAAAATCACCTTAGTCAACAAATAAACGTACACCACTTCGATGGTGCTGGTTACCCTTGGTCATTACAAATAAACAAAGACCAAGAAATTAGTTACTTAATTAAGTAAGGAAGCCATGTGAGACATCAAAAAATATTTACTGAATTCCTAACAGGAGTGGTCAATCTCAATCAAGCTCGAATTAACAAGGTTACTACCACTTCGGCGTCTGTTGAGAAGTATGTAAAAGATCACGACGATTTTAAAGGGATTTTTAGGAACACCTCGCCTCAGGGGTCATACGGACATAGGACGATTATCAAGCCAGTTAAAAGCAAAGAGTTTGACGCTGATATAGTCTTCTTTATGGACGAAAATGATAATTGGGAGCCTAAAGACTACATAACAAAACTTCATCAGGCTTTTAAGGGGTCAAGTATCTATAAAGATATGGTTCACTATAACACTCGTTGTGTTTATCTTGATTATTCAGGTGATTTTCACATCGATGTTGTTCCATGTATTGTACGAGTAACAGAAACCGTTTTCGGTAATCATACACAATATTTGATTGCGAATAGACACACCAATGAGTTTGAACTTACTGACCCTGAATCATACAAGAAGTGGGTCGCCGACAAGAATTCAGTGGTAGGTAACAACAACCTCATTAAATGTATTCGCCTTATCAAGTATCTTCGTGACATAAAAACTACGTTTTCATGTAAATCAATACTTTTAACCACTCTGATTTGTAATATGGTTCAAGACTACGAATCTAATAGTGATCACTTCAAAGATATTGCTACCACCTTAAAGACAATTTTTACCCGCTTGGATGATTATTTAAGTTTTTACGATTCAATGCCAGAAATAGTCAATCCAGTACGAACCGAAGAAACGTTTACTCGTCACTGGAATGAAGAAAAGTATACGATTTTCAAAACAAAGATCGGCGATTATAGAACTTGGATAGAAGATGCATTTGATGAAACAGATCGAACTGAATCTATTAAAAAATGGCGCCGTGTGTTCGGAGATAGTTTTCATTCTGTTACAAAGAAATCAGCCACAGCAGCTACCTATGATGAAATTTTGAACGAAGCAAGTCAGCCTAACTTCCCTATTCCTCCTCACTGCGCGCACCACAGATGGGAAGAAGTGGATAACGTTGGTAGTGTCAACTTAGATGTTGAGTATCGTAATAAAAATAGCGTCAATCCGTTCGCTAGAGCTGTCCAACAAATTATTTTTGGCAAGAACTATTCCCTTAAGTTCACGGTTACAGATGATATTCCTCCCGGCTCAGACGTATATTGGCAAATTACTAACACTGGAGAAGAAGCGAGTAGATTAGGTCAATTACGAGGTGGGTTTGAAATCGGTGGAAAAATCAAAGAAGAAACAACCTCTTATAAAGGGAATCACTTCGTAGAGGCATTTGTTGTTAAAGACGAGGTGCTTTTAGCAAGAAGTGGTAAGCTCGTCGTCCCTATCAATTGATAGATATAAGGCTCGCATTAGCGAGCCTTTTCCTTCTAGAACCTGACCAATTCACCGCCAGCCACTCACGTTGACTCCATTTCTTTTCTCCTAAAAGCGGACATTTCTATCGGGGATTGACAGTACGAAGGCGTATAAACTGGAACTATTTTTTACTCTTAGTATTCCTTGTTACCTCTGTTTGACCAAATCTAACTAATACCACATTATGTGCTTGGTTGATTATCGTTCTTATTGGTCTGCAATCGAAAGGAAGAAATTGGGTCAGAGTCAGTTAATAATGAGTAGTGGTTAAACGATGGAAAAGGAATACAAGTGCAAAACGAACTGAAGGTACTTGAAGGTCATCCGTCAGGTTTATCTGACGCAGAATTGGCAGAATGGCTTTCTTTATGCCTCTCAAATGGAAAACTATTAGCTTATGCTTATGCCAAACATATCTTCAAGGTTTATGAGCAGAGTGAAGAACCGTCGCAGTTAATGGTAGGCGATTTAGGTACGAAAGCTGTATCCGTTCTAAAGGTGTTGTCTAAGAAGAACATGCTTAAACGTATAGAGCTTCCTTATGACGTATTAGTAGAAAGTAAGACCTCACAATCTGACTGGACGCTGCTAGAAGCGAAAGTCAAAGATATTACTGCTCTAAAGAAAGCAAGGGATGAACTATTTGGCCAAGGTCGAGGCAAAGCAATATCACCCCCCTACGGCTTCTAAGGTATGGCATGATGCTGGAGGAAGGTGTATGTACCGGGGGTGTGGCCAAGATCTTGGCTCTACTCCTTTAACAACACAAAATGCAAGGATTGCATATTTGGCTCACATTGTAGCTTCCGATCCAGATGGACCGAGAGGGAATGAGAGCTCTCATGCACTATCAGACTCTCCAGAAAACATCATGCTTATGTGTGACGGTCACCATAGACTCATAGATAGGATAGATGTAGCTGGACATCCAGCATCCGATTTACAACATATGCGCGATGTACATACTGCCCGAGTTAATTTGTTATTGGGTAGTTTGCAGTATCCCACCGTACAACTCATAACTCTACTCGCTGACTTAGCTCAAGTACCAACAAATGTATCCAAAACAGAACTTTGCAGTTCTGCACTTAGCCGAAATCTTGGTCCACTCCCAGAAATCAAACACATGCTCCGAAGAACACAGCGAGATGACCGAGGACGTTTTGGGTTTTGGGGTCATTTTCTTCATGAGCATGAGTCAGATATACGAGAATTAATTAGCTTCACAAGTAACAAACCATCTCAGAAATCATCTATGACACCTGAATCTCTGGGAATTTTCCCGCTGCATTTGGTTCCTGTACTAGTTCTGGCTGGAAGGATTATCGGTGAAGCTAGGCATGTAGAAATTTTCCAATATGATCGAATCGCAAAAACTTGGCATTGGCCAAAGGAGTCTCCGATCTTAACCTCGCAGTTTAATATCTCGTATGAAGTAGATGACGATTCTGACCAGGAAGAAGCAATCCTTTCTTTCGAACTCACAGCAAAGTTAGACACCAATGCTCTTCCCGAAGAATTGGCTAGAACAGTTAGAGATAAGAAAATACGCTGGATTAGAATCACTAATACTGACCCCAACCCCAACTGCATTAACTCAAAAGAACAATTAGATAATTTTTCAGATCTTGCTAGGCAAGCCATAAGGACAATTCAAGATTCATGGCGCTCTAAGGTGATACATGTTTTCGGTGTCTCCCCAGCCAGTACACTTTTCAAATTTGGCCAAATGTTACAAGCAGGGAATCATTCAGTATGCAGAGTCTACGATAGACCTGATGGTTCAAATATTTTCGTCCCCGCTTTAGATATAACTGGCAATGATGTTAGGTCAGTCGGTGCTAACTCCGATCAGCAACATCAAATAAGTCTCAGATAAAGGATATCAAAGTAACAATTACACAAATTTCAGGACAGCCTCAATTTATACGGTGTAGATTTTCAATTACAGCCTATTTTTTGTGGCATACCAGATAGATTCCAGCCAGAGCATGTATTCCCGTACGTTACGAATACATATTTTAAATATGTCGTTGTCAAAATGGCGGTTGAAAATTGTACATGGTTGACTCTGAGGAGTATTCTAGGTATGCAACTTTTGGCATTTACACAACATCAGCGTTCAAAAGCTGCATTATTGAAGTAACGGAATAATGTTCTTATAAAGCAGGAGAAAGTTGTATGTCTGTATCAGTTACAAAGCAAGCGGATACTTATCTAGAGGCTTTGGCCAAAGCATTAGAGATCCCACAGTCTAGATATGAACAGGCAGAGAAAAGCTATAAGTCTGTAGGGGAATGGCTTCATAGAGAGGAGTCAACGGTAAAAGATTACTCTCCTGACGTGTATGTACAAGGCTCTTTTCGTCTAGGATTAGTCATTAAACCTTTGTCAGCACAGGAAGAATACGATATTGATTGCGCGTGTTCTTTGACTTATCTCGATAAGTCGTCTCTCTCGCAACAAGATTTAAAAGTGCTCATGGGGGATGAACTAGAGTTATATCGCAAAAGCAAGGGTATCAAAAAGCCAGTCGCTGAGCAAAGGCGCTGTTGGAGGCTAGAATATGCTGACGGCGCGCAATTCCACATGGATGTCGTTCCCTGTATACCAAACGCTGAGCAACAACGCCTTTTACTAGAACAGAAGAACTTTGATACTAAATTTGCTGAGACAGCAATAGCTATAACAGACAATGAAGTACTACCTCAGTACCATCAAATTACATCAGACTGGCCGAGATCGAACCCTCGTGGATATGCTGAATGGTTTAAATTTCGAATGGGTGAGAACTTTGAAAGAAAACGCCGCGAAATACTGAAAGAAATGGAAACTAAAGGTATACAAGCCAGTATTGAAGACATCCCGAGTTATCGCGTCAGAACACCCTTGCAATCAGCGATAATGATACTTAAACGTCATCGTGACATGATGTTTGAAGATAATTCAAAAGATAAACCCATATCAATAATTCTTACAACGCTATCTGCTCATGCATATCAAGGTGAAGATAGTATAGGTTCGGCACTGCTCTCCATATTACTCAGGATGGAGGAAGGAATACATTATGATGGACATAAGTATGTAATCAACAATCCGACAGATGCCATGGAGAATTTTGCCGACAAATGGGAAACACATCCTGAACGCGCTGAAGCCTTTTTCTCCTGGCTGAGTCAGGCTCGAGAAGATTTTTATTCAGTAGGACAACAAGCTGAACACCGCCGAATGTCGGGTATCCTAGAAAGCAGAATCGGTCAGAATGTAATGAATCAAGTTCACCAAAATCTATTAAGTTTAACAAAGTCTGGAGCCTCTAGTTTGTTGTCCACTGCGACGGCAGCATCAACCTTAGCAACCCCAAGCATTGCATTTGGTGATGTTGCAAGAAAACCTAAGAAGCCGGATGGATTTGCGTGATGTGGTGGATTTTTCAAAAAGAAAGGTTTTCTTTAGAAAGAGCGGCTGTAGCGGAGCTTGAGTCTAAAGTAGGCTGGTTAGAGGTAGGCAAGTGGCAGGCTGATCCAGATAATGAACTGGCAATGTGTTTGACATTTCAAGTATTGCATCTAAATAGAACTTTTCACTTTAAGATGGTGTACCCGAGCGTATTCCCTGATTCACCACCAATGATCTATACAGAAGATAAAACGAGGGTCTCTTTGCATCAGTACGGGGCGAGTGGTGAACTATGTTTAGAGCATAGACCTGATAATTGGCAATCGTCAATAAGTGGCTCAGATATGATTGAAAGTGTTTACCGACTACTTTTAGAAGAGCAGGGAGAAGAAGGATATATGGCGCATGCACAATCAGCACATATACCTTCCTTAGGACGTGATACGCGCATCAAAACTTTTCGTTTTTTGCTTACTGAAGGAGACCTAAATGCGCTCAATGCCCTCACAGAGAGAAAAACAGAAAGAGCTTGGATCAGAGAACGTAAGGTGGGCGGGGTCTTCATTAGTTCTCTTCTAAAGGTGGGAGACAAAGAGAATCCTATTTGGACAAGCAATCTCACCTTACCTGACTGTAATAGAGAAGAACAAGCCTTTGTAGTACGTTTTTCTGGTGCAGAAATATCAGATCAACCAGATGTTTCTGATTTAAAGAAATTACTTGAAACATCAGAAATGCTAGAGCTGTATCATGAAATTCTACAAACAGATTCAATTGCAAACTTGATTATAGGGGATAAAGATAATTGGGTTTTATTGAGTCTCTTTGGTTCTATTGATGAACGAAAAATAATACGTTACACGACGATTAAAATACCGGAGCACAAAAATAGATTACCTGATCAATTTTTATCATTGAGCGATAAAAAAGTAGGACTAGTTGGGTGTGGTTCTGTCGGTTCCAAAGTTGCCGCAAGTTTGTGTAGATCTGGAGTAGGAAATTTTTTGCTCATTGATGAAGACATTTTTTTCCCTGACAACATTGTTAGAAATGACTTAGATCTCAACTATGTTGGAGCTCATAAAGCACCTGCATTACAACAGCGATTACAAAACATTAACCCTCACGTTGACACACAGATTCTTAGATTATCATTAGGTGGACAAGAAAGCTCTAGCTCAATGTCTGGGGCGTTAGAATCACTCGGTAATTGCGATCTCATTATAGATGCTACAGCAGAGCCTTTAGCATTCAACTTGATTGCGTCTGTTTCAGTGCGCAAGAAAAAACCAATGATCTGGGTAGAAGTTTTTGGTGGTGGGATTGGCGGTCTTGTGGCAAGGTCAAGACCTGAGCTAGACCCTGTCCCACTATCTGCGAGAGCTCAAATATATAATTGGTGCGAGGGGCAAGGTGTAGAGTTTTTGCACAGCACAAAAGCAAATGACTATAGTGCTCAAGTGGATGACGATACACCGTTAATAGCAAATGATGCTGAAGTCTCCGTTATGAGTGCTCATGCTACTCAGTTCGCAACCGATATCCTAGCTCGACCTGAAGCTAGTATATTTCCTTATTCTGCGTATATCGTTGGCATGTCGTCAGAATGGCTTTTTCAACAGCCTTTTGATACTCGCCCTATCGACCTGCTACCAGAAGGCCACTGGGGAGAAACTGCTGAACATATTGAGTCAGAAGAGATTATCCAACTATTGCAAGCTTACCTTCCACCTAAGGACCAATTAGATGCAAATAGTTCTTCCGAATAGTGTTTTGAAAAAGCTTCGACTCCATATGTTAAAGGCTGGCAAGCGTGAAATAGGTGGAATGCTTATGGGGGAAGACTTAGGCGAACAGGCCTTCCGGATCGTTGATTTTTCTGTCGATGTGAAAAGGGGGACGACTTCTAGCTTTTTCAGAGATTCTGATGAACACGATTTGGCATTGCAGAGGTTTTATGAAGAAACAGGCTCTGATTACAAACGCTTCAATTATTTAGGAGAGTGGCACACACACCCAAGTTTCTCTGTTGATCCTAGTATCAATGACATCAATGCTATGCAAGGTATAGTTAATGGCGGTGAAAACATAGATTTTGCGTTTTTATTTATTTCTAGGTTACGTTGGTTTTGGCAGTTCGAGTGTAGTGCTTACCTGTTTATTCGAGGCCATCAACCAATTCAAGTAGAGATTATTATTGAGGAAAAATAAAGACCTATTACTTTGATGGGTAGTTGTCGAGCTTTTATGCTATTTATCACTATTAGCAAGATAGAGTTAACTTTCGGTATAATTTTAATCAGAATGACTAACACGTTTTAACACATAGTAACCGACGGTTTTTCGACTAGTAAAATAATTCCCTTGAAGTAATCCATCATCATCCAGACCTAGCTTAAGAATAGCTGTACCCTTATATGGTTGTTGAGGTAGTGAGTGTGATTTGTGTTTTGGGGTGGTCAAAAAAACGTAATATAGTTCCGATCTCCCAGTTTCTGCATCTTTTTTAGGCTTAGCCAGTAAAGTTTGAGAGTCAGAATCTTCAGCCTCTACATCCATACCGATATTCAGAAAACTTTGTTTAATCACAGCTCTGCCGTGCGATGTACCTTGCTTTCCTTCCCACTCCCAATGGATCGTCATGTCCCATATCCCGTTTAAGTTGGGGAATAATAGTCTATTTAGGCTAGGGTATTTCCCCCAAATTCTCTCCCAGCCATAATAAAATAGTATGGCGAGTAGACCATTTAGAACAGTTGAACCGCTAGCTCCTATTGATACCGCTGACAAGAACGATGTACTTTCGTCATACACAGCCCAGAGGATTAGACAGCTAACCACTGCGTATGCGACAGCAATGAGGGTAATAACTCTGCCTATTGGAATAAGGCTAATCATTGTGCTTCCTCAAAATATACTTCTTTGCCACCTACAAAGATAGAAAGACCATGTCTTTCACTGATAACCCCTGTCATTATTACACCAGGAATTGCTGAGCCGAACAGAGCAGCTACGAAACGTCCACCTACTGGGCGAGCATTATCGATGCTCACTTCTTTAATAATCGGTGGAGAGAAATACTGAGCGACATGCGTTATCTCTCCTTTTCTATTTAGAATATGAAATCCATCATGATATTTGCTTTTATAGCTAGAAAGCTCTGCCAAAATGTCAACCACCGAACCGGATAACTTTGGTGATGTATCTCGTAGACTTACTATTGGTAAATTCGCAGGAGAATCAGATACAATAACACCAGCTCCAGAGAAATCGGAGCAAGCATCTGCCTTAATCTTATACAGTAAATTTCTAAAATCGCTTTGTGTCATAATAGCTTCTAAACTAGAGCGCTGAGTACTAGGAGCACCCAAGGTACTTCTTCTTCGATACTTTATGGAGATAATACAGGAAACTCGCACCAAATTTCACACACTAAAATCAGAGATATCAAATTCTTTTCAGCATGATATCAGCAACTGTAGTGAATAAGGGAATTTGGCCTGCCACATGTAGGCTGGTCGCATGGTTGCAATACTAGAAGTAATCCGAAAAATCAGGGCTCTGTATGGTTCATAACTCAGAAATGTCCAAAAACGTTTCACAGAGCCAAGCTTTGGGACAAGAGCGCCTTAGTGCTACTACTCTAAAGCACTTCTGCCCCATTGTTACTTGGGGCTAGTACTAATCCATCTATTGTGAGTATGGCTTTGCCTTAATAAATCTTATTTGAACTCACCTCTAAATGAGTGGGCTTATCGATGTAACTCAGCAACGCTCATAGTGAAAACTAAATCCGAATCTGCTTGGTTTGAGTAGCTGTGAGGGACATCCGTTTTAGCTATAGCGGACTGACCTTCATGCAGTTCTATGGCTTTCCCATCAATATTCAAAGTGAGTATTCCAGACTCAACATGAAAAAGTTCAAACGTGCCTTGTGGATGACCTGCTGATTCAAAAACTTCTGATGGTTTCATATTCCAGCGCCACAACTCAATCATATCTGGGCCGCTTGTTCCCGCCAGAAGTTTTGCGCTACCACCGTGCTCGCCAGTCCAAAGCGTTGGAATGTCCTCTTTATCAATGATGTTGACTGTTGGATTACTCGCAACATTCACAATATCGGCAACCGAAATCCCAAGGGCAGCAGACAGTTTACACAACGTCGAAATGCTAGGGTTAGCTGCCCCTTTCTCTACTTCTACTAACATGCCTTTACTTATCCCTGCTCTTTTTGACAGGGCATCCAGTGACAACTTGAGCCTTTTTCGATGTTCCTTGATCCTTGCGGCTACCGCTTGATTAATGAAATCAGCATCAGTGCCACCATCGGTCGATATATTGACTTTTTTGGTCATTGTAATGTATCTTGCATGAAAATGAATCACTGAAGGAATTATCTAATGGTTGTTATAGTGCCGTCAATCGATGCTCGAATTTCCCAGATTGCACCAGAGTTCAAAGCATTGAGCATATCCGTTAAAGGAACGGAAGTTCAAAACCCAGAGTACGCAAAACAGGTTCTGCAAGAAGCGTGTACTTCGGTCATTGAGAATGACCATTCATGGGCAGAATCACACATCAATGCGTGGGGAGACGTTTTTCGTCAATTTGGCGCTAAACCAAATCGAACCCCTTGCTCGGCTGCTGCACTGCGAAAACGAGTATTGAAAGATGGAAGAATGCAGAGTATTGACCCTATTGTGGATATTTATAATGCCATCAGTATTCGATACGCCATACCCGTAGGTGGTGAAGATATGGACAGTTATCAAGGAACGCCAACACTCACTATCGCAGATGGCTCTGAATCCTTTGACACCATGAAAAATGGTGAGGCTTCAATTGAAAACCCTGATGTTGGGGAAGTAATTTGGCGCGATGAAGTAGGCGTTACTTGTCGTCGTTGGAACTGGAGGCAGGGTGTCAGAACCCGAATTGAATCTGACACACGTAACATGTGGTTTATTCTAGAAAGTTTGCCTGAAATGCCACTAGAACACTTGCAGGAGGCGGGGCAAGAAATGATTAAACACTTGCAAGTGATCATGCCTGATTCAGTGATAGAGCAATCGTTGGTGTTTGCTTCAAAATCCATTGAGGTTTGATGTGATAAATACTTTGTTAACGGGTGCCGTTGTTTCTGGAAGTTTGATTGTCGCAATCGGTAGCCAAAATGCGTTTCTATTAAAGTGCGGATTAAAAAAGCAATACGCACTGTCCGTTGCCACTATCTGCTTTCTTGGAGACATTCTACTGATCAGTACTGGTGTACTGGGTATAGGGACACTGCTCTATAAAGCACCATTATGGAAAGACCTTTTGACTCTTGGCGGCGTAGTATTTCTTTTCTGGTATGGCTACCAATCTGCAAAATCAGCATGGAATGGTTCAAGTCACCTAGAGTTGGAAAATTCGGACATTGCCCAGAGTTGGTTAAACGTCGTTTTAATGGCTATGGCCATCACTTTTTTAAATCCACATGTCTATCTGGATACGGTGGTGATACTCGGGGGCGTGACTGCTCAAATGGAACCTGATGAAAAACTATTGTTTGTTATAGGGGCACTGATTGCATCAGGGAGCTGGTTTTATGGATTAGTGTATTTGGCTAACAAGTTGATCCCACTTTTTAGTAAGCCAAGAACATGGAGAATTTTAGATTCTGCGATTTCATGCATCATGTTTGGTATTGCATTGAAGCTCGCAACACCTCTGTTAAGCCAATACATATAGAACGTCTCGATAAAGCTGCATTTCCAATAACTAAACTGCTCCTGCCAGATTGGACACAGATTTTCCATACCAGAAGTTATTCGTATTTTGCTAATTTAAGTAAATGCTCTAAATCATTTCTGTCCAAAAGCTTGCTAGAGATTGCTCAGACTTTATTGTCATTTCCACAGTGTTTCTGGTAGCAATACGCCTCAAAAATAATCAAAATTTAGCTTTTTATAGCCTAAGAATCGCTTGAAAAGGCACGTTTCCGATGATACTTATTGTCTTCGGACATTAGACTGGAAATGTCTGTAAGCGGGGATAATTTTGTCTAGTCCGCGTACTAAGTTAGTACATCTAAATACCCAGTGTTTGTATTGGACGAAGTATACACGAAAGCTTTTGGATAAGCTTCCGCCAGATATCTGTAAAAATCGGCACCAGCACTACATAACTCTCTTCTGGACAGAATTTTGTCAATGTTCAAATTAGAGACCAACTTACCTAAGCCTCTACAATTTGCATAGCCAGAGTAACAAACCACCGTTCTTGACTAACCTCTTTTTAACTCGCTTGGCAGAAAAGCGTCTATCTCAGCGTCTGAAAAAGTCATGTCCTCTTTGTTCTGCAAGGCATCCTGCGCTTTTGTATATGCATTGAAGTTAGTGCTTGGTGAGCCTACGTATATTGAATGCAAGTCGCCCATCAGCCTATCTCTTTCTTCCTGTACCTGTTGTAGAGGTTTAGTCCCAACCCTGAGATCTGTTAACAGAGATAAGTACTTTTCTCTTATCAACCAAATCTCATTTGCAGCATGCTTGTGCTTTTGGGCTATTTCGCCAAGATCGTAGTCCTTGGTATACGTATTGAGCACCAATAGTACTGTGGATGCGATTCCGCCGACGAAGACCCCTATTGTCCATAGGTCAAGAATTTCAGTGGCAAAACCACCTGTCGTTACAGTTGCCAGGATTATTTGCCACATTTTAATGCAAGCAAGTCTCGACAGCAGGATGTCAGAACATTTCTCGTGAGTCTTATGGCTATAGACCACTCGTCCATAGCACTCTCGAAGCTGACCCTCTAAAGCCAGCTCCTGATCTGACAAAGCGCAGCCAGTAGAACTATTAGTCATTTATTACATATCACCTTTCATTATCACTGGATGGGTACAGCTATCTGGTCTCTCGCAACAACGACACCATTTTTTATCGCGTAGCATTCGACGAGATGTTCGCCTTGGAAATCCGAAAACTCCTTTCGTTGCCTATAACCTTCATCTTCAAAAATTTGTCCGCGAATGCAGTCCCGGCGTTCGGCTTCCGACCCCTGATTGAGAACCTTCCACTTCAACGTAAATGGCTCAGGAACAGAGCACTCAGTCACCGTAAACAACAGCTTTTTCTTGGCAAGAAGAGGGATCCGCCGAGCTAACATATGCCTTAACGAGTTCTCCCTAAAGCCGTTCTGCGAAACGTCACAATCAAGGACAAGGCTATACTTAACATCGAGCGAGTACAAGTCATCAATGAATTGCTCAGTGCCACGCCATGCAGTCGCAGCTTTCGCAACATGCGTCTTTTCCGCAGCGGGGAATGGGCGACCAAATATGCTCTTCCACTTATTGTGCCGAGTACTCTCGCTAGAAGAATCAATAGCCTCTAGTGCCATCTCATATGCCTTCTTGGCCTTGCGCTGAAATTTCTTTTTTACAGCTACTCTTTGACGACTCCCCAATGCAGCATAAAACTCCTTATCAGGCTCATCAGCTAGATACTTAAAGAAGTCTCGGCACATCCAATCGTAATATGCATAACTCTTGTCGTCATAGTAAGTGCTGGACTTGAGGAAGTTATAAGCAAGCGTATCGATGAGGAGCCCCCCCATAGCAACGCCGCACTTGTTTTTCCAAGCTCTTCCCATTTTGCACAGCTTCCGGAGGTTGCGGTTCTTCTGATCCACGAACTCCTTCATTGCTTCAATCTCTTCTCTGGGCTTAGTGATCTTCCATGAGCCTCCATTATATGTATCCGGGTACTTGAAGCTTCTATCTACTTGCTCAAACACGGGTTGAACCTCAACCATAAAGTCCTTGTAAACGACCTGAACAACCAATCGATCTACTTTAACCTCAGTTTTTGGGTATCTGGCTTTGATAGCATCACGGGTATCAGTAAGGAGCTTGGACTGCTTGCCATCCTTATAGTCGTTCCACTTACCCGCAGGCATGATGTACAACATGTCCAAGTCAGAGATACCTCGGATCCCTGTCCATCGACCATAAGAGCCGACCTGAAGGCTGTTGGCGGTTTTCGACTCAGTATCTCTAAACTTTTTGTTCAAGCTTGCCGTAATCTCACCGTACCTATCGCTTATCGCCTGTCCGTTGTTGATAGTCAGGTTTCCAAGAAAACTCTGGAACATCTCAGATGTAGTCAAAGTAATTTACCTCTTCATTTACATTTAATTTGCAAGACAAGAGCGTGAAATCCCTATATCTAAAGATATACAAGCGCCTTTCCAAACTTTGCTGCGTAATTCTAGTTAACTAAATCAGGACATTACGCTCAGAACGTATCCTACGGATACCTAAAGCTGCCCTCCAATAACTTAAATTATTGGCCCGTAACTACGGACCAATGACAAACTACCTCACCATCAAACCATGCTGAGGTAAAAGCTCTCGCAAGACATACCATCGATGATAAGACGCCGCTTGGTAGTAATGATAGATAGGGAGTTTCATCGCGTCAGAGCTATTACCATGGCGGAGTGATTCAAAGCCGCCATTCCAATCTCTGTATTCTGGAATATCCTCCGCGATATTGAGTAGCTCGCCATACCGAGCTTCGTGTTTCCACTTATCAATACGGTCATTCCCAGTAGCTTGGAAAGCAAGAATTTGTGCTATCTTGTCTTTCAACAACATCCAATCCTGTCTTTGCTCGGGTTCTGTGTACTCTTCTGGTAACTCTGACAGCATCGAGTGAAGCTTTTGGCAGTACTCTAGGAAAGTCGCTGGATTATCCCTCCAACCAGAATCGCTTCCACTGTCGTATTCAAAACGCCACTTCAAGTATGGCCTGTCAGGAAATGTCACCACGCCCCCATGACCTAAGGCACCAGACAACTCCTCAGCAAGGTGAGATTTAATATTACGAACAATAGGATTAAATCGTGCAAAAAAGCTGTCTTTCTTACCAACGATATAAACTTCCATTTGCTCACTTAATTCACTGAACTCAAAAGAATCATTAACTACTTTATTGTGACGAGAACTAACTCCTGAGAAACCGTAGTGCGCGAATGTGTCAGCGTAGACGTGTGCCATTATCCCTAGCAATTCAAGGTAATAAGGTTTTGCGGCCTGTTTTAAGTGGTTTTGACACATTTGCTGGGCAATCACGCTGTCTTTGCGACATACCAAACGCTCAGTGAATGAACTACCTTCATTTCCCGGTAAGAAATGGAAGGGCACCCAAACTTGTCTTTGGTCATCAGGGTCAATGTTGCTTACATCTGCAGTGTGGTGCGCTGTTGCTTCGACTCGACAAGCCGAAGCGTCCGCTAAATCAATGCTGTTTTGCTGTGCGTTGTCGTCTACAAACTGAGCTGCGGTCGCAATAATACGAGCCGATTCTCGGTTTAAGCCTGCGGCGCGAGCCACACAATATGTCCCGTAATAGTGCATATCGATTTGCATAAGTCCTCCTAGCGAACTGCTTTGATAATGTCTTTTGCCAATAGCCAAGTCTCTTCACCAAGTTGGCGAACATTGCTTTCAAACTCAGCCACACTCAAATTACGTTCGGATGCCGTTTGTATCACATCCATCAAGGCTTGATATTGGCTATGACCTTTAATCGCAGGACTTAACATCTCTAGATCAAAACGAGTGTCTAACAATAACTGAAGCTCTCGCTCTGCCAATTGACGGCTTGCGGTTGCAACTGACTTCTTAATTCGGTTTCTCATACTCATTTGACTTTCTCCAGGTAAGGTTGTGCTTTCTGATCGAGTTCACGAACCTTATCTAAGCCTTTAGAAGCCTGATTCGATAACTCACTAACTTGTTGATTGATATCATTTCGTAATTGCTCTAAATCGACACTTTCAAGCAGGTCATTCTGTACATCTTGCACCTCTCGGATGCTATTAAGATGAGCAGTAATGGTTTGATTTCCCTGTCTCATTAATGTAAAACTCTGGCGTATATCAGCTAACATTACAGACTCAGCTTTTTCCAATGGCACTATGAGCTCACGGCGTTTAGCCTCTATTTCTTCAGTAGCAACAAGCGCCCATTCCTTCACACCATTTAACTGAGCCAACCTATTAGGCGTATCCACGGCAACAAAATCATCTACTTGGTTGTCATAGACCACTTTCCCCTGAGCCATTTCAATAAGCATTCCTTCGACTATCCAATCTTCCAACAATGCAGGCACCCACTCGTTGTACAAGTAGTCTTCTCGCTGCTTTTTAAGAACAGCCATGTGCTGACGAACCAAGTCCATATAGGCCTGTTCGACATGCGTCATGTCCTTATCCATTTTGTAGGACAGCTCAACGATTTCTTTAGGGATCGAGGCAGAACAAGCAGAAAGAAGCAAAGAAAACATGACTATCCATAATGACTTCATATGGCTTCCCCTATAAAAGTTATGATCTGGGCATTCACAGCCTCAAAATTAAGTAGATACAACGGCATTGCTAATGCTATGACCATCACACCTATCTTTTGAAGATTGTTTAGGAACCTCTGCTCTGCAGATGTTGTTCGAATCGCATGAGACGCAAACACCGTGAGAAACAGAGCCCCCGCTTGGCTTATCGCAGTTAAAATTATTTGGAAAGGGAGGTAATCCAAGCGAATAGCCTCGATATAAGCTTTTAATCCTTGCCCCTTTAACATTTGGACGACACTGACGTAGTAAGGGTCTATGGGCGATCGATAGATGGAATAAAGAATGTAAAACAGAACACCATAGGCTAGCGTTTTAACAAATTTTGTTTTCTTGGATTCAAAATAACCGAGAGTAAAAGCGGTATTGAAAAGAAGGAACAATAGACTAAAACCGAGAGCCCACTCTCTATGGCGAATATAGAGAATAGCAGCGATAACCCCGAGCACTCCAAAGAGGAACACCTCACCATCAACTTGCGATTTCGGTGGCTGGCCGCCGTTGTAGTTATGGTTGTAATTGGTAACGTTGTTGCCATGACCAATCTGGATATTACTGTCATCGCTAGCGGATATTGTCCCACTATTCAAGACTCTAACATGGCCCTTTGACAGCCCCTCGCCATTGCGAGAATCTGCATTAAGTATTTTTGTCCAAACAATACCAGCGATCGGGCCAATTAGAACCGCGAGCACGATTGGATCTGTCAGTAGATCTAACATAGGTGTTGTACCTTTCTATAGGGCGGGGAACCCCGCCAAACTAAATTGATGTCACTTATCGTGGATATGAACGCTTATGCTTACAAACGTTTTCGAGTCGGCCGAAACGGCGACGCACATACGCGCAAACATCAACGAGTTTTGGTCGAATACTCATGAGAGATTCCTCCATACTTCTTAACAAAGAGGGAACTCAACGATTGAAGTGAATGCTATAGAAAGGTAGTATCGCAATTCTCACCGAGCGATTGGGTTTCTATAGAGACCTGAGACCTCTTAGTGTTGGGTCTTATAATCGATCACGCCAATGACGATTACATTTCACTTCGCTAATAAAAAGGCACTTTCAGTAAAATACTGAAAGTGCCTTTTTATTTTTCTTTCCGGACGCCTTTAAAGGGTGTGCCGTCCTGCTTCACATCCATAAAACGTCCCGTATTCGCATCACGTTTTACCCAATGACCCGAAGATGTTTGAGTTTGAGAACGCTCGCGAACCATACCATGGCGACGGTTGTCGCCTGTTTTCCAATTAGTAGCCATTTGGTCTCCAATTCTGATTTAATTAATCTGTTTAAGCTAAAATAAAAAAATCCTCTCAGCTATGAAAGGATTCTAATCTTAAAATCTGATTAACACAAGCTGTTTAATCAGATTTTATTGCATAGTAAATAAATTCTTTTCCGCCAGACTCTGCTGCCTCTTCGGTACGAGTGATATAACCCGCGCTATATAGCTTTTTTAATCGAGTACTTGCGTTTGGAATGCTGATACCAAATGCAGCAGAGATACTCGCGGTTGTTACAGAACCATTATCTAAAACAAACTCAACCACATCTCTAGTACCTTTCGTCATTTCAGGCCCTATCACTTTGTACTGATTTCCCGACCAAATAACTAGAGGTTGCTCTTTCGCTTCAGCAGCATAAGCCCAGTTATCAATAAGATCCTGATCTGCTACATCAATTAAGTAAAAGCTTTTTTCACCTCGATAGAAGCGAGCAAGAGCCACAACACTTTCACGCGGAAAAGATGCATCTGTAGCCTCTATCCCATCCAGTGAAATCCCAAAGACAGTGAAAGATGGGAGAGAGTCGACTAGTTTCATCAACTGATGAAACACATCTTTCCCCTGAACATTGCCAAAAGGGTGATCGTCTTTCGTAAAATCACGGAGTTTGATTATCATTGGATTCTGATTCATGTCGATAACTTAAGGAGAAGATCTTAAATTATTCAAGAGAAAAGTCAAAACAAATATGCGTACCGGATAATTTTTGTAAACCATAACTCACTTCATGGCGAGAAAGTTTCCCTTGAGAATAGATAAGAGTTAGCTCGAAAGACTCCTGCCTAATGTGTATTTGAGCATTAAATTTAGCAGCAATATCACCGCTTCTTTTTAAACCTAATCCGCGGCTTTCATCATCATTATTCTCAGCACTACTTATACGACCTTCTTCAAATACACGCTTTATGAGCAGTGCATCTGACTCATCATTTATGCCTGAAAATTCTTTGAATAGTTTTGGGTAACGTTCTTCTAATACTGGTCGTAAAGAGCCTACAATGCCTATTCCACTATCTGATATAACGGTTTGTATTGTTTTAGTTCTTTCATAAACCTGTAAAGCAGCAAACCCATCTATTGGTGATTTTGAATGATCTCTAACATTACCAAAGAGCTCCGAAATCATAGTAAAGGCAGCATTGGAGTTCGTTTTACCGGCCTGCTCTATGAAAGCTTGCTTGAGCTGGAGAGGGATACTTTCATCTGGCTCTTCTGGAGTGATAATACCAAACTCCATCACTTTGGTGTTATGCCCATAGTGGCAAGACGCATCTTTTATATTAGGAGTAACAACGACCCCTTTATCAATTAACTCAAAAAAGCCTACTCGACACAGATATGAGAATGATTTGTCACACGCACAAAAATCTAATGAGATTGATTTACCTGCGTATACTAACTGATTAATAAGAGCGAGCAGTTTGCCCAAAGAATCAAGTAAGAAACTCCCACCAAGAAAAGTCATTTCGATTGTAGTCGTTTCCTCATCCCAGAGGCCATTATACTGCTTTATTACTTCTTCAAAGCCAGCAGAAGTTAACCAATTACGTGTGGGAACTGGGAAGACCACTTTCAACACCTCATTGGAAAGAGACCACTCATAATCCTCATTTTGGATAAAAGTCGAAGAATTAACATAGAGGAACGAGTTCACTTTTTTGCGATCTAACCCCAATATAGACGCTATTTTTTTCGCCTTTAGGTTAGGTCGTTCTCTGAGAAGATTTTGTATTGCCAATTCCATCTGAATATCCATAAGCTGATGTCTATTTAGAGAATACAATGCCGTAAAATCATTTTTCAATCGGTCGAACCAAAAAGTCACATAAAAACTTTAGCTCACCACGAAACGACCACCGCTGCGCCATTAATTTACAAGTGAAAACCTTATGGTGTAGTCCCCAACTCGCTGCTAGCACCTTTTATGGATTGGGCTGTACCGCCAATAAAAGAGGCTTATGGGAATGTTGCTATTGATGATTGCTGTACAAATGTTTTTAAATGGAATTATAAACTACTTCCAACACTTTTAAGCATTTATACTATATAGATTTTAGGGGATAGTTTAAAAATGTTACATGAAAATATTATACATAATATTTTTCTACCAAACCCAAAACCACTAGTAAAATTAGCACTAAGAGTACTGATACATTTAAATATTATCCTTTCAGGGGTAACTATGGTGATAAACAGAATAATGCCGCCAGAAATACTCAATGTTTCAGGCTGAACATGTAAGAAACCAAGAATCGATCGCCCTGCAAACAAAAATAACATCAAGATCACCAAAGCAAACAACAGCTCTCGGATCAATACTTTACGGCGACGTTTAGGATCAAGATGCTTAAGAATGGATAACACGACTGGTAGGTTACCCAGCGGATCCATGATTAAAAATAGCATGGTTGCCGCAGATAAAATTTCCATAAAACCTCAATAGACACAGGATGTGATAGAGATAGGCATGCCCGCAGCAGGGAAGACGGAATTAAGAGAGTAAAACAACCGAAGCGACAATCAAAGATTGAGCGAGCAAATAGCTCCCAGATATCCAATACTGTCCCCAAGGTAAAGAGTGTCGATAGTCATGAATCGCCAATAATAGCGCCGACAAAATAAACAGCAAACTACCCAAAAACCCTGCCAAAGACGCCAAAGATGGACTCTGCAGCAACACCTCGCCGGAGGCCCAAGCTAATTGTACCAGCACCAGCCCCATTATCGTAACAGGAAAAAGTAACGTATCGATTTGTGGTAGCAGAAGGAAAAAGGTGACAACACTGGTTGCAATCAATAAGGCAGGTAACCACCAAACCATATTACCGGATAATTGAATCCAAAAAGCTTTACTGTAACAGAGCTGGGCAAATAGAAAGCCAAAAAAACACAATTTGGGCCGATAATGAAACGTATGTAACCCATCAGCCAACATCGCGATGACTAAACCAATTGCTATCCATAGCGCAGGCATAGAGCGAGAAAATAACGGTTCAATGATCATCGCAAGCAATAGCACTAAACTGACCATTTTAAACAATACTGCTTGCCGTCTATGCTGGTTTTCAAACGCAGAAATGCTGATGAATCCCGATAATGCCACAGAAATCCAGCTCCACATGTCGATACCTCTTATCAATTCTGCCGCCAGTGTAGGCATGTCATCCATGAAGTCCAGAAGCGAACTGCAAAAATTGGATCTTGATTGCGATTCAATCACGTTAAATTCATCGTTTAAAACTTATCAGCATTCATCGCTCGTGGACTATTCTTTAACTGAATGAGACAACAGACATAACAACCAAACATTAAAAAACATTGTTTTAAACAATAAACATGGTAATAAAAAACCAAAAAAAACCAATGATAAATTAAAAAAATTAATAAAAGACATTTAAAATCAGTCAATTAAAAACAAAAATCAACAAAAATTAGATTTTGCAGGAAATTCCATTAAATCAAAACAAATAAACATAATAAATCCATATAAACTCATCCAACCAGATGTAAATGATAACTCATATCATTAAAGTGTTAATGATTTATTTAAAAAATAGGAATTAACTTAAAAATGACACAACTTGACAGGTAGCACCAGAAACCATAATAAACACATTAATAAAACATAAAAACAACATAAAAAAAGCATTAAAATTCAAACACATATATAAAAATCAGAATAATTAACCACCGATAAGAACAAGAGACAACCAACCAATAACACCCGCCTTAGTTCGCTATAATCGGAAAAATCATCACACTTTAACAACCACTTTTAAGACTTTCACCAAGATCCCCTTGATCAAGTCAATAAAGCAAGCTATTCTGATTAACAAGATGAGACAGACAACAGAGGAGCAGTGTTATGATTTCTTCATCTCAAAAACAGGGATTGGTAATGATCGCAGTCATCGTCGGCTTAATGACACTGCCTCTACTCTACTAATTCATTGTTTTAAAACAAAAAATAAAAAAGCATATAAAAAGGACGCCTAGCGTCCTTTTTATATGCTTTTTTATTTGGCTGATCCGCGATTAAGCAAAGATGATACTTACAGCTCAACAAGCTTCACTCTGATCAAGTAGCAAAATAAATATCTAACTTTCAGAGAAAAACTACGCCATCGCGCTAGCTCTTCGGTAAAAAGTGAGGGAAAAACTTTGATAATTCATCCCAATGGAGGTAATAAAACGTTACCGCAGCCATAGTCATCAATAACATCAACATTACAGCAACGCGCCAAATAAAACGCCCGCTACGTGGAGCCAGCTCTTTTTCACACTGAACACAGGTGATAAAAAATGCTTTTCTATCCGGCAAATGAAAATGATCTTCATGGACAATTTTATTGCGAATCGTGGCTATGTATCTCAGTTTTTCAATAATATCATGCGGTAGCCGCTCCTCGCAGCTCGAAATAAGCTGATGCAGCCCTTTACCTTGAGCGTGATAATGCTGACGCAATAAGGTTTCTAATCTTCTCGTTCGTAATACGACTTGTTCTATCTCGGACATGTCTGCCTCCTTGCTTATCCCCTTACTACTTGAAGCTGCAGCGGGTTGGCTACGTTAACCTATCTGCAACTCCAAGTGGTTTGGATATACACTACCACGATCTCATTGTTACTGATCGTCAAGCGCAGCACGACTGAATTGTCATGCCAGAAAAAATCCCACCACCAAAGTGTGAACCCAACCGAAAAATCTTGTTGTTCAATGCTGGGTTAATCACGCAATTTCGTTTTACTGCCCCTAAAGTCAACCACTTCGGTAAAATCAGTCTTCACTCTTTGACTATTATCGACATCCGTTATGGGCTTAGTTCAGCGGTTTTCTGGAGAATATGATGTCACCCTCTCTATTACTTATCGTCACTATACTCATCCTTTTATTGGTTGGCTTATGGTTCTTCAGTCGTTTTTTTCGTCAACATTTTCAAGGTGAAAATGCCCCTGAACGTACCGCCTTAGTCACCGTTTTAGACAAACAAATCGTGGTTATAGATAACCCACTTCCCGACCAAGAGGAACAAGAATATTGGATTTATGTCCAAAAAGGGACATTGGGCCCGAAACGAGAATTTCAAATTGGCCCGCATTACTACCACGCTTTAAATCCAGGCGATCAAGGCATATTGACCTACCAAGGACGAAAATTTCTCCACTTTGCTTTGAAAACTTAAGGTAGCAACCAACGTGTAGCTGTCGACCGAGATAAAGCATAACTAGTGAGTAATGCCCCCGCACCACTCAATAGTACCCAAAGTGGGATTACCCATAAGGGATGACCGTCATACCATGCGTAGGTTTTCATTGGCCATAGAAAAATCGGATGCAATAAATAAATGCCTAAGCTGTGCTGGCTGATGATCACCACCCAACGCTGTACTGCATTTGGTAATTGTTCAGCTAATGAGCGACACAACACAAAGACCATGATCGCCGCAGCAACGACATTAAGCGTTTTATACGATAACCAACGCCCAACCGTATACCGCCCGTGTGTCAGACTCAATTCCAGTACCGCTTGGACCGTCATATACAGTGCAAACGAGCCCAGAATTATGACGAATAATAGACTAAAAGACGATAGCCGCAGCTTTTGGTACAGCAGGTAACCTAGAGGCAAATAACCGCTATAGAGCCAAATCTCATGACTCCATGGCCCGTCAATACCGAATAAGTACAAGCCTGTTGTCATTAACCATATCGTCACCAAACTGTACCAAAAGCCATCATCGACTCGATTGACTAACCAATGTAAACAAGGAATAAGTAAATACAGCGGGATAAAATAGTAAAAGAACCCTAAATGGTAATAGGTTTCTTGATGGGGACTATCCAACAGCGTTTGTTTTACAACATTGATATCAAATCCATGGCGACTCCATCCGCTTAAATAAGCGTAAAACAGCGACCAAATCACAAAGGGAACCACCACTTTGCCTAATCTTCGCTGAAGGTAATAGCGTAAATCAAATGGCCTAGGGTCGCTCAACATCAAGGCGCCAGAAATCATAATAAAAATCGGCACAGCCCAGCGACTAAGGCCATTAATCGTCACCGCACTGATCCATTGTGGATCAGGAATGGTCCCCATCATCTGCCGATAAGGCGCTAAGACATGGATCGCAATCACCGCAATAGCAGCAACACAACGCAACAAATCAAAAAAAATCACTCGCTTAGTCATAACATGCTCTAGAGGTGGTGAATAAGCAACAATCCCGCTTCCCCTAAAGCATAGACTGATGAATTTAGAGTTATCCCTAATAAGAATATAACCATAACAAATTGATTTAAAAGAGAGGTAAAAATAAAGCCAATCGTCTGTCAATGATGAGTTCATCAATCAATGCGCAACCCAGTTCCATCGGTTTAACCTATTAAAACAATACCCACAACCGACTTTCTTAACACCTCATCAGGCGATAGCATAGCTTCAACGTTTGCAAAACAGCAAAATCTTGTCATCGATTACCATCGATAGTTATAAAAAATTAATGAGGTGAGTGTATGAAAACCAATCTTATCGGCCTAGACAGTCATCAAAGCCAGCAACTCGCAGCATCGTTAAACCAATTACTGGCCAATTACCAAGTGCTGTATATGAATACTCGCGGCTACCATTGGAACATTAAAGGCAAAGCCTTTTTTGAGTTACACAGTAAATTTGAAGAGATTTACACCGACCTGCAAAGCAAAATTGATGAGTTAGCCGAACGTATCTTAACGCTTGGTGCTCAGCCTTTGCATAGTTTTAGTGCCTATTTACAAGCGGCTGAAATCGAAGAACACATCAATGCCACTGACGGTCAAACAACCATGCATGGTCTCGTCAACGGTTTTGGCGCTTTAATCAATCAACAACGCGCGATCCTCGCTTTTGCGGCTGAAGTCGGTGATGAAGGCACCAGCGCACAAATGGGTGACTACATTCGTGAGCAAGAAAAACTGGTTTGGATGCTTAACGCTTGGTTGCAA
This sequence comes from Vibrio sp. 11986-1-5, assembly GCF_963878025.1. NCBI lineage: Bacteria > Pseudomonadati > Pseudomonadota > Gammaproteobacteria > Vibrionales > Vibrionaceae > Vibrio > Vibrio sp. 11986-1-5. Next base: position 87,258 of record NZ_CAWNVW010000054.1, read on the forward strand.
TAAACCGAAGTCGCCTTTTAAACAAATAACAATTACTGAACCATTAAACTATCCATAAATAATCACCACCCTTTTGACCGGCGCTTATTCTCTCCCCAAAGACAAGGATGAATAAGCGTACGGTCTTTTTTATTGGCGGATCGAATTCATCAACACAGTGAATGGACGCTGCACCACTATTGCCGAGCCTTTAATACAAACGATTTGGTGTTGCAGGTAGGCATTGCAATTCTGGTTGACTGGCTTATGCTAACCAAGTCGATTCTTTACAGACGGCACCTCATCATCCATAGATTAGATAAGCTCATGCCAAACTCTTATACTCAAGAAACCCATTTTCAACACGCGATGCAGCACGATATCGCGCAATGTTGGCAATCTCGTCAGCAAGGTTATCACCTGACGCTTGATAATAAACGGCTCTATTGGTGTTCCCTCACCGCTGCACAGCACAATAAAGTGATTATCATTGTTAATGGCCGTATTGAATCAGCGTGTAAGTATCAAGAATTGTTTTATGACTTATTTCACCAAGGGTATGACGTTTACTCTTTTGACCATCGAGGCCAAGGACTGTCAGAGCGACTGATTGATGACCCACAAATGGGCTATGTGATGCAGTTTGATGATTATGTGCGTGATATGGATGAGCTTATTACGACATTTCGATTACAAAGCTACGCGCAGCGCTATCTGTTGGCCCATTCCATGGGTGGTGCCATTACCACACGCTACCTAGAAAGTTATCCAAACCACCCTTTTGATGCGGCTGTACTCAGCGCACCCATGCTGGGGATCAATATGCCTTGGCAACTGCGGCCGATCGCTCTGACACTAACCAAACTGCTCAGCGCCTCCTATGCAACTCCCCGTTACGCTCCCGGCTATGGGCCTTATCTGCCAAAACCTTTTGCTATCAACCAACTGACCCACAGCGCTGTTCGCTACCAATGGTTTCGTGATCTGTATGAACAACAGCCACAACTGAAATTAGGGGGGCCAAGTGCACATTGGGTTTGGCAAAGCCTACTGGCTATCAAACGTTGCTTTGCAGAGATGCAAAATATTCGTCTACCACTGTTATTACTGCAAGCGGGACAAGATACGATTGTCAGTAATCACGCTCAAACTCGCTTTATGACGCAATTAGCACGCAGCAATCCTCAAGCCAAGATCGAGATTATTGATGGTGCAAGGCATGAGTTACTGTTTGAAAGTGATCGTTACCGTACCCCAGTTCTCGATAAAATAATGGTTTTTTTTGCACAGCATGCCAATGGTGGCGAAAGCTCGCCAATAGAGGAAAATAACCATGCCTAGGTTTACCCTCTTTTGGACAATCATTTTCACTTACACTAGTCTGCCACAGTTATGTCTTGGCATTTTAGCAGTACAACGAGGGTTTTATGACCACTGAACAAACAACACCGGTACGTATCGTCGCTTCCGATCTCGATGGCACCTTGTTAGCGCCTAATCATCAATTAAGTGAAGTGACCAAGCAGACGCTGCAGGCTCTTCATCAACAAGGTTTTACCTTCGTATTTGCCACCGGGCGACACCATGTTGATGTTGCCGGTATTCGTGAAATTGCTGGTATTCCTGCTTATATGATCACCTCAAATGGCGCTCGTGTGCATGATCAGCATGACAAAGAACTGTACAGTAAAAATGTACCTGCAGAGTTAGTCCAAGCGATCATCGATCTGGTTAAACACGATGACGATATTTATGTACATATTTATCGTGATGAAGATTGGTTACTCAATCGTGAAGATGAAGTATTACGTCATTTCCATGAAGACTCCGGTTTTACTTATCAAGTATTTGACGTTAATGCCGCGCCAAATCAAGGTGTCGCTAAAATCTTCTTTACTAATACCAAACAAGATCATGAACAGCTCGTCCACTACGAAAACTTAATTAACCAACATTTCGCCGGACAACTGAGTGTCGCTTTCTCAACCCCTTGGTGTTTAGAAGTGATGGGAGCGGAGGTATCGAAAGGCGAAGCGTTGCAAGCGATTGCTCAATCTCTAGGCTTAACACTTGAACACTGTATCGCTTTTGGTGATGGCATGAACGATGTGGAAATGCTTTCAATGGCAGGTAAAGGATTAGTGATGGGAACGGCACATGAAAAAGTATTTCGCGCCTTACCTAATAACACCGTAATCGGCAGTCACGCTGATGACGCCGTCGCTCATTACCTACAGCAGCACTTGCTGAGCCATAACCAGCAATAACATCAACAAACCATATGCAGTCACACCAAAGGGGATAACTACGTCTAACACTTGTCGTTAGCTTCCCCTTTATGCTGCACCTCTGATAAGAACAATCAATCGCGAATATTAACGAGTCATCCTGACTTAACCCTTTCTTGGTTGATGATGGCTTGCCATTCTGACTCACTGAGCGGCATGATCGACAACCGATTCCCCTTTTTCACCAAAGGTAATGCCGCCAGCTCCCGCACCTGTTTTAGCTCTGACAGTGGGATCACGCGCTGAGTTTTACGTACAAACGCAACATCAACCATCAACCAGCGCGGTGACTCTGGGTTCGATTTAGGGTCGAAATACTCACTGGTTGGATCAAACGCAAAATGATCGACATAAGCTTCCCGTACCACTTGAGCAATACCCGCCACACCAATATTCTGACAAGATGAATGGTAAATCAGTACGTGATCACCTTCTTTTACCGCATCGCGTAACCAATTTCTTGCCTGATAATTGCGTATCCCTTCCCAAGGTGAAACCTTTTGTGTTCGTAAACTGTCAATAGAGAAGGTATCCGGTTCAGTTTTAAACAACCAATATGCCATAATAAAGCCCTATATTTTGTATGTTCTGCCACGAGGAAGAGATAACATGAAGCAGCTAACAAGACCTGCCGCCCTTTTCGCGCTGCTTGCCATCCAAGCATGTTCATCAACGCCACCTGAGCAATCAGAGGTAACGCCAAGCCCAGAGCGGACACAGGCGACACTCGATAATCCTGCCAGTATCAAAATGCAAACCTTTATTCTACGAGGTGAAGTCGTTCTTGGCCCAGATGTCAGCTCATTAACCCCTTGTGATAGCAATAACCAGTATTGGCTAGACTTATCACCTGAGCTCAAACAACAAGCGAGAGCTGTGGCTCATCAACCTTATCAAGCTCTTTATGGTGAAGTCATCGGTTATCTGACCCCACCGAGTCAAACAGGATTTAATGGTGATTATACCGCTCGCTTTGTCGTTCAGCAGATCAACCAACTGAGTTCGGAAAATCCTCAGCGCTGTCAGCATCCCCCACGTCCAACTCGCGCTTTTGGTACTGAGCCATTTTGGTCCATTCAGTTCACGCCTCAAGGACTAGAATTTCAGCCTTTAGGCGGTGATAAGCAACACTTTATGATTGAGAATAGCCAACTGTCGACCCAACAACGTCATTATCAATTTCCCGAAGGCCAGCTCAGTTTAGTACGCGCCGTCTGCTCCGATAATATGAGTGATACGCTTTACAGTTGGCGGTCGACCTTAACCTTATCCGCAACCACTTATCAAGGCTGTGCGACATTAAGTAACGTCGATACCACACAAACTTGGGCGGGTACCTATTTTGCGAGCGCCAGTGATCAACGCGGCTTTGGTGTCACGCTAGAACTGAACGCTGATCATAGTGCCATCACACGTTATCGTTATCTGAGTGGTGAACGGGAACTGGTTGAAAAAGGCTATTGGCAACAGCTGAATCCCAAGCAAGTACAAGTGGTCATGACCCACCATCAACAGCAATATTTACTATCAGAACGGATTTATACTCGTGATGGCTTCCAGTTGCATGCTGATAAAGAAAAAATTGGCCACCAAGTCTATCCAATCAGTGAGGGGGGACTGACGCTCTTTCAAGCAAAAAGCATCGCCGATCAGCAGGCATCCCTCAATCAACGTAACTTAGATGGCCGTCCGCAATCGATCACTTCTCGTGGTGATTATGATGAGCAAGTTGACCAAGCGATCAAACGCTATTTTGCGTTGCACAAAACCGACCCGAGTCATATCCATTATCGCTGGTTGAAGTACGACTTAAATGGCAATCAAACACCAGAACTGCTCGTCCAACTGGATTGGTGCCAGCAAGAGCAATGCACCTTACTGATTTTCGAGAAAAAAGCCGGAGAGTGGCGTTTTAACAGCCGCATCAATCAGGTCGCTACGCCTTTTCAACTCGGTAAGCTGGCTCATCATGGTTGGCAAGATCTGATTTTAACTCTCAGACGTGATCAGCAAAGCCAGCATTACCAATTGTCTTATAATGGCATCAGTTATCCAGCCACCACTCGTGATGCTCAACCGGCGCAAACAACACAGATCAGCGGTGTCACACTGTTTGCCGATGGATTAGCACCCAAAAGTGGAGTGAAATTATAATGGCTTGCTTAGAATGTGGTCTCGAATGGCAGTGTCTGTGTTCGGTGGTTCCCAGTCTCAGCAGTCCATTGATCCTCTCATTACTGATGCATGAAAATGAATATCAACGCGAGACCAATACGGGTCGCTGGCTGACCAAAGCCCTGCCCGATTGCGCAGACTATCTCTGGCAGCGACGCACTCCACCACCAGCCTTACTCGATCGCATTAATGACCCAGATTATTATTCACTGCTCATCTACCCAAGTGAGCACAGTGAGCCTATCGAGCAGCATCTGCAACATGCACAAGATAACGGGCAAATCCCTCACTTTATTGTCTTAGATGGCACTTGGCAGGAGGCGAAAAAAATGCTGCGCAAAAGCGACTGGTTAAACCTACCCCATGCCCATTTAACAACCACACAGACGTCCCACTACCAGTTAAGACGTAATCAACAAACGGGACATTTATGCACTTTAGAGGTGGCCAGTGAATTGCTCAAGCACATCCACCAACCTCAGCAAGCTCAGGCATTAACTGATTTTCTCGACACGTTTATGAAAACCCTCCAGGCCGATAAAAGCGGCCATCGATTACGCGATCACTCGCTGACGTAAACGCACAGGCTGACCTAAGTAAAAACCTTGCAAGTAATCAACCCCCATGTCTTCGCTTATCTGACAGACGGTTTGGTTATGGACAAATTCAGCCACCGTTTTGGCATTCAGCACTTGGCACAGCTTAACCAATTGCTGCGCAATTTTACGCTGCTTAATATCTTGATCGATATTACAAATTAAGCTGCCGTCTAACTTAATAACTTGAGGTTCCAATTTAATAATTTCATCAATATTCGAGTAACCACTGCCAAAATCGTCAACAATAATTCGCACACCTAAACGCTTAAAGTGTTCGCATACCTCAATCATCTGACCATAATCTTTGATCTGTTCATTTTCGAGCACTTCTAACCCCACTCGCGATGGATCAGCCAATGACTTCACCGCGGCCTCAAGACGCAATAGCGTGCGTTCACTCATTAAATCTTGCGGAGAGAGATTAATTGAAAATGCTTCCTGGCGATCACGCATGATATCAAAGGTACTTTTTATCATTTGCCGACTTAAGCGCGTGTAAAGATGACTGCCTTCGATGATCGGTAAAAATCGTCCCGGCAAAATGATCTCCCCTTCGTCTTCAATGCGCACCAAACACTCATAGGAAGCCAGTTGATGAGAATGAGCGTGAACGATCGGTTGGCCGTACACCAACACATTATTATCCAGAACCGCCCGGCTCACACACGATAACCAGCCCAATCGTTTTTGACGTAATTCATCTTGAGCACGTAATCGCGTTGCACTGCAAAAATGCCGATTACGCTGAAAGGCGTGCCGACGAGCTTCAATCGCGCGCAGCAATAAATCGTCCGCATCTTCAGCCGGAAACTCTTTACGACTGACTAATCCCGCGCACAACGAAACAGAAACATAATCCACTTCTGGTAAGCCATAAGGTTCAAAATTGACATGCTCAAGCTGCTCAACAAATTGCGAAAACAGGCGATGAATCTCTTCTTCATCGCGATCAGCACTAAACACGGTCGCCCACTCGCCAACACCAATCGCATACAATGAACTCAGGCCCGGTAGATGCTCAGTTAAGTACTCTTGAAAATGCCCAGTTAAATCAACCAATAACTGGTCACCAACTTGATAACCGTACTTCTCATTAATCTGATGGAAGTTGGTCAATTTTAGCGCGAGTAAGTGTTCACCGTTCACCATCTGCAATAACCGTTCACGCAATACCACACGATTGGCTAGGCCAGTACGTCGATCAACGCGATAACTAGCCGTGAGTAATGAGGCTTGATCTTGAATTTTCTTGGTTAAATCACGATTCATCTCGTCCAAATCATCTAACGCATTACGAATCAGACTGAATAACGGGGCAATTTCATCGTGTTTGGTAACATAAGCAGGGCTTAACGTAGCCTGAGCTGGCACGCCTTCACGTAGCGCAAGATAAGTCATACTGTGATGAAGCATGCGTTGTGACTGTCCGTCATGCCACAGTTCACCCGCTAAGTAGCCACCATGAGTGGCCACTTGGTTTTGTAAAGGCAGAAGTTCTTGGTTACCAGCAATAAAGTCCAAACGTGAAGTACAGCTATAGATAATCATTTGCTCAGCTTGGAACTCACGTAGCCGCTCAGCACCGATCGAGATTTGTTCTAAGGTTATCGATGGATGATCGAAACAAAAGCGCACCTCATCTCCTACCGATAATGGTGCGTTGAAAATCAAGCCGCCATCTTGTTCAGCAAGAGGAACGTAGACGTCTTGTAGCGTGACTTCACCTTTCAGCAGTGGGAAATGGCTCAACCTTTCCAGCGGCACCGATTGACCATTGCCTAAGTAACGGTCATACAATTGACGAACGGGTATATCATCGACTCGTTGTACCATGCAGCCAGTGGCAGCCGTGACCCGAAAGGTTCGCCCAACCGGATTCCACTCCGTGTAAGCCCCAGTTTGAACGTGTAAGCTCTCGCTATGCAAGGCAACACTCACCATCGCTTGATGATAGAGTTGTCGTCCCAATAATACCCACTGCCCTTGCTGGGTTTCGGTGGCTAATCCCCCAGCGACGACAATCCCCGGAGCAAAGGTATTCAAGGCATGAAAACGCGCCTTATCATCGATATGGGTTTGACTGATAAAGCACAACATTGCCTGAGAGTCGGACTGTAACTTCAAGCCATCAATCAACGCTTGAGTGTCTTTTCTTCCAGACAGGGAAAGGGTTTGTGCTGAACAAGTGAGGTGAGTATTAGAAAAGTGACTGAAAATCAATAAAGTACCGTCGTGGTACAACTGTCCATCATGAATCATCGGCTCAGCGCTCAAACCGATTATCTTGGCCTCAGGATAAAGGGCCAATAACCTATCAACCCATGCTTGAACGCTTTCTATCGATTCACTCGACAGCAATTGGATCAACAATTGACCCGCCTTGGTCAAAGCGGGATGAATCGGTAATTCTGGAACGTCAGATTGTGCCGGAAAAAATAACGATGTTGTGAACATGTTCTCACTAACTCAGACTGCGAATACAACTTGTATCATTTGTGCAACTACGTTAATGATTAACCATGGAAATCACAATGTTTATTCAAGAAATCAATTGATTAAGTTGCTCTAGTCGATGAATTTCAATATCTGGCAAAACCGTTGCGCGAGAGTTTTCACGCAAAGTGAGACCTTGATCATTATACCAACACGATTGGAAACCATTTTGCTTCGCCCCTTGCACATCCGTCACCAAGTGATCGCCAACATGCAAAATCATTCGCGCTGGAAGCGCTAACCTATGGCTCGCTTTATCAAAAAGATCCGCGTAAGGTTTAGCTCGCCCATCGGCACCAGCCTTCAATACGCTCTGAAAATAATCACCTAAACCAATTTTCTCAACATCAACGTTACCATTAGTGATCGCAATCAGCGGCAGCTTTTCCGCTAGAGAGCTCAATACCTGATGCGTCATTAATGGTACATCGACCAAATTGCGTAAGCGTAATACTTCATGGATCGTCTCTTCTGCAACTTGTTGCGCCAAAGATGCAGAGTAGCCTAACTGCATTAATCCCTGTCTTACCTGTTCAAAACGCCACTGCGTAACATCGTGACGCAGCCAAGGATCTTGCATCGCAACCTGCCGCTTGAGGCTTACCCACCATGCCTTAGGTTGGCTAGCAGTCAACGGATGTTGCTGATGCAACCATTGCGTCACCTGCTGCTCTAAATGCTCAATCACTGGATGGTTATCGTACAAAGTGTCATCCAAATCAAAGCTCATGGCTCGAATCGGTCCTAACTGACGGTAAAACAGCATCAACTACTCCTTGGCTTTCTTTTTTGCTCGTGGATGAGCTTGGTCATACACCTGAGCAAGATGTTGAAAATCAAGATGAGTATAAATTTGCGTGGTTGAAATGTTCTCATGGCCTAATAACTCTTGCACAGCACGCAAATTATTACTCGATTCCAACACATGAGTGGCAAACGAATGACGCAATTTATGAGGGCTAATATGACTGGCTACCGACTGCTTATGTCCCCACTCTGCCATGCGCTTTTGTACGCTGCGATGAGAAATTCGACCACCAAGTTTAGAAATAAATAGCGCCACTTCATCGCCTTTCAATAGCGAACCACGAACTTTCAACCACTTACCAACCCACTCTTTGGCTTGCCCTGCAAAGGGTACTTTTCGTTCTTTATCGCCTTTACCGATCACTCGAATCTCGCCGCGGCTAAAACTGAGGTCTTTAAGATCAATCGCCACCAGCTCTGCCAAACGTAAACCAGCGCCATACATTAACTCCATCATCGCTCGATCACGAATCGACAATGGGTCATCATCGGTCACCTCAAGCAACTGAGCCATCTCGTCCACATCGAGATTCTTCGGTAATGGTCGCTGTTTTCGTGGTGCTGAGACGCCTTTGGCTGGATTAGCCGCCAGCTCACCACGTAAAATTAAAAAATCAAAAAAGCTACGTAAAGAGGATAAACGCGTCGCTAAACTGCTGGCCTTCATCCCATCACGCATTCCTTTACTGGCTAGCTGACGAACCCAAGCAGCATCAACCTGTTGCCACTCGCTCACGCCGAGATGATGAAGATGCCCAGCCATGGCTTGTAACTGCTGCTGATAATTACGCTGAGTATGCAAACTTAAGCCCTTCTCACTGCGCAAGTACTCATAAAAGCGCAATAGTGGCTGAGCCAACGTGTTAGGTAATGCCGAATCTTGCTCACTCATGATGATCAGATTGCCAAGGCAACACCGTAATCAAGTGACTTAACAATAGCGCCAAATGACGCAAAAAAAGCGTATCCATACAAGGTTGAAAATGACCACCATCGGGGCTAGAAAAGGCTAAAATCCCTTGCGCTGCATTCTGGCCAAGAGGCAATACGACATAAGAGCCCATTTCGGGTGCCGCGCACTGCTCACCAAGTAACAACCAGCGATCGGCTTGCCGCAATCGACCTAAATAGGCTTGTTTTCCATTAAAATGATTGGTTGAAAAGCGTTGTAATTGCTCTTGGCTGATACCGTATTCTGCCAGCCTTGCATCCACTAAACGTAGATAAGCGATTAACCCAAGTCGCTGAGCGGTCGTTTCAATCGCGCGACATACCGCTGATAAACAAGAACACTTTAATAACTGCTCTTGTAAGTCCATAAATTCATGGAAAGTGCGATCATTGTTCGCAGCAAGAGACATCAAAGCCGTGATCTCTTCTTCCAGCTCTTCAATCCGCTGTCGCTGACGAGCCATTTGAACATGCACCAAAGAAACCGCACCAGCTTGTGGATGCGGTAAGGATAAACGCTCCACCAATTGAGAACGGTGCTGGAAAAAATCAGGATGATCAGTTAAATATTCAGCGACGACCTCTGCCGTCAGAGCTTCTACTTGTGGTTGTAACAAAACACATCCTTACTTTAGCAAGAAACTTGGCCATCAAACACATGGGTTGCCGGCCCTATCATATAGAGAGGCTGTCCCGGACCTTGCCAGCTGATCTCTAAACGACCACCGGGTAAATTAACCGTCACGGTATCATCCAACAGATCTTGCAGGATACCGACCGCAACAGCAGCACAAGCTCCACTACCGCACGCTTGAGTTTCACCAGCACCACGTTCGTAAACCCGCAGATTAATTTGCTGACGATTGACAACCTGCATAAATCCAGCATTTACACGCTCAGGAAAACGTTCATGCGACTCCAACAAAGGGCCGATTCGTTCCACTTCTGCGGTAGCAATATCCTCGACAACAGTCACCACATGGGGATTGCCCATGCTAACCGCGCCACAAAACAGCGTCTGTTCATCGACACGCATAATGTACGTTTTTTCTGCTTGCTTAGCGCGAAATGGAATTTTGCTCGGCTCAAACTCAGGGATGCCCATGTTCACGCACACCTGATCATCCTCTTCAATGCTCAAGATGATTTTGCCTTTTTTAGTACTGACACTGAGACTGTACTTATTGGTTAAGCCTTTCATTCGTACAAAACGCGCAAAACAGCGTGCGCCATTGCCGCACTGCTCCACTTCACTACCATCAGCATTAAAAATCCGATAATGAAAATCGCTTTCTGGATCATACGGTGCTTCAACCACCAAAAGCTGATCAAATCCGACCCCAGTATGACGATTCGCCAAACGGCGAATCAGCTCAGGAGAAAAGAACACGTTTTGGGTAATACAGTCAACGACCATAAAATCATTGCCCAAACCGTGCATTTTAGAAAAATGGAAATGCATAAATGGTCACTTTACTCCGGCAAAATAGTTTCTAACGCCCAAAGGCTAGCCAACGATTCACGCTGACGAACAAGATGAATCTTATCACCATCCACCATCACTTCTGCCGCTCGGGTTCGAGTATTGTAATTCGATGACATGGCAAACCCATACGCACCAGCAGAACGAACCGCCAACAAATCGCCTTGGGCCAACACTAACGGGCGATCTTTCCCTAAAAAGTCACCCGTTTCACATACTGGACCAACCAAATCATAAATAATGGCTTCACCTGCACGCGGTGCAACAGGCACAATATCTTGCCAAGCTTGATAGAGTGCAGGACGCATCAAATCATTCATTGCTGCATCAATAATGGCAAAGTTTTTATGTTCTGTATGTTTTAAGAACTCAACCCGCGTTAATAACACTCCAGCATTAGCTGCAATGGCACGACCGGGTTCAAAAATCAGCTCTAAATGCGGATGCTTATGCAAACGAGCCAGTAAAGCCTTCGCATAATCCCCCGGCTGAGGTGGTTGCTCATCGCGATAGACCACACCGAGACCACCACCGACATCCAAATGCGCGATAGTGATCCCTTCAGCAGCCAATTGGTCAATCAACGCCAGTAGCCGATCGGTAGCATCAATGAATGGCTCAAGTGCCGTTAATTGAGATCCGATATGGCAGTCAATACCACGCACATGAATATGCTCTAGATTGTGCGCCAAACGATACACTTCCGGCGCACGCTCAAAGGCAATACCAAATTTATTGTCACGCAGACCTGTCGAAATGTAGGGATGAGTATGCGCATCAACATCTGGGTTGATACGTAATGAGACAGGGGCTTTAACACCAAGCTCCCCCGCCACTTGATTTAATAGCAGTAGTTCAGGTTCCGACTCAACATTAAAACACTTAATCTGCAGTGTCAGTGCGCGTTTCATCTCTGCCGCAGTTTTGCCAACACCAGAAAAAACCACATTACTTGGGTTACCCCCAGCCGCTAATACACGTTCTAACTCGCCACCCGAGACGATATCAAATCCCGACCCTAGGCGAGCGAGGGTATTCAGTACGCCCAAATTGGAGTTCGCTTTCACCGCGTAACAGATCAAATGCGGGTGTGCACCAACAGATTGATCAAAAGCATGCCAATGACGCTCAAGTGTGGCTCTGGAATAAACGTATAACGGGGTGCCGTATTGCTCAGCTAACTGTGTGAGGGAGACGTTTTCTGCCCAAAGCTGACCATCTTCCTGATAATTAAAGTAATCCAAAATAATGTCCCTTAATCTAATGTCTTGAATTTACTGATTCTGTTCACTCGGTTGAGCACGATCAGGCGGATATAGCGGCCCCGTTTGTCCACACCCTGCTAACGCAAGAGCAGAGAACAAAAATAGAGTTGTGATGGCTGTTTTCATTTTGCATATCGTTATTATTGACTCAATGCTCTCTATAATCGCACCACAATCAGGAAAAGCAATAGCATAGACAGGATGAACGAAACTGAATTTCCGCTCCAGCTTGAGCATCAATCAAAATACAGCAGATAAATCACGGGGAATCGGTATCAGTTGGGCTATATTAGCTAAAAAATTATACTTAACCGACCAGAGCCGATTCGATGGGCAATGAATAACAAAAAGCTAGACATTCCAAATCCGTAGACATTGCTGATAGCAGAGCGAGAATCAACGTCAAGAGGACTAAGCGTTGATCACTTTTGAAGGGCGAGAATAAACCGAGGAGTCATTACGATAAGGCACAACGTAGCTTTCTCCTTCTTCAGGATGAATGATTTGATAATACTGTGGCAGGTTAAAGTTAATTAATTTAGCCGCGATCTGATTATCATCTTTCACTGACGTGTAGAAGCTATTAACACTGTTGATCATCTCGTCTTTTTCACCACTACACTGATGATACACCTCGATCCGATTCGCTTCATCGAGTACGTAAATATTAAAGCCCTGCTCGGTATCCTCAAAAAAGAACTGCACCAATCCTTCACTGGCAAAACCATCCACTACATCGGGCAGTTGATAATCTTGCTCACGATCCAACATCAGTAATGGTGAACCTTTGAGTTTATTACTGGATATGCTGCGATAAAAATCGACCGAGTTTTCTAAGCGTTGCACTGAAACGCCTCGCCGCTCAAAGAATAGGCCATACATCTGCTTACCAATCCGCATCGCTTTAAACCGACGGCGTTTCTCTTGCTCAACGGGCTTTAGGCGTAAATCGATGCACTCGGCCAGTAATTGATAAATCAAATTACGCATCACACCACGCAAATGCTTGCTGTAACAAAAGACATCCACCGACTCTGGAGGAATCGCATCTTGGTGCATCTTACCTAATACGGTTTTCAGAGCATCCAATATCGCGGTTTCGCCCTTAAAGTGCAGGGTGCGTACTTCTTGCCAAGAATTGCGATATACCAAATCAACACTGCCAACCAAACACTGCTGCTGCTCAGAAAAACTAAAAATATCTAAACGCTTAACATCAACCTTAAGCGACTTACCAGTTAACTGAGTCGTTGGATCGTTTTCAAAATTGATGAACATCGCCAGTTGGCTAATTTCACAAGGACTCGCCAGCGCCGCCATGGTCGGGCGACGTTTATGCAATGAAAAGGTATTTCTTAAGTCGCTGACCATTTGATAAAACTTATCGAGGTCGAGATGCGCATCACGGACAACCGAATGCAAACGAGTCGACTCGGTAATCAAACCATTAAAAAATGACCAAGCGACCAGTTTACTTAAATATTCATGATGATCTAAACAGCGCTGACCAATCATCCGCTCGGCCAGTGGCGGCTGTTTATACAGATACCATCCTGAAGGGTTCGCTCGCCCAGAACGAACCTCGATAAAAGTCAGATCCGGCTCATGTAAATCTGGGGAGATCTGTGGATTAAGCAGCGTCACTTTGCCAGGCAGCACTTCAAACGCGGCATACAATTTACGCGCTAAAATAGAAATATCTTGTGGGCTGATCGCAGAAGTGATGTCATGACGACGCGCAAATTGAATCAAGTTACGGTAACTGAGCATCAACGCATCCAATAAGGCATGATGAACCGTTTTCACTTGCTCAACTTTCCAATGACGGCGGTTATCCAGTTGTTGAATCGTTGCCTCGTCCCATTGCCAATCTTGAACCATTTCAGTTAGGGCTTCTCGTCGCCAAGCGACAGATCCCGCCCCCGGTTCACGCGATAATTTCTCATGAGTTTTGAGATAAAAACAGCGACGAACTAAATCGAGTCGTGAACGGTCACCAATTCGCTCTAAATAGCGGGTGACTTTTTTCAACATCAAATAGTACGCATCCATCCCATACAGATCAGGCTCATGGGCAAAAAAACGTCGTTTAGTATCAATGCTGAGTAATTGAGTATGGGGATATTCCCAAGAGTAAGCTTCTAATAAAGTCGCTTTTAAGACCGACTTATACGGTGAGTCAATACTCTTATACAGTTGCCATAAATTGGCACCAAAATACTCTTCGGCAGGAATTCGGTTTAGGCGCCCAAAATCAATCCATTCACTGCAATCAATGTAGTGATTAGCACACAATAAATTGACGTATTCATCGTAACACTCCTCCATTTCCGGAGGTACGATTTGCCACAATAAGCGCTTACCCGCCAGACGAACCGCAGAACGATAGAATTCATCCAACAACAAAAGGTGTTGAGAAGAACCGCAGTTCTCACCGGTCATTTGATCCGATTGATTATGGCGAAAACGCTGTTCATCCATAATAAAGAAATTCGCTTCGACACCTTGGCTTTTTGCCCAATCGGTGATCAGCAAACATTTATTGCTTAATCGTTCACGCTGTTCGCAGCTCATGCTGGCCGCCACACATACCCAAATATCCAAATCACTTGAGGTACTTTGGCCAATCGATGACGTGCTACCCATAGTGTATAAGCCTAAAATACTCGGCTGACTAGGTACGGGCAGTGTTGCTCCCAAAGCCAATTGCGTATCATCGATTAATTGTTGCTGAATCGGATCTAGGTTAAAACACTCAATACCGTGTGGAACTTGCTGCTCAAAATAGCCGGGGATCAAAGGATGGTTGTAGTGCAGCAAAGCGGGGATCAGATGAAAAACACGCTGACCTTGTAAATCCATAAGCGCCAGCGCACGCTCAGTGCGTTGCCGGTTAAGATTATCTAATCGCTGAATTAAGGTTTTTGTGTAAGCCTGCAAGGTTGGTTCCTTGGTTGAAACATTAACGCCCGCTTTGGATATGTTTTGTACGACAGACTAAACAAAACGTGATCAATTTAACACTTTAAATCCGCTGGGTAAAGCCATCTGCACTCTCTATCATACTAAAGTCGTAATTGATTTACCAAATCAATACCCTAGGGCATAAACTCGGCAATACTAGTCATTTACTGTCTATTTTACTCGATATCGCCACAAACACCACTCAACTTGAAGATCCTCTCTCGTCAGAAAAGCAAGACTAAGTGCGATCCCAACGAGAAGTCCATCACACTATTTTCACTAAAAATCATCAATTTAGTCACAAATGAGCATCATCGCCATCTAGTATTAAAACTTTCCTGCGCACAATGTTAGGATGTCAGTATTGTTGACTGTTTATCGGGATTATCATGACTTCCACGCCTCCAATTCGTATTGCCACTCGGCAAAGCCCACTCGCTTTATGGCAAGCGCATTTTGTCAAAGATGCCTTGCAAGCCGCTCATCCACATTTAGAGGTAGAACTGGTGACCATGGTCACTCGTGGTGATGTGCTATTGGATACGCCTCTCGCCAAAGTCGGCGGAAAAGGCCTGTTTGTGAAAGAATTGGAAGTCGCGATGCTGGAAGGACGCGCTGATTTAGCCGTCCATTCGATGAAAGATGTACCGGTGGATTTTCCTGACGGATTGGGGTTAGTCACGATTTGCCAACGTGAAGATCCTCGTGATGCTTTTGTCTCTAATCACTACCATTCACTGGCAGATCTACCTCATGGTGCGACTGTTGGGACTTGCAGCCTCCGCCGTCAATGTCAAATTAAGGAAGCGCGTCCTGATATTATCATTAAAGAATTACGGGGCAATGTAGGGACACGCCTAGCAAAATTAGACGCTGGGGAGTTTGATGCGATTGTCCTTGCCGCCGCAGGATTAAAACGTTTGAAGCTGGAACAACGTATCGCCAATTTTATTTCCCCAGAACAATCGCTCCCAGCAGTCGGTCAAGGCGCTGTCGGCATCGAGTGTCGCCTCGATGACCAACGTCTCCTCACATTACTCGAACCCTTAAATCATGCCGACACCTATGATCGCGTGATCTGCGAACGTGCAATGAACCTGACCTTACAAGGTGGCTGCCAAGTGCCTATCGGTAGTTACACCGAGTTAGACGGTGATCAGATCTGGTTACGTGCTTTGGTTGGCGAGCCAGATGGCTCACGGATCATCCGTGGTGAGATTCGTGGCCCACGCCAACAAGCTGAACGCCTTGGTGTTGAATTAGCTCAGCAACTGCTTGACCAAGGTGCGCGTGATATCCTCAATAAACTCTATGCTGACCACGAGTAAACCATGGCAATATTGGTCACTCGCCCAGATCAACAAGGCAAAGCACTGTGCCAATTACTCCAGCAGCATGGGCACCAAGCGCTAAATCATCCGTTAATCCGTATCGAAGCCGGAACGGACTTAGCTTTGCTGAGCTCAGAACTGGTTGACTATGAGGTGATTGTTGTCGCCAGCCAACACGCGGTCAGTTGGGTTGAACGCACGCTCCAAGCCGAGCACCTCTCGTGGCCTACTGCAGCTATTTATGTTGCCATTGGTCAAAAAACCGCACAGGTTTTAAGCAAAGCCTGTCAACAACTCGTACACTACCCCGAGATCAGTGATAGTGAACATCTTTTGGCGTTGCCAGCGCTACAATCGGTAGCCGGAAAACGCGTGGTGATCTGGCGTGGTAATGGCGGGCGAGAGTTAATTTACCAAACACTGCACCAACGAGGCGCTAACGTTGATTACCGTGAAATGTACCAGCGACACCCCTTATCTTTTGACGGTGCAATGGCTTTAACACGTTGGCAAGCAGCCAATGTCGATACCTTAATCATTACCAGCGGTGAGCAGCTGGCGTTTTTTTGTTCACAACTGCCTCCTGAAGCTCAAGCTTGGACGAGGACATTACGCTTATTGGTCCCTAGTCAACGTATCGCTGAACAAGCACGAGAATTAGGATTTCAACATATTGTGATAACAGGAAGTGCGGCAAACCGCGATTTAGTGGCGGCTGTTTAGCCTTAACACAGGATTTAGCCATGACAGATAATAACCAACCCTCTCCACAAAAACCGGAACAGACTTCATCTCAATCTGGCGATCCGGTCGATACAAGCAGCAAAGCAAAAAAGACTGAGCGTAAGGCAGAATCAACGAGCCGCTCAAATCCGCCGCAAACTGTCAATCCGCCAACGAGCCCATCCGTTAATCGCCCAACGAACGGTGGTAGTACACTGGCCACGATTGCGATTGTATTAACCGTACTGTTTGGTGGCGGTATCACTTTGCATATGCAACAGCAACGCGCCGACTATCAGGCGCAAATGCATGCGCTACGTGCAGAACTCAATCAAGCTCGCAGCACCATCAATACTCAGCTTAGCGAAGCGAAAGAACAAGCGATTGGCGCAACTCGTGATATCGCGACTCAAGCTGAAACGTTACTTAACCAGCAAAAACAGAGTGTCGATAGTTTGCATCTCGCACTTGCCGAAATTCAAGGTCGACGCCCCAATGATTGGCTATTAGCAGAAGCCGACTACCTAGTTAAATTGGCTGGACGCAAGCTGTATTTAGAGCGCGATATTGAAACGGCAACCCAGTTAGTCCAAGAAGCCGATTTACGTGTTGCTGAACTCAATGACCCAAGCTTAACCTCACTGCGTCGAGCGCTAAGCTACGATATTGCTCAATTACAAGCCATGCCGATCATCGATAGAGACGGCTTAGTGCTGCGCCTGATGAGCCTACAAGAGCGTATCGACCAACTACCGCTCGCCAATGCGATATTGCCAGAGGAAGCTCAACCTAGCCAACCAACCGTTTCAGAAGATATTGCTGATTGGAAAACCAATCTACGTACCTCTTTACAAGCTTTTGCCGATAACTTTATTACCTTTCGCGTAAGAGATGGACAAGCGATACCGCTGTTATCACCACAGCAACATCTTTACCTTCGTGAAAACCTTAAAGCAAAATTAGATACTGCAATTAAAGCCGTCTATAGCGAACAGCAAGACATTTACACGCTCTCCCTTAACATGGCCCTAGAGTGGTCAAGGGATTACTTCAATCGATACGATCAACAGGTCAAAGCGTTTAACCTTAGTCTTGAGCAACTGGCAGAGCAACACATTCAGCTTGATACGCCTCAGCTCACGGCTCAACAGCCACTCTCAGATGTGATCCGTGAACGGTTACGTCGCTCTGTAGCACCAATAATGACGGAGGGACAACAATGATTCGTTTACTCTTTTTACTGGTTGTCCTCGGCCTTGGCTTATTTGTAGGTACCCAATACGCAGGCCAACAAGGTTATGTCTTAATTTCCATCGCTAATACCAGCATCGAAATGAGCGTCACCACGCTGATCATTGTGATGGTCGCCTTACTGGCTGGACTATTTTTTCTTGAATATCTGATAAAAAAAATCCTTCGAGCCAGTAGCAGCACATGGAACTGGTTTACCATTCGTAAGCATCGTCGCTCTCGCCGTTACACCGACGAAGGCATGATTAAGCTGCTTGAAGGGGATTGGAAACAAGCCGAGAAAAAAGTCACTCGCTGGGCGAATCATCATGATATGCCGCTACTCTGTTATTTGGCCGCGGCGGAGGCCGCTCATGCACAAGGCGAACAGCGTAAACGAGACGACTATTTGGCGTTAGCGGCCAAGCAGCCGAATGCCACTCTTGCGGTTGAATTAACTCGAGCCAAACAGTTATTAAGTGACCAAGCATGGCAAGCGGCTGTTGATATTCTGACTCGATTAGAACAGGCTTACCCTGATAACCTTTTAGTCTTAAAGCGCTTAAAGCAAGCCTATCTCGCCCTAGAGCAGTGGCAACCGCTACTGGCGTTGATTCCCAAACTCACTAAAAACCAATTAATCAGTCCATCACAGGCTGATGTTCTGACCTTACAAGCTCAACAAGCAATGCTCAGCGTTGTAGCAACACAAGGAGGCAGCGAAGGGTTATTGGCCTACTGGCAATCACTCCCAAAAGCTCTTAAACACGAAACCCGTTTAATGGTTGAAGTTATTCAGCAATTATTGCAGCGTCAAGCCGATACTGCGGCGTTCAAATTACTGAAAGAGTGGCTAAATAAACGGCCTACGATTGAGTTATATGGGTTCCTACCTAAGTTAACCCTAGATGATAAACAGCCGCTCATCGCCTTACTGCAAGACAAGCTACGTCGCGATAAAAATAATGCTGAAGCCCACAGCGCGCTAGGGCAAATTCTGCTTCACGAGAAACAGTGGGCACAAGCTCAGCAGCACCTTGAACAAGCCCTATCACTTCGAGTAAATATTGAAGATTACGCCTGTTTAGCTCAAGCATTAGAGCAGCAAGATCGCCCACAAGCGGCGCACGATGTCAGTCGTAAAGCTTTATCCCTACTGACTACAGCTTAATCAAAAAAAGCGGTTCCTCTTATCGACGAACCGCTTTCTCTCTATTGTCTTTTTTGAACAAATTAAATAACCCGAGAAAACTGCTGCTGGCGGGCACGCTGACGTAAGTACTTGTCAAAACACATGCAAATATTGCGGATCAGTAATCGGCCACGTAAGGTGACACGGATAAAACGGGAATCAACCTCAACCAATTGATCATCAATGAAGGTTTGTAATAACGCGAGATCTTGCTGGAAATAGTCATTAAAACGCAGCTTAAAATGCTGTTCTATTGCCTGTTTATCCAACTGAAAATTACAAATAAGTTGTTTAATGACTTCACGACGCAACAGATCATCACTGTCCAATGATACCCCTTTCCACAGCGCGTGACGCATTTCATCCACTTGCTGATAATAACGCTTCAGCTCTTTCTGATTTTGGGCATACACATCGCCAACCATTGAAATGGCAGAGACACCAAATCCCAGTAAATCACAATCGCCCTGCGTGGTGTAACCTTGAAAATTACGATGTAAAACACCGTTACGTTGCGCCACGGCTAATTCATCATCGGGTAACGCAAAATGGTCCATGCCAATAAACTGATATCCCGCTTCAGTTAAAGTGCTAATGGTATCTTGTAAAATAGCCATCTTTTCTTCTACCGATGGCAAGTCGTCAGATTGGATTTTCCGTTGCGCGGCAAACAACTCGGGCATATGAGCGTAGTTAAACACCGACAAACGGCCTGGGCGCATCTCAATCACTTGCTGTAACGTCGCGTGGAAGCTGGCAACGGTCTGCTTGGGTAAACCGTAAATTAAATCGAGGTTGGTGGAGCGAAAACCCAGTTGCTTAGCGCGTGCCACTAAATCAACAATAAACTGTTCATCTTGTTCACGATTCACAGACTGCTGAACTTGTTTATCAAAATCCTGCACACCAATACTGATGCGATTAAAGCCCTCACTCCGCAGATGATCGAGTACCGACAGCTCAATTTCACGCGGATCGACTTCAATGCTGATCTCCGCTTCCGGCTGAAAATTAAACTCCGCCCGCAATAATGCCATTAATCGGCTAATTTGAGCGTTAGTTAAAAACGTCGGCGTACCACCACCAAAATGCAATTGAGTAACAGGACGCGATAATAGTAATGGTGCACGTTGACGAATTTCGTGCTCCAGCACATCTAAGTACTCATCCGCCTTATGCGAGTGACGAGTAATAATTTTATTGCAGCCACAGTAGTAACAAAGCTTGTGACAAAAAGGAATATGGATATATAGAGATAACGGCCGCTGTGGATAACGTGCACAAGCCATATCAAATTCAGCAATAGTGAACGCTTCGTGAAATTCCACCGCAGTTGGATAGGAAGTGTAACGCGGCCCCGAGTAGTTGTACTTGTCTAAAATGGTTTGATCCCAAACAATCTGCTGACTGGGTACGACTGGCGACAACATAGTGACTCTTCCGTTATTGAACGTGGACTGATTATTCTGCCACACGACAAGGCATGGCGTCGGGAAGCAAAAGAAGATTTACCGATAAAATAGTCTAAATTGCTAGCCGGATCACTTCTTATTACTCATTAAACGATGATGGAAGTGGGACTAGGCCATTATCGGCATCTTAGCGACTTTCGAGGTATTAGGCGACGAACGTACCTTATCGAAAGCTTTCGCTAAGAGCCTATAAATAGATTAAACGAATTGAATAGGGATCTGTTGATTCAACGGACGAATACGCTGTTGTAACGCTTTCAGCTCCGCCACAATCGCGTCATTTAGACGAACTTCAGCTTTCTGGCGAGTTAAGTTATGGCGCATTCTCTCTTGTTTTGGCATTGCTTGTCGCGCGTCACCACGAGGCATATCTTTGACAATGTGGTACAGCTCAGCCGTCGCTGGATAGTCACGTTCAAAATCGACCCGTTGTTCACCCTGCACATAATCCATGATGCAGTAGACGCGAATGGCAATTTCGGATAAATCACACTGACCTTGAATACCGGCCAAACAGAGTGTATTCACACTATCAAAAATATTGGCATTGCGTTTTTCTATAGCCAATGTTTGATGTAGCTGCTGTAACTGAGTTTGTTTTTTTACTTGTAATAACAAGTAAACGGCATAGCTTGCCAAACCAAGAATGATCAGTCCACCAACCATCACCAACAAAAGCGTATTCATACCATTGCCCTACTGTTTGTATCCATCCACATCTAGATTTTCAAATTGCGCCAACAACTCATCATCAGATTGCACTTTACGTGTCTTAGACTGAGCCACTTGCGGGATAGGAAAATCATCGTCAAGCTCCTCATCTTCGTCGGCAGCATCATCAAACAAGCCTAGTTGCTTCATCAATACTTCGATCCGATCCAGTTTCTCGTCGACGTATTTTTGTAAACCAGCCCCTAGATTTTCACCACTATCGATTCTATCGAGCAGGACGTTCAATTGAGCATCATTTTCCAGCATCGCTAACTCTTGCTCAGCATCTAAACGGCGCTGCTGTTTGCTGGCTTTTTTCCCGGTTTCCACGATCAAGGGAATTTTTTTCTTGCTTCCCAAACGTGGATCACGAGCTTGCTCAGTGGAACGTTGACTGTGCTCACCACCATCAGAATGGCGACTACCACTTTTCAGTCCTTTACGTTTTTTTAATTTCTTGCGCTCACGGCTTTCTAAATCAGCCTCACTACGGTTACGTTTACGAGCCACGATCAGTTCACCGTTAAAGCCGGTTTTTGCTTTCTTTGTACGAGACATTACTGGGGTTTCCTCAGTAAAATTACATCATTTCCGATAAATTCAAGTTCGAGCTTATCCCGCTCGGCCAGAAACTGAAAGGTATCACAACTAAAAAAGCTTACATGAGTAAGATCATTTTTATAGTGCCATCCAGCAAACGCATCTACGTCTTTCACTAGCTTGGTCATAATACCAATCCAGCCGCCTGGCTTAACTAAATTCAGCCATTGCTGCCAAATACGGTGAGGATCATGTAAATGTTCAATCACTTCACTGGCGGTTATAAAATCATAGTCTCTTTGTAAGACTTCTTGTTGTGGATAATAAAAGAAGTCATACAACGCGACATCGTGTCCTGCTTCTTCAAGCATGACTGACAAGGTTGGCCCTGGTCCACAGCCAAAATCTAACCCCTGAGATTGAGGAGCGAGCCTCTCCAACATTGGCTGAGAGAGACGAGATAAGAAACGGCGATATCCCAGATCGCTGGGATTGTTGTCGTGCAAATCATAAATGCTTTTCTCACGCTCAGCACTCAGTCGGTCAGCAGGAGGTACAAACACCAATCGACAAACCGAACACTCTCTATAAGCGCGATGATTATCGGCAAAGTAGGCGTGGGTTTGAGCGCTGTGGCATAAAGGACAAGTATGCATGGTCGCCTCCTGATTGGGGGATGCGCAACATACCAGAAACTGGCGATAGTGTGGAGTCTCTTTGTTCAAAAACAGAGCAATTCTTGTAAAAAGATCATCAATCCATTGATCGCACAATGAAAAGCCTCACCGCAGCTTATGAGCTATCCGCCATACCCAACATCAAAATCCACTGCATTTGCTCTTAGCCCATCGAAGAAGACCATTTCTCTCGATTCAGATAAGCGATTGATATCAAGTACCAAAAATTCACTTACAACGAGGAAATCAATTTCTTCCTATCACACGATTGATAATTATCCAGCTTACCTCTGCACTCATGATACAATCACCGATCTTGTACCGAGTACGATTCTTCGACTAAGTTTTTATAAAAGCAATCAATCGACTACGCAAAGTCGAGATGGAGTTAACATTGAGCGTAAAAATTCACTATCAAAACACGCATTTCATTACCAGTGCGCCAGACATTCGCCATCTTCCCGCCGATGACGGTATCGAAATTGCGTTTGCAGGACGTTCAAATGCGGGTAAATCAAGCGCTCTCAATCGCTTAACCAATCAAAGAAGCTTGGCGAAAACCAGTAAAACCCCCGGACGAACTCAGTTAATTAACTTATTTAAAGTGACTGATGGCTGCCATATCGTTGATTTACCGGGTTATGGTTTTGCACAAGTACCACTAGAAATGAAAAAGAAGTGGCAAAAATCACTGGGTGAATACCTGCAACAACGTTCTAGTCTTAAAGGTTTGGTGGTGTTAATGGATATCCGCCATCCAATGAAAGATCTTGACCAACAATTGGTCTTGTGGGCTGTAGAGTGCGCGATTCCCGTTCAGGTTCTGCTCACTAAAGCCGATAAACTAAAAAGTGGTGCACGTAAAGCTCAGCTCAACAAAATCAGAGAAGAGTCGCTATCGTTCGGTGGTGATGTGAGTGTCGATGTGTATTCATCGCTGAATGGTCTAGGGGTTGATACCTTACGCAGCAAACTCGATAGTTGGTTTATGCCTGAAGTGCTGCGTCGTACTGAGCAACCTTTATCGACCGACCAACCTCCTGTCGCTTAGTGTTACCACAGCCAGTAATAAAAATCCCCACCATCCTGGTGGGGCAACGGGAGAGAAATAGGAAGTAATTATTGTTATAGCGTTAGCATTCCTCAATCCCGCCGAAATTACAAGACACCACACAGCATAAGCTTAACTCACCACCATCGCATAATTTCTGTTATTTCACCTATTAATCAATCAATTAAAATAAAAGTACCGCACATCATTGACTTGGTTTTTTGGTAAAAAGAATCGAAAGTGTGAATGACATTTAATTACAACATTGATCAAAAACTATCGTAAGTTTTCTATATATTGCCGAACAACTTGGCAGAAATAATCAAAGTGTCTTGGTCATAGCCAGTAAGAATGGGATAGATAACAGGTGGCAAGCGCGCAATAAAAAACGCCCCAGTCAATAATCGACTGGGGCGGCTGAATCAGCCTAATCCAATAACGTGAAACAAAAGGTCTGAAAGATAGAACATCTTACCTCTGTACCCTACGGAATTAAATCTACAGCAACTGATCAGAAATGAAAATAGTTTTTGTAGTTTTTTTTCATTAAAATTTTATTAAAATACATAAACACTTGAAAACCACTTACTTTTTTTCGATTAAAAAAAAGCCAGCGACGAGGCACTGGCTAGAATAATCGCTTGATTTTATGCTAAATCGACATTAATGGGCTTCATCCCAGTTATTTCCGTGACCAGCATCAGCCACTAATGGCACGTTAAGTTGCGCAGCAGATTCCATCAATTCTTGTACTTTACTTTCAATTTCGGATAACGCTGACTCTTGTACCTCAAAAACCAGTTCATCGTGTACTTGCATTAACAACTTCACTCGTCCCTGACCTTCGTTTTCGATCCAATTATCCACCAGTAACATCGCTTTTTTGATGATATCCGCGGCTGTCCCTTGCATTGGAGCGTTGATCGCTGCTCGTTCTGCCGCTTTACGACGCATCGCATTGCGCGATTGAATTTCAGGTAAATGCAAACGGCGACCAAATAAAGTTTCCACGTACCCTTGCTCTGCGGCCATACTGCGCGTCTCTTCCATATAGCGCAGCACTCCTGGATAACGTTCAAAATATTTATCCATGTAATGCTGTGCTTCAGAACGCGGAATACCGAGTTGCTTAGCCAGACCAAAGGCGCTCATGCCATAAATAAGGCCAAAGTTGACCGCTTTAGCGCGGCGACGTTGCTCACTGGTTACCTGATCAATACTCACACCAATGATTTCTGCTGCCGTTGCGGCATGAATATCCTTACCTTGTTGGAAGGCTTCCAGCAACGCAGGATCGGCCGAAAGATGGGCCATGATGCGCAATTCAATTTGTGAGTAGTCGACCGCCATGATTTTCCAGCCCGCTGGAGCAATAAAGGCTTGGCGAATGCGCCGCCCTTCCTGATTACGGATGGGAATATTTTGTAAGTTTGGATCAGTAGAAGACAAACGCCCTGTCGCCGTCACCGCTTGATGATACGAGGTATGTACGCGTCCTGTCGTTGGGTTGATCATCTTTGGTAGTTTATCAGTGTAAGTAGACTTAAGTTTTGCTAACCCTCGATACTCGAGGATCACTGCGGGTAACGGGTAATCTAACGCCAACTCTTGCAACACTTCTTCGTTGGTCGATGGGGTACCTGATGGCGTTTTTTTCACCACTGGTAACTTCATCTGCTCAAACAAAATCGTTTGTAATTGCTTTGGTGAACTTAAATTAAATTCTTGATCAGCCAGCTCATAGGCTTTGCGCTCTAGCTCAACCAAGCGCTGGGCAATTTCTTGAGATTGAATCGCCAGTAATTGATCGTCAATTAATACTCCAGTGCGCTCCATACGTGATAATACTGGAACCAATGGAACTTCAATATCGCGATAAACCGTTAATAATGGCGCATCCGCTTCAAGCAAAGCTTGTAAACGATGGTGCAATCTCAATGTCACATCGGCATCTTCAGCCGCGTATGGCGCAGCTTGTTCAAGATCGATTTGATTGAAAGTCAGCTGATTTTTACCCTTACCGGCTACTTGCTCAAAAGAAATACAGCTATGTTGTAAAAAGCGTAGCGCTAAGCTATCCATATCCTGCTTGCCACCGACGCTGTTATAAACATAAGAAGCGAGCATCGTATCATGAGCAATACCACACATCGCTATTCCATAACGCGCCATCACACTGGCATCGTATTTCAGGTTCTGCCCGACTTTAGCCAACTGAGGATCTTCTAATAACGGTTTTAGCTGCGCCAGTACCCAATCACGGTCCAGTTGCTGAGGCGCATCAAGATAGTCATGCCCAACGGGCACATACGCCGCTTCGCCTTCTGCTACGGCAAACGAAAGACCAACCAAATTAGCCACCATATAATCGAGACTGTCTGTCTCGGTATCAAAGGCAAACACTTCGGCTTGTTTGAGCTTAGCTATCCATACCGCAAAACTCTGTTCATCGAGTATGGTTTGATACTGACTGCGATCAATCGTTACCGCTGAGTGCTCACTCACGGCCGTGTGTGCTTGACCAGAAGCAATCTCTCGTTGGGCAATAGGTTCACGCGCTTCAACCACGCCAGTACCGCCGTCTAATAGTTCCGTTAACCAAGACTTAAACGCCATTTTTCCATATAAGGCGATTAAGGCGTCGCAGTCTGGGGACGTTTTTAACAAGGACTGAGGGGTGTAATCCAGTGCCACATCAAGTTTAATTGTCGCTAATTGATAGGATAACCAAGCATTGTCACGATTGTCTTCTAGCTTCTTCGCCATGGTTTTTGAACCACGAAAGCCTAAATCGGCAATTTTATCTAAATTGGCATATAGCGCCTCAAGGCCGCCGATCCCCTGCAACAAGGCGGTGGCGGTTTTATCACCAACACCAGGAACGCCGGGAATGTTATCAACTTTATCCCCCATCAAAGCGAGGTAATCGATGATCAATTCTGGCGGAATACCGAATTTTTCAATCACGCCTTCACGATCCATCACGACGTTAGTCATGGTGTTAATCAGAGTGACATGATCGTTGACTAATTGGGCCATATCTTTATCCCCAGTACTGATCAGCACTGGCATTCCCACTTGTGATGCTTGCGCCGCTAAAGTGCCGATCACATCATCCGCTTCCACGCCTTCAATCGAAATCAGCGGTAACCCCATAGCACGAATAATCTGATGTAGAGGCTCAATTTGACACCTGAGATCATCCGGCATAGGAGGACGATTGGCTTTATACTGTTCATACATGTCGTCACGAAAGGTTTTACCCTTCGCATCGAAAATGACCGCCATGCGCTCAGAAGCAAACTGGCGCATCATGGCACGCAGCATATTGACAACCCCATACACCGCATTGGTCGGGATCTCACCATTGGTCATGGTGCCTGGATAAGCGTGAAAAGCGCGGTACAAATAAGAGGAACCATCGATCAAAATAAGGGGATTATCAGGGATACGAGCCATAGTTTTACTATCCGATCAGAAACAATAAGCGCCTAGGATGCCATGACTGCTGCTTGGTTTCCATGCTGATCAAGCTGACTCTCTCTCGAAGCGTACACCGTTATCGCTTCTGACACCCATCCATCTGTGGATAAGTCTGTTTATAGATTTTATCCACAAGTGAGAAGAACCGCTTTCATCATCATGAATTAAATTATAATTAATTGATATTTAAAAGAATTAATCAAGATCGATAAAGATAACAATGATCCTTTTACGATCATCAATTGTGGAAAAGATACTTGCTGCCCTTTTGCTCGGGCTGAGATCTTACTCGAAATTTGCTGATGATAATTGCAGCAATCTCATCCTAACTCGCTAACCCAATGACGTAACATCGATAGATATAGCTATACACACGCCAAATTCAATCCATAAAAAAAGCGACACCCGAAGATGTCGCCTAGCCGTATGCTGGTGAAGCTAATGGTAAAATCAACTCCCCAAAAAGCTAAATATTACACTGGAAGCAATGTGAGCAATGTCGTGTCAAAAAGAATCGGTGTTGCCCAATAACTTCTGCTTATTGATTAGCAATAGAGAAAGCTAAAATCATAAGTAGGTCGGTTGTTGAACTCGACTTATCCCCTAAGACAAGGTTAATAATAATCGTTCTCATCTTAATGTCAACAGCCAAATGAGAAAAAATCTCATTTATTGATCTAGGCCACTTTTATTTTATGGTTATTCCTGACGTAAATGTTGCGCCGCTTGAGCTTGCTCTTCGGCTAACCATTCAGCAACTTGTTTCGCAAAATAGGTCAAAATACCATCCGCGCCAGCACGTTTAAAACATAATAGTGACTCCATAACGGTTTCACGCTCTTTTAGCCACCCATTTAAAATCGCCGCTTTATGCATCGCATATTCACCAGAGACTTGATAAGCAAAAGTGGGCACTTGTAATTCACTTTTTACTCGGCGTACGACATCAAGATAAGGCATCCCTGGCTTCACCATCACCATATCCGCCCCTTCATTAATATCCATCGCGACTTCATGCAACGCTTCATCGCTGTTGGCTGGATCCATCTGATAGTTTTTCTTATTGCCCCCTTTTAGGTTGCTTGCCGAGCCGACGGCATCGCGAAATGGTCCATAGTAACAAGACGCGTATTTAGCAGAGTAAGCCATAATCTGAGTATGAATATGCCCTGCCTCTTCAAGTGCTTGACGAATTTTACCAATTCGTCCATCCATCATATCGGAAGGAGCAACGACATCCGCGCCCGCTTGAGCATGAGACAAAGCCTGCTTAATCAACACTTCTGTCGTTTCTTCGTTCAGCACATAGCCACTTTCATCAATGATCCCATCTTGACCATGAGTAGTGAAAGGATCCAAAGCCACGTCAGTAATCACACCCATTTGCGGCACGTGCTCTTTGAGTAATTTGACCGCCCGTTGTACTAATCCATCTGAATTGTAGGCTTCTGCAGCATCGAGGCTTTTGGCGTCTGGAGTCACAACAGGAAATAGAGCAATCGCTGGAACACCTAATTTCGCCAGATATTGTGCTTCTTCTAACATCAAATCGATAGATAAACGCTCAACACCAGGCATCGACTCTACCGCTTCACGGCGATCTTTGCCCATCAAGATAAACATTGGATAGATTAAATCATTGACTGAAATACGGTGCTCCGCCACTAAGCGGCGACTAAAATCATGTTTACGTAAACGGCGTAAGCGACGGCCAGGGAACTGACCTTGGATTGATACAGACACTCGACTCTCCTTATTTGTCGAACCGCACGGTCATCATAGGATCACCTGCGGACGTGATTGGAACGTGTAGTCGTGAAATCATATCACTCTGATAACTTGGCGCTAGGATCAATCCTAGAAAAGGCGAAAAATGATCTGCATGATACACTCGCGTATACTGCTCATTGCTCCGATATCATTCCACAGACGATAACTCGAAAGCGACTACAGTAACTAACCATAAAGAGATCATGATGATTGACACCCATGCCCATGTTTACGCCAGTGAATTTGATCACGACCGCGACCAAGTCATACAACGTGCCATTGAACAAGGTATTGAGCGCATTTTATTACCCAATATCGATCTCGACTCTATCGCTCCTATGCTTGCTACCGAAGCGGCTTATCCTGATTTATGTCGATCAATGATGGGGCTGCACCCCTGCTATGTAAACGCCGATGTTAAACAAACGTTAGAGCAAATAGAGCACTGGTTTAACCAACGCGATTTTATTGCCGTGGGTGAAATTGGCATTGATTTGTACTGGGACAAAACCTACCAAGCCGAACAAGAGATGGCATTCATTACCCAACTTAACTGGGCGAAAAGTCTTAACTTACCGGTAGTGATTCATACTCGTGACTCGATTGATCAAACGTTAGCTTTGCTCAAACAAGAGCAAAATGGTCAATTGAGCGGTGTTTTCCACTGTTTTGGCGGAACGGTTGAGCAAGCCAAAGCCATTAATGACCTTGGTTTCCATTTAGGGTTAGGGGGAGTTTCAACGTTTAAAAATGGCGGAATGGATAAAGTGATTCCCGCGCTCGATTTGAACTATCTGGTATTAGAAACCGATTGTCCTTACCTCGCGCCAGTGCCGTATCGCGGTAAGCGTAATGAACCCGCCTACACCCGATTGGTCGTAGAACGTATTGCTGAATTACGCAACCTAAGTACACAGGCAGTGGACCAACTCACCACAGCTAATGCCAAAGCCTTATTTAAATTATAATCAGAATGCCTAAAGGGAGCCCCTATGCTCCCGATTACTCTTGCGCCTCGCGAGGCTCTCTCTGACCATAAAAACGCGCAAAAAACAGTCCAATTTCAAATAACAAACACATCGGAACCGCTAATAACGTTTGAGAAATAATATCCGGTGGCGTGAGTAACATACCGATCACAAACGCGGCAACCACAATGTATGGCCGCTTCTCACCTAATGCTTTCGGGGTTGTCGCGCCAGTCCAACATAACAAAATGATCGCCACGGGAACCTCAAAAGCAATGCCAAAGGCTAAAAAAAGCGACAACACAAAGTCTAAATAGCTGGCGATGTCGGTAGCAAATTGTACACCGCCCAGCGAAATTGCGGTAAAAAAGCCAAATACCAATGGAAAAACGACGAAATAAGCAAAGGCCACACCACAGTAAAACAGTAAAGAACTCGAGACCAATAGTGGAAAAATCAATCGACGTTCATGTTTATACAAACCGGGAGCGACGAACGCCCAGACTTGATACAAGATATAGGGCACCGACAAAAATACAGCGACAATTAACGTCAGTTTCAGCGGCGTAAAAAATGGCGAAGCGACATCGGTAGCAATCATCGTCGCGCCAGCAGGCAAACGCTCAACCAAAGGCCGTGAAACAAATTCGTAAATTGTATTTGAGAAATAAATCAAACCAATAAAAACCACAATCACCGCCGCAATACTGCGTAATAAACGATCACGTAATTCAAGTAAATGAGCGATGAGCGGTTGGGTTTGTTCAACGGATGACATAACAACCTCGGTTAGCATGAAGTATAAATGATCAGCATCAGCATGGCTGTTCAATCACTGAAAGAGACCGCTTTGAGGTGGCGCCATACTGCACCAACAGCATCGCAGTCTCGGTAAAACCAAGCGGTTCGACTTAATCTGATGGCGGTTTGCTGAGTGTTTTTTCCGATACGGATGAGCTTGATGTCGGTTCTTCTGGTTTTAACGCTGCGCCTGCTTGTTCAGTGAGATTCTCAGCATTAGCACCATAAGAGCGCTGCACATCCTGAGCTGCTTTTTTTAACGTATCGACCGACTCTTGCAGTTCTGGTGATAGATTCTTCATCCCCATTTGCTCGGCCTTACGTAATTGCTCTTGCAGTTCTTGTACTTTTAGCTCTTGGGTCAACTCTTCTTTAACGCTGTTGGCCATCCCTTTTGCGGTAGCAACAAACTTAGCCACACTGCGTATGGCATGGGGTAAGCGCTCAGGCCCCAGCACAACCAGTGCGACCACCGAGATCAATACCAGCTCCCAAAAACCGATATCAAACACGGCTTATACCTTCTCTTGGTCTTTTTTGGCGTCTGCCGTGCTTTCTGTTTTCTGTTGCTGCAGATTTTTCTGCTCAAAATCGGCGTCTTTTTTCGCTGGCTCTTCATCTTCAGCCATCGCCTTCTTGAACCCTTTGACTGCACTGCCTAAATCACTGCCTATACCACGTAATTTCTTGGTGCCAAATAATAAAACGACGATGACCGCAATAATAAGCAGTTGCCAAATACTGATACCACCCATTTTTTCTACCTCGGGTTATGTGTTACACAATGATGAATTCTTCAGTGAATCCAAGTTATCGACGATACGCTCGCCAGCTTAACCACCAGCTGATTGCCCCCGCTATCACCGACCCCAACGCTAATGAAGGATAGTCGGTTAACAATAAAGCAGAGCATACGACTAAAGTGGCGCCAACACCAAATAAAAACTGCCCAGTTGACTGCTGGCGCTTCGAAGCGCAGTAGCCTTGATAAAATTGCTCCATGCGAAGATTGAGGTTTTTCCCCTGTTTTAAGCTGTCATAGAGGAGTTCAGGCAATTCTGGGAGCTTCTCCGCCCAAAATGGCGCTTTCTCTTTCACCGCATTAATCACCGCCTGAGGGCCGACTTGATTGCGCATCCATTTTTCTAAGAAAGGCTTTGCGGTTTGCCATAAATCCAATTGCGGATAAAGCTGACGACCTAATCCCTCAACGTATAATAACGTTTTTTGTAGTAAGACCAGCTGAGGCTGCACTTCCATTTCAAACCGTCTAGCGGTATTAAACAAATTCAATAACACATGACCAAACGAGATTTCACACAGCGGCTTAGCAAAAATTGGCTCACAAACAATACGAATCGCCACTTCGAATTCATCGATATTGGTATCGTAAGGTACCCATCCGGAGTCAACGTGTAACTGCGCCACTTTTCGGTAATCACGGTTAAAAAAGGCCAAAAAATTTTCAGCTAAGTAGCGCTTATCTTCAGCATTTAAAGTGCCAACAATCCCGCAATCGAGCCCTATCCATTGCGGATTCTCTGGATGTTCAGGATTAACAAACACATTGCCAGGATGCATGTCAGCATGGAAAAAACTATCACGAAACACTTGGGTAAAAAATACCGTCACGCCACGTTCCGCTAACAGCTTCATATTGGTCCCGTTGGCTTTTAATCCCGCCAAATCTGACACTTGAATACCGTAAATGCGTTCAGAAACCATCACGGTTTTATTACTAAAATCGGTAATCACTTCTGGGACGTACAGCTCTTCGCTATTTTCAAAATTGCGACGCAGTTGAATGGCATTGGCGGCTTCTCGACGTAAATCAAGTTCATCCAATAAGGTTTTTTCATACTCACGCACGACTTCAACTGGTTTTAAACGACGAGCTTCTGGCGTTACTTTGGCAATAATACGCGCTAGGCGGTACATCAGTTTTAGATCTGCATCAATAACGGGACGGATATCAGGACGGATCACTTTCAGTACAATATCGCGACCATTAGATTTTAGTTTCGCAGTATGGACTTGGGCGATTGAAGCAGACGCTAAGGGCTGGATATCAAACTCATCAAACCATGTCTCTAACGGACCACCAAGAGCTTGCTCAATGTGTTGTTTGGCTAAGAGGCCATCAAACGGAGCAACTTTATCTTGCAGCAGTGCCAATTGATCGGCGATATGAGGCGGGAATAAATCTCGTCGAGTCGACATCATCTGACCAAATTTAATCCACACTGGCCCCAGCTCTTGTAGTGCAAGACGTAGCCGTTCACCCAGTGGTTTATCCGCGTGCTGATTACGGATCCAAAACAACATTTTACGGGCGAATAATGGCGCTTGGCTTAATTGGTGCTGTGGAATCAGCTCATCTAAGCCATATTCAAGCTGAACTTTGATGATGCGATATAAACGCTTAACTTCTGCAGGAGTCATACTCTTCCCAATAACTGATGCAATTTGGCTTCTAAACGAGCGGCATGGCTTTTGACTTCATCCACTTGATCACAAAAATCGGCGATTTCGAGTGGCGGAGGAGCAATACGCCACTCTTCAGTAAGGACTTGGGCGACATAATGCTGTTGTTTGACAAAGTGAGCCGTCAATTGCTGATGCACATCCTTAATGCCTTGTACAACGGTGTGAGCGACCACATCACCTGTGAGGCGTGACAACCACTCTTCAAGATCGGGCTTACTCTCGGTCAATAATTGCGCAAATTTCTGTGCTAACTGAATATCCCCTTGTAACACCAGTTTATCTTGTTTGATTAACTGCGTGATGTTGGCCTGCTCACGCAGTTCCGGCAAAATTGTCAATGATAGCGACAAGTAGCAATCGGGCCGCCCTTCATAAGCACCGAGCACATCAATTTGTTGACTGAACACAAAGGTAAAGGTTTGATCGAGCTCTTTAATATGCAGCTGAATCACTTGCCCTTTTAAACGAGTCAGTCGACGGTGCAATTGGGGATCATCCTCAATTAATTTATTGAGCGTGGTTTCCATCACCGCAGTGATCAAAGATTGCAACGGCATAAGGCCCCTTAGAATTTGTAACCACGATGCAACGCCACAATACCACCAGTAAGGTTATAGTAAGTGGTTTGCTCAAAGCCCGCATTCTCCATCATGCCTTTTAACGTCTCTTGATCGGGATGCATGCGAATTGACTCCGCTAAATAACGATAACTTTCTGCGTCATTTGCAATCAATTGGCCCATTTTAGGCAGGATATGAAACGAGTAGGCATCGTATATTTTGGAGAGCGGGTCAAGGACAGGTTTAGAAAACTCGAGCACAAGTAAACGGCCACCAGGCTTTAACACTCGATACATCGAGCGTAACGCTTGGTCTTTATCGGTCACATTACGTAAACAAAAACTGATGGTGATGCAGTCAAAGTAGTTATCAGGAAACGGCAATTCTTCCGCATTCGCTTGCACATAATGCACGTTACCGACAATGCCTCGATCACGCAGCTTATCACGGCCCACATTGAGCATTGAATTATTAATATCAGCCAAAATGACATGGCCTTTGTCACCGACAATGCGCGAAAACTTGGCCGTTAAATCGCCCGTACCACCGCCTAGGTCTAAAATTTTCTGTCCTGGGCGCGCACCCGCACAATCAATGGTAAAACGCTTCCATAAACGATGAATACCTCCAGACATCATGTCATTCATGATGTCGTATTTGGCAGCAACGGAATGGAATACTTGCGCCACTTTGGTGACTTTTTCGTCTTTAGCGACGGTAGTGAAACCGAAATGAGTGGTTTCTTGATTGTCTATTGTTGTATTGGTTTGCACGCTGATATCCGTCATTATTGTTCCTCTTGGGCAGTCCTACACCTAAACTGCAACTGCGGGCGATTAGTTTACTTTATCCTCAGCGGGATGTCTTTCTAGTAAAGGCGCAAAATCAGGATCCG
Source organism: Vibrio sp. 11986-1-5 (assembly GCF_963878025.1). Lineage (NCBI taxonomy): Bacteria > Pseudomonadati > Pseudomonadota > Gammaproteobacteria > Vibrionales > Vibrionaceae > Vibrio > Vibrio sp. 11986-1-5. The sequence goes on from NZ_CAWNVW010000054.1 coordinate 122,153, forward strand.
ATTCACGCTGTGCTTGTTCAACCAACTCGCTCGCTATCGAACGTTTAATCTCCACCCCAAGCTGCTTAAAACTTTCCGCCTGACGTATCGCATTCCCACGCCCTGTGGCCAGTTTATTCATCGCCGACTGATAGTTCTGGTTGGCGCGATCCAGTGCACCGCCTAGACCTTGCATATCTTCTACGAATAAACGCAGCTTATCGTACAATTTACTGGCTCGTTCTGCGATCTCTTGCGCATTTTGATTTTGACGTTCATAACGCCAAAGATTATCAATCGTACGCAAAGCAACTAATAAGGTGGTTGGACTGACTAAGATAATATTTTGCTCAAGGGCATCTTTGACTAGGCTTGGATCGGCTTGAATCGCCACCTGAAAGGCCGGTTCGACCGGAATGAACATCAGTACATAATCTAAACTGTGTAGCCCTTTTAGCTGGTGATAATCTTTTTGACTCAAGCCTTTCAGGTGATTGCGTAGCGCCGACAAATGGTCATGCAGAGCGCGATCGCGTTCACTATCAGTCTCGGCATTAAAGTAACGCTCATAGGCTACTAGCGCCATTTTTGAGTCGATCACCACTTGTTTGTCGTGTGGTAAATGGACGATCACATCCGGTTGATAGCGTTTCCCCGCGGCATTTTGTAAGCTAACTTGGGTGTGATATTCATGTCCTTCGCGCAAACCGGACTCGGCCAATACCCGAGCAAGCACCACTTCGCCCCAATTGCCTTGCTGCTTATTGTCCCCTTTTAAAGCTTGAGTGAGGTTGAGCGCTTCTTTGGCCATTTGCTCATTCAATTGCTGCAAATTACGCAGCTCATGGACCAAGGTATGCCGCTCTTTCGCTTCTTGGTTAAAACTGTCATTGACCTGTTTTTTAAACCCTTCGAGCTGCTCTTTCAGTGGATTAAGCAAACCAGCTAAACTTTGTTGGTTTTGCGCATCGACTTTCGCGGTTTTGTGTTCAAAAACCTGATTGGCAAGCTGCTCAAATTGCTGCTTTAACCGCTCTTCAGCACGCTCAAGTAATTGCAGCTTATCTTGGCTAGCGGCGAGTTGCTGTTCATGTCGGGCTTGCTGCTCATGAAGCTGCACTTCCAATTGCGTTTTGAGATCGCGCATCTGGTTTAATTGCTCAGCATAAGCCAGGCGCTCTTGTTTGACCGCTTCAAAATGACGTAATTTTTCCATCACCGCCATCACCTTGCCATGAGCTTGTTTTAACTCAAACTCCGCTTTATCTCGCTGCTGATCGAGCTCATCTAACTCTTGCTGAGCTTGCTGTAACGACTGCTCTAGCTGCGTTTTTTGTTGTTGATGCCAACGGGCTTCGCTCGCCAATTGCTGCTCTAATAGTTGCAGTGAGAACTGCATTTTCTGTTTTACCCACCAGCCAGTGGTAATCGCGGCAACACCAGCGGCAGAGAGCGCCGCCAGCCAAGTCGTCGCATGTTCCATGATCCATTGCATATCAAGCACTTCATCAATTATCACTTTAATTAAAAAATGGTATGGCGATACTGGATAAATGTCCAGTTTACTGGCTGATTTTTCCACCGTAGATTAGCTCTTTGCACAAAGTAACCACACAATGACGTGTCACAGCAGCGAGAAGCCAATCTAGGTCGCTGATCATCAACAGGGAGTATAAGCATGAATGAGCGCCGAGCCCTTGGACTGGCATTATCCGCCGTATTACTTTGGTCAACGGTCGCGACTGCGTTCAAGCTTACTTTAGCTGAGCTGACCCCAATTCAAATGCTGACCATGGCGAGCATCGTCTCGGCGTGCGCCTTGGCGGTCATTTGTGGACTACAAGGTAAACTGGCACAGCTTATCCCGACCTTTATCGCCAATCCGTTTTACTATTGCTTGCTCGGTTTGATTAATCCGCTCGCCTATTACTTATTGCTCTTTAAAGCCTACGCTTTACTGCCCGCCTCTCAAGCACAAGCGATTAACTACAGTTGGGCGATTACACTCACGTTAATGGCGGCGCTATTTCTGGGCCAAAAAATCCGCAAACAAGATTGGCTCGCCTGCGTCGCAAGTTATTTTGGCGTACTGGTGATTGCCACTCAAGGCAACTTGCTGGAATTACAATTTGAAAGCCCACTGGGCGTCACTCTGGCTTTATGCTCAACGTTATTATGGGCAGGATATTGGATTTTAAATACCAAGAACCAAGCTGATCCGGTGGTTGGCCTACTGCTCGGCTTTCTGGTTGCCATTCCCTGCGCGATGGGCTTAAGCCTTTATGAGGGAGCATCATGGCTGACGATTTCATGGCAAGGCTGGCTGGCGGTGAGCTATGTTGGCTTATTTGAGATGGGAATTACCTTTGTGCTCTGGCTAAGCGCTTTGAAAAGCACTCAAAATACCGCGCGGATCAGTAACCTTATTTTTGCATCGCCATTTATCTCTTTGATTTTATTGGCGACCATTATCGGTGAGCGCATTCATCCCACCACTATTATCGGTTTAGTGTTTATTATTAGCGGGTTAGTGATCCAGCAAATGAAATTCTCAGCCCGCACTAAGCCAACGAAAGCACGGCCATAAAACCCACCAGCGCAGCGGGTCAGGTATTACACCCATTGACCCGCAACATAGCCGCTTGACCAAGCCCATTGGAAATTATACCCACCGAGCCAGCCAGTCACGTCTATCACTTCACCGACAAAAAACAGACCGGGTACGGTTTTGCATTCCATGGTTTTAGAAGACAGCCAGTCGGTATCCACCCCACCTAACGTCACTTCCGCAGTGCGATACCCTTCCGTTCCATTAGGGACAATTTGCCACTCTTGCAAGGCTTGCGCTGTCTGTTTCAGCACAGTAGGAGTTAGCTGTTTCATCGGCTTATCAACCAATAAACCACGCTCAATAAGCACTTCAACCAAACGCTTAGGTAATAAACGCGACAAGGTGGTTTTTAAGGTTTGATTAGGGTGTTGTTCACGAGCCTCGGCTAAAGCATCATCAACATCCACATTGGGCAATAAATTAATCGTCAACGTTTGACCAGGCTGCCAATAAGAGGAAATTTGCAGCACCGCCGGCCCAGATAGGCCGCGATGAGTAAATAATAATGCTTCTTTAAAACTGGTACCACAGGGGGCGTGGATCTCAACCGGCAGCGCAATACCCGACAGCTCAGCCAAGGCTTCTTTATCGGCAACATGCAGGGTAAATGGCACCAACCCCGCACAAGTCGGTAATACGGGAATCGCAAATTGCTCCGCCACTTTATAGCCCAACGGCGTTGCCCCTAATTTAGGCATTGACAATCCTCCAGTGGCAATCACCAGCGATTGACACTGCCAAGTACCTTGTGAGGTTTGCAGTACAAAGCCGTCCGCGATTTGACTAATGGTTTGGATATAGACTTGATAACGCTGCTTCAGCGTTGGCTGATCGCACTCGGCCAGTAATAGGTTAACAATCTCTTTCGCTGAATCGACACAAAACAGCTGACCATGTTCACGCTCTTCAAATTCAATCCCATGTTTACTGACCAGTGAGATAAAATCCCAGTTGCTGTACTGGGATAACGCTGATTTTACGAAATGTGGATTACGGCACAAGTAGTTCGCTGCCGAGACATGGTAATTGGTAAAATTACACCGCCCGCCACCAGAAATTAAAATTTTCCGGCCCGGTTTTTTGGCGTGATCCATTACTAATACTTGACGACCACGCTGCGCCGCTTGCGCCGCGCACATTAGCCCCGCGGCACCAGCACCAATGACAATCACGTCTACTTGTTCACTCATCCACTACTCTCACGCGAATAAAAAAAGGATGTGCGACCAGCACATCCTTACTAGGGTGACTATTCTAACGATAAACGTCTGGCTTGCCAATCCATCCCCTTAGAGAACAAAAGCCGCCAATGAGGTCACCATAACTAAAGCGCAGCACAACACAAAGAGCTCTCTTACTCGGGAACATTTTCCGGTAAAGACGGGATCATGATGGTGGTGATACTCTTTGCTCTTCAGGTAATGATATAAACGTACTTGCTTGGTCACGTTACCTTGAGTACTAAAGAATCCTCGTCCATCCACTTGTTGGTACAACAATGGATGAGCTTCACGCATGATATAAATGAGCGAACGTAACGCCGTTAAGTATCTAGCGATATTAATGCCCGTCACTATCATGAGCCCAAGTAAAATAGTATCTCCACTGATCATCTTTTCCTCCCTACATCTCATGTAAGCATGCCCAGAAAAAAAAGACGACCACTTGCGCTTCAGTTTTTCTTTTTGCTGAGGTTACTCAGCAGGGGCACCCATTACCGACGATGAGCTTGCTTTGGCTAATGCTGCTAGATCTTTATCGATAAAGAACAACGCTTTTCCATCTTCGCCGACCAGTTCTAGCTTGTCTAAAATCCCTTTAAACAACTTCTCTTCTTCATGTTGCTCCGCCACATACCACTGAAGGAAGTTAAACGTTGAGTAATCTTGTGCAGTAAACGCAACATGAGCCAGTTTGTTGATCTTTTGGGTAATCATCTGTTCGTGTTCATAAGTTTCACGAAACACTTCCCCTAAGCTGGCAAAATCGTGTTTCGGTGCAGCAATCGCACCAAGGATTGGCATTGCGCCAGTTTCACTCACGTAAGTGAACAGACGCTGCATGTGCTGCATTTCTTCTACTGCATGAACCCGTAAAAATTCAGCGGCACCTTCAAATCCTTTGTCTTCGCACCAAGCACTCATTTGTAAGTATAGATTGGATGAAAAAAATTCGAGATTAATTTGCTCATTCAAATGATCAATCATGGCAGGTGAAAGCATGGATGATTCCTAATGGTTTGGTCTATGACTCTGATCACTATACCATGATCCCGCTTTATTGCGCTTTTACCATTACGAGTGACGATAGATATGAGATCACTTTAGCAAAAATGTCTGGCTCAAAGTGCTAACCTAATCATGTCATCAGCAAGGAGAGAGCATAATGAGTTATCAACATATTTTGGTTGCGGTCGATCTGTCGGAAGACAGCAAACTATTGATCGATAAAGCCGTGGCACTGGCTAAGCCGCTGAATGCGGAGATCTCTTTTATTCATATCGATGTCAATTATGCTGAACTGTATACGGGATTGATTGATATTAACTTAGCGGAAACTCAGCACCACTCGATGGAAACAGCGCAAAAGCAGTTACAAGAATTGGCCACTTACGCCAATTACCCGATTAAACACACCCTAGTCGGTAGTGGCGATTTGAGTAATGAGCTGTGTGATACCATTGGTGAGTTCAATATTGATCTCGTGGTGTGTGGTCATCATCAAGACTTCTGGAGTAAGATCCTCTCCTCCACTCGTCAGCTGATCAACTGCTCACCCGTGGACATGTTGGTAGTACCACTCAACGACTGACGAGCCTTAAAAACTCCGCTACACTGCAGACACGTTTTATCCATGATTACATCTTATGCTTTACTTATCTGCGGTGACCCTACTTTGGGCCTTCTCATTCAGCTTGATTGGCGTTTATCTTGCCGGTCAAGTCGACGCTTGGTTTTCCGTTTGGATGCGAGTGGCCCTTGCTAGTCTTGTTTTTTTACCTTTTTTAAAAATCAAACAGGTACCATGGCCTCTGATCGCCAAGTTAATGGCGATTGGTGGCATTCAACTAGGTTTAATGTACTGCTTTTACTACCAGTCCTTTTTATTACTTTCTGTCCCTGAAGTACTGCTATTTACCATCTTTACTCCGATTTATGTCACGCTCATTTATGACGGGTTGAAAGGACGCTTCTCTCCTTGGTATTTATTAACCGCCGCGATTGCCGTGCTCGGTACGGCATTTATTCAATTCTCAGGGATCAATGAACATTTTTTAAGTGGCTTTTTAGTCGTGCAAGGGGCCAACCTATGTTTTGCACTGGGCCAAGTTGGCTATAAATATGTCATGGAAAAAGAGCCCGTTCAGTTATCGCAACATACGGTATTTGGTTATTTTTATCTCGGCGCGTTGGTGGTAGCGAGTGTGGCTTTCTTACTCTTAGGAAATACGGAGAAACTCCCCACCAACACATTACAGTGGAGTATCCTGATTTATCTTGGGCTTATCGCTTCAGGGCTTGGCTATTTTGCTTGGAATAAGGGCGCTTGTCTGGTGAATGCCGGAGCATTAGCGATCATGAACAACGCATTAGTGCCAGCAGGATTAGTGGTGAATATCGTGATTTGGAACCGAGAGGCGGATCTGTTGCGCTTATCGGTGGGCGGTACGATTATTTTGCTGTCATTATGGGTAAACGAAACTTGGGTGAAACGTCGTGTTGCGACACAATATGCGACCACTCTCAGCAAATAAACAGCAAAATGCGCAGAGCGAACCAGTCCGTCTGCGCTAATCAATACGGCGGGAAATATGCCAGATAGAAGGTTTAATGAACTTGAGCCAGATGAAGCGATGGATTAGCAGGATGAACGGATAACTGAGCAAATTTTGCGTTTATTGCATGTTGTTTTTTCAGTAATTTACGCTGCTTTTTTAATACCTTGGCTATTTTTTTCTGATACTTCTTCTGCTTTTTCAGCGTTTTCTTATTCGGTGTTAAAACCGCATTCTCAACCTGACTGGATACCGATAAAGAGGCAGCTACAGTTTGACTCTGCTTAACCGCTTTAAGTAATGGCTGTGGCTTGCACAGCGCCCCTTTTTCAGCAGAACTGCGAGCACACGAACCACAAACGTAATTGGTTTGCGCCACTAAACGATGAATGTCTCCCAGTGAAGCACGTATATCATGACGATTTAATTTACATAAGCGCTTGACCATAAGAAACACAACTCCGACTAATAATGCTAATAATTCGCAGTTAGATATACCGTGAACCATTCACAAAGGCAAGGCGATTTTTTCTCCAATCTACCGATTATTTGCTTGCATGGCGGCAAGTACATAAACATCAAAGCGATTTTTTTTGGTCTCAATCGTCATGCTTGGCTTTTGCTCCGCTAACCAAGGAGCGTAATCCGGCCGTTTGACCACTACCCGCTTAGTCGCCAACTGTAATGCGGGAGCCAGTAGGTCATCAGCATCATTATCTGCGCCAACCAGAGATTGAAAAACTCGCATTTCTTTTTTAACGAGTGCGGTTTTTTTCTTATGTTCTGGATGTGGATACATAGGATCGAGATACACCACATCCGGTTGCTCAAACTGACTGTCGAGAGTTAAATGCTGCAAAGCGGCATGACTTGATGCATGGAGCATCGTTACCCGCTGACTGACCCACGGACCAATTTCTTGGTCTTGTTTAGCGCGAGCTAACCCATCGTCAAGCAAAGCCGCCACCACAGGATGACGCTCAACCATTTGTACTCGACAACCTAATGAAGCGAGAACGAACGCATCTCGACCTAAGCCAGCCGTCGCATCTAATACCGTCGGGAGTATACCTTTATTTAAGCCAACCGCTTTGGCTATCGACTGCCCTTTACCGCCACCAAACTTGCGTCGATGAGCGACAGCGCCAGTTACCCAATCGACGTAGATCGCCCCCAGCTTTGGCTCATCCGTTTTACGTAGCTCTAAACGCTGCTCAGTTAACACTAAAGCAAAGACACTTTCGTTACTATGGGTCAGTTGCCAGTGCTGCGCCAGTTGCTCAAGCTCTGCCGAGCGTTGTGGGGCTTCACATATCAGTTGTAGCTGCAAAGGGTCACTCCAGAGAGAAAAAACAGCGCTCAGTGTAGCGAATTTTCAATGGAACCGCGATATTTTCACAAGTCCGCTCAATCAGCTTAAGGCGTAGAGTAAAACCACGGTTGGCAGCGACGGTAAATAATGCTATATCCAACAGAGCTGATGCTGTAGACCAACCTATTTAGCTCATACAATAAGTCGGATAATCATAGCGCTACCGCTTCAACTCAAAAGGTCTATCAACGGCAGATGGCCCATCGCCTGACGCTGAATTTAGGAACGGATATGCAAACCGCCTCAACAAAATTAGATGATTTAGATCGCGCCATTTTAAAAATTTTAATGGATGATGCACGTACCCCTTACGCCGAGATGGCCAAACAATTTTCGGTCAGTCCCGCCACGATTCATGTGCGAATTGAGAAAATGAAAGCGGCCGAGGTGATCCAAGGCACTGAAGTGGTAGTCAATACCAAAAAACTCGGTTACGACGTGTGTTGTTTTATTGGCATTAATCTTAACGCTGCTCGTGATTATCACTCTGCACTGGCTAAGTTGAATGCGTTAGAAGAAGTGGTTGAAGCTTACTACACGACAGGCGCTTACAATATTTTTGTCAAATTAATGTGTAAATCGATTGAAGAGCTACAGTATGTGTTGATTGATAAGCTACAAGCAATTGATGAAGTACAATCGACCGAGACATTAATCTCGTTGCAAAACCCGATTAACCGCAACGTCAATCCTTAAAACGCAATCACCCCAACCAGAACGATTGGGGTGATTGATGATAAGCGGTGCTAGTGTTTATTTATTGAGGTAGTTCAACAGATCTTGCGCAGAAATACCTTGCTCAGAAAGTTGCTTGGCCAGTAATTCTACTTGCTCCCCTTTGCGAGCTTCGATGACTTGTTCAAATTGATAAACCAAGTCACGCAATACAGGAACCGGTACTTGCTTAGCAGCACTACGAATACGTTCACTACTTTGGTTACCCAGTTCATTAAGTAACTTGCCAAACATCACTTTTTCCGGTGATTCATCCAGCTGTTCCCAAATGCGAGCCATTTCATAAGTGGTCATTGACATCGTATCGTATTCCAAAAATATCGTTCAAAAGTAAGAGTGAACAATATACACATCTTCCACCCTTTAGAAAATAGCTAACCCGTCTATTTTCAGGCCAAATATGGCGTGTTCTGAACGCCTATGTTTTGGCGTACCCGATAACTGTTAAGAATTGAGCGCCCATTGATGCCAACGACGACCCACTTTTGAAAACAAAATAATCAGTGCCGGAGCCACCAACCACATATGCAAAGCTATCAAAATTTGTGGTTCAAAACTTAAACGTTGTAGTGTACCAACCAGTAAACCTGAACCACTCATTTGGAATAATCCTAATAAAGCGGCTGCGGTACCCGCTCGGTCACCAAACGGAGCTAACGCTTTGCCCGCTGCTGCACCGAGAATCCATGCAAAGCCTATGGATGAAATAAAGATTGGCAACATAAATGCTAACGCGGTGGTAACCTCAGCTAACATCACCATCACGCTTCCCCCCACCAGCAGCGCGATAATGCCCAACACCAACGTGCGATGCGTACCAACGCGGTCCATCATTTTCGGAGCCGACAAACAAGCGACGATATTCACTAATGCGTTAATTCCAAACCAAAAAGTAAACTGGTTCATACTCAGCCCTAAGCGGCCCATCAGTATTAAAGGCGCAGAAACAACATAGGCAAGGATCACTGCCATCGCGAGCATACATAACGATGCATGAAACAAAAACGAAGGGGTTTTTAATACTGACCAATAACGAGACCAAGCAAAGTAAGCTTGCTTCTCAGTCGTTGGGTTGGTTTCTTTCATACTAAACAGGATCAGCAACCCAATCGTCATCGCAAAACCGGCCATAAAACTAAAATTAGCGCGCCAGCCGAATTGCTGGGTTAACCAACTGCCCAAAATAGGCGCCAGTGCCGGGATAAAACAGATCGCACCATTTAAATAGCTGATCATTTTGCCACTGCGTTCTGGGCCAAAAAGATCGCGAACTGTTGCAAAGGCTGCTACCGATGTCGCGCACGCACCTAAGCCTTGTAACAACCGAGCAATCAGCATCCATTCAATACTTTGTGCACTCCACGCCAATAAAGCACTCAAGGCATAAATACTGATTCCAACTAATGCAACAGTTCGACGTCCATATTTATCTGCGAGTGGTCCAGCGAACAGCTGTCCAACACCCATCGCAAATAAAAACCAAGTGATCGTATCTTGTGCTAATGCATGTTCCACGTGAAACGTTTGGGCAATTTTCGGTAAAGCAGGTAAATAAATATCAATCGCCAGAGGGCTAAACAGCACTAACAGTGTCAGTAGCACCATTTGCAGGCGACTTGGCGTCGGTAAAGCAGTTACGTTCACGGAATGATTCCACATCAATAAGGGTATAAATTGAGAGGTACGTATCATAGCGAGAAACAGATATGAATAGAAATGGCGTATACTCATCACCATTATTCCCAAATGGAAAAACACATGAAGATTGAAAGCTTAGCGCGTCTCGACCTCAATTTATTGGTCTGCTTAAAGGTATTGATCGAGGAGCTCAGCGTCACCCGCACCGCAAATAGACTCTGTCTTAGCCAGTCGGCGGTCAGTAAATCATTGGCTAAATTACGCATTCAATTTACCGACCCATTATTTATTCGCAGTTCACATGGTTTAAAACCCACGCCCAAAGCGCTATTTCTCAAGCCCAAACTGGATATTTTGGTCAACCAATTAGAGTTAATTAATCAGCCGGAAGTCTTTTCTCCCCAATCGAGTGAATATCGCTTTCACATTGCCGCTGTGGAAAGTGTGTATTCGCTGATTCTGCCACACTTCTTACCGGCTATTTTTAGTCAAGGGCCGAAACTGAATATCAGTACTCATGCTTGGAGCGATCAAACCTTCAAGAAATTACAACTCGGCGAATTAGATTTAGGGATCACTGGTAAAGACATTGATATTAATGATGCAAGGCTAACCATGCTGCCTCCGAAAGACATTTGTGAACAAGAAGTTTTTCGCGATACCCAGATGTGTGCCGTCCGCCAAGATCATCCCGTATTGCAACGCTCATGGAATTTAGAAAGCTACCTCTCCCTACGTCATGTTCAAGTGCGCTGTGATGGCAACGATCGTTGGTTACTCGACTATCGACTCGCTGATATCGGCTTAGAACGAGATATTGCTATCACTGTGCCTGATTTTAATAGTGCTGCCAGCTTATGTACCTATACCGACTTTGTGTTTACCGCACCACGGCACTTTACTTACATGATTGCTCGGCAGATGAATCTGGTGGTTTTACCTATCCCATTGGAATTTCCACCAATGGCCTACACGCTATTTTGGCACCGTGATCGAGAAGATGACCCTGCGCTCAGTTGGTTACGACAAATCATCGACAGTAAAACTACGCATCTTCGTCAACACGGTTATGGCGTTGAATAGAAAATTAAGACAAGCTCAGTAAAAGTATCAACTAAGGCTTATCTACTGAGCCAAATCAGACAGATTTGCACGCCTATAGCAAAAGAGGTAGCTTATATTATCTCTGGCTTTCTCTCGCCATGAGCCTTTATCAAGGACCGTTAACAAGGATTACCTCATGTCACACCCCATTGCTCAACGTATTACTGAACTGCGCCATTGGCTGATTCAACAAGGCTTAGATGCCCTAATTGTTCCTCATGAAGATGAGTATCTCGGGGAATACGTACCGATTCAAAACGAACGCTTAGAGTGGGTTACTGGCTTTACTGGCTCGGCCGGTGCTGCCGTGATCACCAGCGATAACGCCGCTATCTTTGCTGATGGTCGCTACACGGTGCAGGTGCCGAAGCAAGTACCTAGCGACATTTTCCAGTATCGTCATTTAATTGAAGAGCCTTATCTACAATGGATCACCGAACAGCTCCCTAAAGGCAGTAAAATCGGTTATGACCCAAGAATGCACCGAGCTAGCTGGTTAACCAGTGCTCAACAGCTATTCACTGGTGAATACTCACTGGTGGCCATCACTGAAAACCCGATTGACCTATTATGGCAAGACCGTCCAGCACCCGTGACCTCGGCGATGCGCCTGATGCCTGTTGAACAAGTGGGCGTCGATTGCCACACTAAACGTGCAACCATTGCCAAGTTATTGCAAACTAAAAAAGCCGACTGCGCGATTCTCACTGAACTGGATTCTATTTGCTGGCTATTAAATATTCGTGGACTCGATGTCGCTCGCCTGCCAGTTTTACTCTCACACGCGATCATTCATGCTGATGCAAGCGTTGATTTTTTCTTCGATCCAGCACGCTTAGCAACCGGTTTTGAGCAGCATGTGGGCGCGGGAGTACGTGTTTATCACCCGGAGCAATTACAAGCTCAGTTGGAACAGCTTACTGGCCGCCGAGTGATGCTCGACCCAGCGACCAGCAATGCTTGGTTTACCTTAGTACTACAAAATGCTGGCGCAGAGTTAATCCAAGATAGCGATCCATGCTTATTACTAAAAGCGGCCAAAAACCCGACGGAAGTGGCAGGAATGAAAGCCTGCCATATCCGTGATGGTGTGGCGATGAGTAAGTTTCTTGCTTGGCTAGATAATGAGGTTGCCTCTGGTCGCCTTTATAATGAAGCTCAGTTAGCCGAGCAGCTTTATGCTTTCCGCGCGCAAGACCCGACATTGGCTGATCTTAGCTTTGATACGATTTCCGCCGCTGGCAGCAACGCAGCAATGTGTCACTATAATCATCTCAATCAGCCACAGACCGGTGAACTGAGTTTAAATAGTTTGTATTTAGTCGATTCAGGCGGTCAATATCTCGACGGTACTACCGATATCACGCGTACCATTGCGATTGGTCAGCCAAGCGCAGAGATGAAACACCAATTTACTTTAGTACTTAAGGGGCATATCGCCTTAGCTCAAGCTCGCTTCCCAGCAGGCACTTGTGGCCATCAACTGGATGCGCTTGCACGCCAATATTTATGGGCAGAAGGCTACGATTACGATCACGGTACAGGCCATGGTGTCGGACACTTTTTAAGTGTTCACGAAGGGCCACAACGGATCAGTAAAGTGCACAACCCCGTCGCTTTACGCCCCGGCATGGTATTGTCTAACGAGCCAGGGTATTACCGAGCTGACGAGTTTGGCATTCGGATTGAAAACCTTGAATTAGTGGTTGAGATCCCAACCCAAGGAGATAAAAACATGCTCGGCTTTGAAGCGCTGACTCGTTGCCCAATCGATACCCGGGTGATTGATTTTAGTTTATTAGCCGCGCATGAAATTGCTTGGCTTAATGACTACCATCAGAAGGTGTGGCGCGACATTAGCCCATTGGTCGAGGGCGAAGTAAAACTCTGGTTAGAAAAAGCCACTCAGCCAATCACTCTATAAGCGGATAAATCCGAGTGTAAACCAGTCTGAACGCTGAAACCAACCACTCGGATTACACCAATTTGCTTAGTGTTCTATTCTCCAACTCATCTTTCATTTGCATCCCTTAACCTCTTGGTTAAGGGATTTTTTATACCCAACAGCTCTCTTATCTGTCGTCAAACAACGTAGCATTGCCGCTTCAAGTAGAACGGGTATAAATACCTCAACAGACTAAATCACCTCTAATTATTAATAAAAATCCAACAAGCAATCAGAGAAAATAACCTATTGATTTAAAATAAAAAATAAAAACAACCATTACTAGCTCGCCATGTAAAACAAAAATAATAGTTTGAGATCTAACGATTATTTAAGTAGAGTTATTGTTAACTAATCGTTCAATTAAAGATAACAGGGAGTGTTAATGCCTAAGATTGGAATGCCTGATATACGAAAACCACAACTCGTACAGGCCACCATGACGGTGATTGAACAAGTTGGATTACACGCCGCTAGCATCGCCTTGATCAGCCGCGAAGCTGGGGTATCAAGCGGGATCATTAATCATTATTTTGGTGGTAAGCACGGTTTATTAGAAGAAACCATGCGCGTGATCCTTCGTGAGCACTCACTCACTGTGATGAATGCATTAAGCAAACTTAAAAAGGACGCTCATCAAGCGCGAATTAATGCCATAGTGCAAGCCAACTTCGCCGGCTTTCAAACCCAAAGCCACGTCGTCAAAACTTGGTTAGCTTTCTGGTCATATTCAATGCATGACCCACAACTCAACCGTTTACAACGGGTGAATGAAAAACGTCTGATCTCTCATTTGCACATTGAGCTCAAAGCATTACTCCCAAAAGCTCATGCTCAACGAGTCGCGCAAGGTATTGCCGCTCTTATCGATGGCTTCTGGCTACGTGGTGCGCTTAATCCCAACGGGATTAATGCCGACCAAGCCCAGCACTTAATTAACGATTACTTACAGCAACAACTCGCTCAACACGCAACACTTACTCAATAGGTCTTTATCATATGGAAATCGCTTCGCTTTATATCGATGGCGCACCGCGCTACGCGTCATCGGGAGAAACTTTTACCAGCTACAACCCCGCAACCGGAGAGCCACTGGCCGTGTTAGGTCACGCTAGCGCCAGCGACGTGCAAGCCGCGATTGACTCCGCTCAACGGGGATTTGCGATTTGGTCAGCCATGACCGCGACCGAACGTAGCCGAATCTTGTTAAAGGCTGTCGCCATCCTCCGTGAACGTAACGATGAGCTAGCCAAACTCGAAGTCCAAGATACCGGTAAACCGATCCAAGAAGCGCTTGCCGTTGACATCACCACAGGCGCCGATGTGATCGAATACTTTGCCGGTCTCGCGCCCACTCTGCAGGGTGAACAGCAACCACTCTCAAACAGTCAGTTTTTTTACACCCGTAAAGAGCCTCTAGGCATTTGTGCTGGAATTGGTGCTTGGAACTATCCTATCCAAATTGCGATGTGGAAATCCGCGCCTGCTCTAGCAGCGGGTAATACGATGATTTTTAAGCCATCGGAAGAAACGCCGCTCAGCGCACTCAAACTGGCGGAAATTTTTACACAAGCCGGTTTACCTGATGGTGTGTTTAACGTAGTGCAAGGGGATGCGCGAGTGGGACAAATGCTCACCGCTCACCCTGAGATAGCTAAAGTCTCTTTCACTGGGGAAAGTGGAACCGGTAAAGCGGTGATGGCCGATAGCGCGAAAACATTAAAATCAGTGACCATGGAGCTAGGTGGTAAATCCCCCTTGATCATTTTTGATGATGCTAAGCTAGATCAGGCCGTATCGGCGGCGATGACCGCTAACTTCTATACTCAAGGCGAAGTGTGTACTCACGGCACGCGAGTGTTTGTGCATCAATCCATTTATCCAGCGTTTATTGAGCAACTCAAAGCGCGCACAGAAGCTCTGGTTGTCGGCGATCCGATGGACCCAACTACCCAAGTAGGCTCGCTCATTTCTCAATCACATTTCGATAAAGTGCTCTCAGCCATCAATAGCGCCAAACAAAGTGGAGCCACCCTGCTCACCGGTGGAAAAGCGGTCACGGAAGGTTCATGCGCTAAGGGTTACTTTGTTGCTCCCACAGTGTTTGTCGATTGTGACGATGAAATGGCCTTTGTCCAACAAGAGATCTTTGGCCCAGTCATGGCAGTGCTGAGTTTTACGGATGAACAAGAGGTCATTCAACGTGCCAACAACACAGACTATGGCTTAGCCGCAGGGGTGTTTACGCAAAACCTAGCACGCGCTCATCGTGTTATCCACCAGCTACAAGCGGGTATTTGCTGGATCAATACGTGGGGAGATTCCCCAGCGCAAATGCCTGTCGGTGGTTACAAACTATCGGGAGTGGGAAGAGAAAATGGTATCGAAACTTTAACTCACTATACCCAAACCAAAAGCGTATTAATCGAACTCGATGACTTCGTCGGCCCTTATGCTTAAGGAGTGATCATGAAACAGCATTATGACTATATTATTATCGGTGCCGGCTCGGCTGGCTGTGTGTTAGCCGATAGATTAAGTGAACAGCCAGATAACTCGGTGTTATTACTTGAAGCCGGCGGCAGCGATAAAAGCATTTTTATTCAAATGCCAACCGCCCTGTCTTATCCGATGAATAGCGCCAAATACGCTTGGCAATTTGAATCTCTCGCCGAACCCGGACTCGATGGTCGACAACTGCATTGTCCACGTGGCAAGGTCTTAGGCGGCAGCTCTTCCATCAACGGCATGGTTTATGTCAGAGGCCATGCTTGCGACTTTGATGAATGGCAACAGCACGGTGCACAAGGCTGGGATTACGCCTCATGTTTACCCTACTTCAAGCGTGCTGAATCATGGAGTCAAGGAGCCGATACCTATCGAGGCGGTGACGGCCCAGTCGCCACCTGCAACGGTAATGACATGACGCTAAATCCCCTTTACCAAGCTTTTATTGAAGCCGGTGAACAAGCAGGCTACCCAAAAACCGACGATTACAATGGTTATCAACAAGAAGGTTTTGGGCCAATGCACATGACGGTTAATAACGGGGTTCGCGCTTCAACCGCCAATGCCTATTTAAAACGAGCTTTAGCTCGACCTAACCTAACCCTACTTAAAGGCGTACTGACGCGTAAAGTACTGCTCAAAGATAAACGAGCGATTGGCGTCGAGTTTGAAAAAGGCGGCCAAACCCAGGTGGTGTTTGCTAATCAAGAAGTCATTTCCAGCGCAGGTTCAATTGGTTCCGTACAATTACTGCAATTATCGGGTATTGGTCCACGCGATGTATTAGAAAGCGCTGGCATTGAGGTGCAACATGAACTGCCCGGCGTCGGTGAAAACCTGCAAGATCACTTAGAAGTTTATTTTCAGTATCGCTGCCAACAACCGATCACATTAAACAGCAAGCTCGGTTTAATCAGCAAAGGGATGATCGGCACCCAATGGATCTTGACCAAACAAGGCCTAGGTGCAACTAACCACTTTGAATCTTGTGGCTTTATTCGCTCACGGGCTGGACTCAAATGGCCAAATATTCAATACCACTTTCTACCAGCTGCCATGCGTTACGATGGCCAAACCGCGTTTGATGGTCATGGCTTTCAAGTGCATGTCGGTCCCAATAAACCACACAGTCGCGGCCGGGTTTGGATTCGCTCCAGCGATCCAAAGCAAAAGCCCGCAATTTTATTCCGTTATTTATCACACCAACAAGATATTCAAGATTGGCGAGACTGCATTCGCTTAACCCGAGAGTTACTCGCGCAGCCCGCATTAGATGACTATCGCGGTGAAGAAATTCAACCCGGCTTATCCATTAGTAGCGATGAAGCGATTGATAATTGGGTTAAACAAAATGTTGAGAGTGCCTATCACCCGTCTTGTAGCTGCAAAATGGGCTCAGCTGATGATGCCATGGCCGTCGTGGATAACCAATGCCGAGTATTTGGTATTCAAGGGTTACGAATTGTGGATTCCTCCATCTTCCCCACCATACCGAACGGTAATCTAAATGCTCCAACAATCATGGTTGCAGAACGTGCAGCCGATATGATCCTCAATAAAGCGCTGTTACCTGCCGAACCCGCTCCAGTGTGGATTGCAGACAGTTGGCAGAGCAAGCAGCGTTCACGGGCAGCCATTCGACCTATGGAACGCTCAACTTCTCAGGAAAAGAGTTCAATGACAAGGAAACATTATGCTTAAAATGACCACCTATCTCTCCGTCGCTGCATTATCATTCAATGCTTATGCTAACCAATGTCAAACGGTTCGCTTTGCCGATGTAGGCTGGACAGATATTACCGCCACCACCGCTGTAGCCAGCGAAATTCTACAAGGACTCGGCTATCAAACTCGCACGCAATTATTATCCGTGCCAGTCACCTACTCTTCAATGGCTAATGGGGATATTGACGTATTCCTTGGCAATTGGATGCCAACCATGGAAGCGGATATCGCTCGTTATCGTCAAGCGGGTACAGTCGAAACCGTCCGTGCCAACCTTGAAGGAGCAAAGTATACCCTAGCCGTTCCTCAATATGTTTATGATGCGGGGATTACCTCTTTCGCTGATCTCGCTAAGCACAGTGATAAGTTTCGTAACCGCATTCTTGGCTTAGAGCCCGGAAATGATGGTAACCGCACTTTGCTATCTATGATTGCAGATGACGCCTATGGACTCGGTGAATTTTCGATTGTTGAATCGAGTGAAGCGGGCATGCTCTCACAGGTTCAACGTTCTGTACGTCGTCAACAATGGGTGGCTTTTCTAGGCTGGGAACCACACCCAATGAATACCATGGTTGATATGGTTTATTTAAGTGGTGGTGATGATTACTTTGGCCCCAATTACGGCGGAGCAAGTGTTCACACTAACGTGCGTCAAAACTACCTTAACGAATGTGAAAACGTGGGCAATTTCTTAACTAACCTCGTTTTTAGCTTAGAAAGTGAGAATGAGTTAATGGATGCCATCCTCAACCAAAATCAGTCTCCTGAACAAGCAGCTCAGCAATGGCTACAAGCGAACCCTGAGACGCTAAGCCGCTGGCTCGACAATGTGACCACCATTGACGGCCAACCAGCTCTTGCTGCTGTAAATCTATATTTATCTCGCTAATTTTTACCCCTCACTTGGCGGTAGCTTCACCGGCTATCGCCAAGTGAATAAGGAACTACGCTTATGATTACTGAACACAAAATTCCTCTCGGACAATGGATGGAGTCGTTTGTTGACTGGCTGACTATTCATGGAGAACGATTTTTTGATGTGATCGCTTTTGTATTAGAAAGTAGTATTTTATTGTTAATTGATCTATTTAAAGCCATGCCACCCGCCGCTCCCATTTTAATCACCGCCGCTTTGGCTTGGTGGCTACATCGCAGCTTCTCTCTGGTCATTTTTATCATTGCTTCATTACTACTCATTCTTAACCTTGGCTACTGGCAAGAAATGCTGGAAACCTTTGTTTTGGTGTTTGCCGCAACAACGATTTCCGTATTAATTGGCGTGCCGATTGGAATTATGGCCGCCCATCGCGCCTGGCTATATACCCTATTAAGGCCGATTCTCGATTTAATGCAAACCGTTCCAACGTTTGTCTACCTGATCCCGACCCTAGTTTTATTCGGCCTTGGTATTGTGCCAGGACTGATCTCAACCATTATTTTTGCCATTGCCGCCCCGATTCGTCTGACCTATTTAGGAATAACCCGAGTTCCCGAAGAGCTGCTTGAGGCGGGCAAAGCTTTTGGCGCTAGCAAAATGAAATTGCTATTTAAAGTCGAGCTGCCCGCCGCCCTGCCTAACATTATGGCAGGTATCACCCAATGCATAATGTTGTCACTATCGATGGTGGTTATCGCGGCCTTAGTCGGTGCTGATGGTCTCGGCAAACCCGTCATCCGCGCTCTCAATACGGTAAATATTTCCCAAGGCTTTGAAGCCGGTATCGCTATCGTATTAGTCGCCATCATTCTTGACCGTTTATGTAAGACGCCGCAACGTAAGGAAAACAGTTAATGAATGCAATCACGATACGTAACCTTGATGTCGTCTTTGGCGACAATCCTCAACCTGCATTGGACTTACTCGATCAAGGCAAGTCACGCCAAGAAATTAATGCTGCAACCGGCACTGTAGTTGGCGTGAATAACGTTAGCCTTGATGTGGAACAAGGTGAAATTTGCGTGCTTATGGGGCTGTCTGGATCCGGTAAATCAAGCTTACTGCGTGCTATCAATGGTTTAAATTCTGTCTCTCGTGGCTCACTACTGGTGCAAGATGGTCAAGAGTCCATTAATCTGGCCGATTGTAATCAAACCACACTCCGTCAACTGAGAATGCATAAAGTCTCGATGGTGTTTCAAAAGTTTGCTTTAATGCCATGGTTAACCGTGCTGGATAACGTCGCTTTTGGCTTAGAGATGCGGGGGGTTAGTAAAAAACAGCGTCGCCAGCAAGCCAGAGAAAAGCTACAAATGGTTGATCTACAAGAGTGGGAAGACAAGTACCCACATGAGCTATCAGGCGGAATGCAGCAAAGGGTTGGGTTAGCACGAGCCTTTGCCATGGACAGCGACATTTTATTAATGGATGAGCCTTTCTCCGCTCTTGATCCTTTAATTCGTAGTCAGCTACAAGATGAGCTATTAAGCTTGCAGAAGAAACTCAATAAAACCATTGTCTTTGTCAGCCACGATCTCGATGAAGCGTTAAAAATCGGTACCCATATCGCGATTATGGAATCAGGAGAACTGATCCAGCATGGCACACCTGAAGAGATTGTATTAACGCCAACCAATCAATACGTCAAAGATTTCGTCGCTCATACCAATCCATTGAATGTACTGAAAGGTCGTTCGTTAATGAAAGACACATCATCCTTCAGTCAAGATCAACAACGCTGGCAAGTTTGTTCACAACGCGATTTATGGTTAGAACATAAGGAACAAAATTGGCAATTAACCGATGCTAATCATGCGCCACAATCATTTCAGCTGATGACGTGGCAATCGGGAATGCCAACCACGGATCTAAACTCAACCACTTTAGTGATGGCCAGTCCTGAAATCAGTATGCGCGATGCGATAGAGATCCGTTACAAAACCGGCTTGCCTATCCTACTAATCGATAAACAGCAACTGGTGGGTACGCTAAATGACGATGACTTTTATCATGCGTTATTGGGTAAATATCATCAAGCTGCTTAACCTCTTTGTGATTCATCGCTGTTAGTGAATAGCCTATTTATCCATAGTTAACAAAAATATACCCAAACCACTTGGAGTTGCAGGTAGGTGGCAAGAGAGTGACAAATTTGTCTGGAACAAATTTGAACAGCCGTAGGCTGGCCTGTGGTGAGAGCCACGGATGGCTCTCATAATCCCCATGAGCCTAGATAGACTATGTGATTGGGGCGAACGAACGTAGCCAACACCCCTGCAGCTTCAAGAAGGAAGGGTATAGTTAATAAAAAAGCACCAAGACCATTATTCTTTGTCTTGGTGCTTTACTTTATAGACCGTGCTTAACAAGCATCACTTCAGCAGTGTTTTGGCTCAAATGACACATTAATTCCACAATTCCACCCAAGTGTCACAGTCTTCGTCAAAGTGATGACAAACTCTTGCGGGCTTATGTTTCACGTGAAACATACCCTCCAGAATACACCGAGTGCCAATCTTGCCATACTGCAGCTAACCCTTGTGCTGCGCTTCGCTGATCACTAATCGAAAATTGCTCCAGTTCTGGTTGGTTATCGGCATAGCCGCCCGGCTGGGTTTTAGAGGCTGCCGACATACTGGTAATACCGAGGCGCATAGCGTTATCACGAAATTGCGCCGACTCGCGAGTAGACAGAGAAAGCTCTAACTGTGAATTGAACAAGCGAAAAGCACAAATAAGTTGCACCAGCTGTTTATCTGTCATCAGTGACTTGGGTGGTACTCCTCCCGCACAAGGACGTAAACGTGGAAATGAAATAGAATAACGACTTTGCCAATAGGTTTTCTCTAAATAATCAACATGGGCTGCAACGTAAAAACTTTCTGTGCGCCAATCGTCTAATCCAATTAGAGCGCCTAAACCAATTTTATCAATCCCTGCTTTAGCAAGGCGATCGGGAGTCGCTAACCTGTAATTAAAATCGGTCTTGTTGCCGCGCAAATGGTGTTGAGCATAAGTAGATGGATGATAAGTCTCCTGATAAACCATCACCGCATCTAAACCTAAGCTTTTTAATTCTGCATATTCTTCCTGTGCTAACGGCTGCACTTCCATCGCAACATGGTGAAAAGCGGCCTTAATTAACGGTAACATTTGCCGAAAATAATTCATGCCGACTTTAGTTTCATGCTCACCCGTCACCAATAACACACTATCGAAGTGCATGTTTTTAATCGCCGCAATTTCTCGCTCTATTTCCTCAGCATCGAGGGTTTTCCGCTTAATGCGATTTTCCATCGAAAAGCCGCAATAGCTGCAACTATTGGCGCACAAGTTCGATAAATACAGCGGCACGTACAAGCCCATGGTGTGTCCGAAACGTTGTCGAGTAGCGGCATAGGACAGCTGCGCCATCTGCTCAAGATATGGCTCAGCAGCAGGTGACAGCAAGGCCTGAAAATCCGTTAATGTTCTAACTGGCTTGGCTAATGCTCGCTCAACCTCTGTAGTTGTTTTGCTGTATATAGACAGCTTAATATCATCCCAATTAAGCTCAACAAAGCGATTTAGAAAGCTCATAATATCAATCCAAAAAAGCGGTCAACGGACTTGATGCCACCGCTTGTTGACCACGAGCGGCTAAGCCAGCTTGATAAGCTAAGCGTCCGGTTTCGACCGCTTGCTTAAAAGCCTGCCCCATTAAAACGGGATCCGCGGCAGTAGCAATCGCTGTATTGACTAATACCGCATCGGCGCCCATTTCCATCGCTAACATCGCATCAGAAGGCGCACCAATGCCGGCATCAATAATCACCGGCACCTTGGCTTGTTCAATGATGATCCGTAAAAAGTCTTGTGTTCTTAACCCCTGGTTACTTCCAATCGGTGCTCCCAATGGCATAACCGCCGCGCACCCCACCTCTTCTAGGCGTTTGCATAGCACAGGGTCGGCGTGGCAATAAGGCAAAACAGTAAATCCCTCTTTCACTAACTGTTCAGCGGCCAGTAAAGTTTCGATCGGATCAGGCATTAAGTATTTCGGGTCTGGGTGGATTTCTAATTTAAGCCAATGGGTTTGCAGCGCCTCTCGAGCAAGATGGGCAGCATAAATCGCTTCACGGGCGGTTTTCGCTCCCGACGTATTGGGCAATAGCTGAACACCAGCTGCGATCAAAGGTGCAAGAATGTCATCTTCTCGATGCTGTAAATCGACTCGCTTTAAAGCCATCGTCACCAGTTGCGATTGGCTGGCGGCTATCGCTGCTGCCATGGTCTGACGATTGGCAAATTTGCCAGTGCCAGTTAATAATCGTGATTGAAACTGAGTTCCTGCAATAGTTAACATCATTAACCTCCTGCGATGACTTGAAATACGGCAATCGTGTCACCGTCGTTAACTCTGGTTTGCTCCCATAAACCTTGGGGAATAATGCCATCGTTCAGTGCAAATACACTGCCCACGGTGGGTAACTGTAATTGCTGTTGTAATTCAGCAATGGTGATCGGATGTGCTAATTGCTGCACCTGTTGATTGATGGTGACATTGATAGTCATTGGGCAATCTCCGCTTGGTGAAAATGATCAGGACAAGATGACGTTGCAGTTGAAGATGCTGAATTACACACCGGACAGTGAGGATCAGCCGCTAGTCGCCATTGCTGCCAACTTAACTTGTGTCCATCAAAATAGTGCAGCTGTTGAAATTGAACCGGGCCAATATCGAGCAAGATTTGTAAGCTCATTAAGGCCTGTAGATTACCTATCATGCCGACGACCGGTCCAACGACCCCACTGTCACGACAATTGCGCGCTGAAAGATGTTCGGCCACTAAACAACGATAGCAAGCGGTATGTGGCTGGCGAAAATCAAACGCGATACATTGACCTTGCCAACCAATCGCTGAACCAGAAATCAGTACAGCACCATGCTGGCAACAAACTTGGTTTATCGCAAAGCGCGTGACACTATTATCACTACAGTCGACAACAATATCTGCCATCGGTACTTCTAAATTTAATAGCGCCTCATCCATCCGCCGATTGACGCAACGGATGCGTACTTCAGGGTTTAAGCGCTGTAGAGATTGCTGTAAAGCAGAGACTTTCGACATTCCTACTTGTTCAGTGTGAAAAGCAATTTGTCGAGATAAGTTAGAAACTTCCACCGTATCATCATCGGCAAGGATCAGTTGGCCAACCCCAGCAGCAGCAAGATATTGGCCAACCGCATTGCCTAAACCGCCACAACCGATAATCAACACCTTGCTCGCGAGCAAGGTGGCTTGCCCTTGCTCAGCAATATCAGGCAAACAAATCTGACGTTGATAACGTAAAAATTGCTTATCCGTTAACATCGGCCACCTCCTGAGTTGATAGCTTTTGCTCCTGCGGCTTACTGGCTAGTTCAGCTTGGAGATGCTTAACTGCGGCGTGTACATCATCGGCCTCAGTAATGGCACGAACGACGGCAGCACTGGCAACGCCACATTCGACCACTGATCGAATATTGGTTACATCAATGCCACCGATCGCGACCGTTGGTAACACTCCCCTGAAGGCTATCGCTTGCTCCATCGATAGCTTGTGATCGCTAGCGGGTGCTGAAGATAAATAGTGGCTACCACTATCTACTAACTGCTGGTATAGCGCCAAACGTACCAACCCCTGAGGACGTGAAGGCATTTGCTTGGTTGTGGTAGGAAAGATATGCCCTAATGCGATATAACTTGGCCTAATTTTTAACGCGGTGAGTAATTCAAAGTAACCATGGGTTGATAGCCCTAGATGAATGTTAGCCTTAGCTAAAGCATGAAGATCGGCTGTTTGTAGATCTTCTTGGCCTAAGTGAACGCCAAATGCACCGTGTTTAAGTGCTAATCGCCAATAATCATTAATAAAGACTTGAGCTTGATATTGACGGCCCAATTCAATCGCACGAACAATTTGCTGTTCTAAATCCGTTTGCTGAGGATTTTTTATCCGTAGCTGAAGTGTATTTATGCCGAGCTTAAGCAAGGTTTCTACCCAAGCGATATTATCCACCACCGAATAAAGACCTAAACTCTGTTTAGCCAGTGAAGGAAAACTGAACGCTACCGTTTGTTCAGTTACCTCGCTCAAGCAAGACTGCACCGTTGGGAAATACACATACTCCTTTGGCCATGTTTCACGTGAAACATTCAGCGCTGCCCGAGCAAGACATAAGGCATCTTCAAGGGGAAACTCTAAACACAGTGCCGCTACCAACCACGCTAAATGATGCCAAGCCTGAGCTGGAGATAACGTCGCCCCCGATAGGAACCTTAATTCACCATCGGTGTGACGCCAAATATCCCTTTGCTGACCTTTATAGGTAGCGCCAATCAGCAAGGTAGCTGGGCTTAGGTTATCAATATCACTATCGCTCGTACTCGACTGATAGCCAATGGCAATAGCTGACAAGTTTTGCCGTGATGGTTCTGAGCCTGAGAAAGAAGGAAAGAGATCCGTCAGCAACGAGTAACGATGCTGACCAAGCAGCTGTATCGATTGGGTTGGACTAACGCCCAACTCAATCGATTCGATCGCAAAACCTTGCTGCTTAGCAAGTAGTAAGACTTGCTGAACGGCTCCCGTTAACTCAATACAATGAGCAGGGATGAATAGTTTCACGCTTTATTCCTTCGCTGTCACCGCTGGATGATACAACTGTGAACCGGAGGCACGAAACTCTTGCGATTTTTGCTGCATGCCTTGTAAAGGACTTTCCAGCATAGTGACCGAAATAGCCTGATCCGCTGCCACTTGCTGTGCATCGTTAGCATACTCTCTCACTTCTTGAGAGATCTTCATCGAGCAAAATTTGGGACCACACATTGAACAGAAATGAGCAACTTTGCCAGATTCTTGCGGTAAGGTTTCGTCATGAAAAGCTTTAGCAGTTACCGGATCAAGCGACAGATTGAATTGATCTTGCCAACGAAATTCAAAACGCGCCTTGGATAACGCATTATCCCTCACCTGAGCACCGGGATGGCCCTTAGCTAAATCCGCCGCATGAGCCGCCAACTTATAGGTGATTAAGCCGGTTTTTACGTCTTCTTTATTCGGTAATCCTAAGTGCTCTTTAGGCGTCACATAGCACAACATGGCACAACCAAACCAACCTATCATCGCCGCACCAATTCCTGACGTGATGTGATCATAACCCGGTGCAATATCCGTGGTTAAAGGACCTAAGGTATAAAAAGGCGCTTCATGACAATGCTTAAGTTGCTCGTCCATATTGGCTTTAATCATATGCATGGGTACATGCCCAGGCCCTTCGATCATCACCTGAACATCATACTCCCAAGCAATTTTAGTCAGTTCACCAAGGGTTCTTAATTCGGCAAATTGCGCCTCATCATTCGCATCGGCAATCGAGCCAGGGCGTAAGCCGTCACCAAGTGATAAAGAAATATCATATTGGGCACAGATCTCGCAAATCTCACGAAAATGGGTGTATAAGAAATTTTCTTGGTGATGAGCAAGGCACCATTTAGCAATGATAGAGCCTCCGCGCGAAACAATTCCCGTAACACGTTTTGCGGTCATCGGTACATAACGTAACAGCACGCCAGCATGAATGGTAAAATAATCGACCCCTTGTTCCGCCTGCTCTAACAAGGTATCGCGCATCACCTGCCAGGTCAGATTTTCAGCAACCCCGTTAACCTTTTCTAACGCTTGATACATAGGAACCGTGCCTATAGGTACTGGGCTATTACGTAAAATCCACTCCCGAGTTTCATGAATGTTACGTCCAGTGGATAAATCCATTACCGTATCTGCCCCCCAACGAGTGGCCCAGACCAACTTCTCCACCTCTTCTTCAATAGAAGAGCTCACTGAAGAATTACCAATATTCGCGTTCACTTTGACTAAAAAGTTACGGCCGATAATCATAGGTTCAGATTCAGGATGATTGATATTACAAGGAATGATCGCTCGTCCAGCCGCAACCTCTTGACGGACAAATTCAGCGCTAATTTCAGCAGGTAAATGAGCACCAAAGTTTTCACCTGGATGCTGATGATTAAGCTGCTGATCTTGATACTCTCGCCGGCCCATATTTTCACGTAAGGCGATAAACTCCATCTCAGGAGTAATGATGCCTTGTCTGGCATAATGTAACTGAGTGACTCGTCTACCCGCTTTAGCTCGTCGAATGTCAGGTAACTGACCATATCTCAGCTCATCGAGAGTTTCATCGGCTAAACGCTGACGAGCAAACTCTGAACTCATCACCGGTAGCGTTTTGGTATCACCACGCTCTGCAATCCATGAATCACGCAGCTTAGGTAAGCCATGCTTTAAATTGATCGTATAATTTGGATCGGTATACACACCTGAGGTGTCATAAACAGGGATCGGTTGATTTGCTGAATAGATCGGTGCTTGTTTAGTGCCACCAATCAAGCTGTCAGCCAAAGTAATTTCGCGCATTGGTACGCGAATATCTGGTTGAGAGCCTTGAATATAAATCTTGTTAGAATTTGGATAAGGTTGAACTGAAAGTGAATCAATAAACTGTTTTGCTTCCAGTCTCGCTTGTTTACGAATCGACATAGCATTTTCCTGTGTTATTCATTAGGGATAATGCTTGACGGAAAGATGCGACAAGAGGGGATCAACAGATTAATGGTGTATATAGATAGGACTAATGATAAGGCACCATAAATTGTCTTCTCTTGTTCCCTTCGCAGGTATTAGCCTGATCAGGTTCAACGGATCCCGAATAAACGGTCTCAGCCATATGGCACTCCGACAAGTGAAAACTAGCATACAAGATTATATGAATTTATCAATCTCGATAGACTCGTAAAATAGTTAACAGTTATTGCTTGTTCTTTTTACTCGCCATCGCTTGGCCAACGGTTTGGTCTAGTTTGGCTGGTTGATACGGAGAAATGCGTTTAGCCACCGCAATACGTTGTGAGCCATAAATACCACTATGACCACTGGCGTAATAGGCAATGAAGCAGACTAAAGCAAAGTAAATAAGATGATCGGCCCCAAACAATTCAACCCCCATAATGATGCAAGCTAGAGGAGTATTGGCGGCGGCAGCAAACACCGCTAAGAAACCTAGCGCAGCGAATAGCTCAACCGGTGCCCCCATTAGCCATGCAAGGAAATTACCTAATGTGGCTCCAATAAAGAATAAGGGAGTAACTTCGCCACCTTTAAAGCCAGCGGCTAGAGTAATAGCCGTCAAAATCAACTTCAACATCCAGCTATTCCATTCAGCGCCACCGGCCTCAAAGGCAGAAGTGATACTCACTCCTCCTTCGCGTATAGGATAAACACCAATGCCAATATAGTCATAGTTACCAATTAACTTAGCGATAGCAACGACTAACAAACCGCCACAGAACACGATCAAATATGGATTGCGTGACCAACGGATAAACAAAGCTTTCAAGCCTGATGTTAATTCACTAAACAGCAAACCCGCTAAGCCAAATATCACACCAGCAATCAATATCTTGCCAGTTAAAATAAAATCAATCGATATAGGATGCTCAAATAAACTATTGAACTGGGCAAAGCCGATATTGTAATGCGTATGATGAGCCCCTACCGCACTGCATACCACGTCCGCTAAAACCGCGGCAATCAATGCCGGTAGTAGTGCTTGATATTTAATTCTACCGACTGACAATACTTCTACTGCAAAAATGGCTCCGGCAATCGGGGTCCCAAACACCGAGCCAAATCCCGCGGCAATTCCTGCTACCAAGATGGAGCGGTGATCAGATTCATCCAGTTTAAACACGCGACTAAACCAAGCCGATACCGCACCACCAATTTGCACCGCTGTACCTTCCCGTCCCGCAGAGCCACCAAATAAATGGGTAACCACTGTAGCGACAAGTACAAAAACACTCATTCGAAAAGGAATTTTCTCATTTGAATCATGGATCTGCTCAATAATCAGATTGTTACCACGCTCAGAGATACTTCCCCATTGGCGATAAAAAAATACCAACCCTAAACCAGCAATGGGCAGCCCATAGATTAAATACGGATTGTCGACACGAGTCTGAGTGGCAACTTCCAAAGCCCATAAGAAAAAAGCGTTCATTAAGCCGACTAAAATTGCTAATGGTGTCACTAGCAATGTCCAACGTAATGTTTGTAGTACAACGTGAGGTACATGATCCAGAGATTTGATCAACAAAATTTTTACTCCCAATGATTTGCTACACTTCCGCCAATCATCATTCAATAACGAAATTCAGCTCTAACTAAATAGATAACAGGCATAATAATAGTCGTGATTAATGTAAATAACGTGGCAAAACACTGATTAAACATCTTTAAAAAGGATTAACTTTATCAAACTGAATAATAAGCAATAAAGGATGTAAGGATAAAATTGAATCGTTGAAGTGTGCATCATTGCTTCACTCTTAATAAAAGGGATAAAACGCAATGATTCTGTGATGAGCTAAATGAGCTGTACACAGACACAACAAGAACCTATCTTGTTATCATTGCATGTACAGACGTCATCAGCTTAAAAAGCGGTTTAGCATAACTGCTAGGTGGAACATCATCACCTGATATTATTTTACCTAACCAATAGCATTAAACAATACTTGAAATAAGGTTTATTTCTGCCTAAACCTTAAGTTTGGTATGGAACGAGGTTCCCTGCTGTTTAATACTAATCTAAATAAAAATATGATCTGATTAAGGCTATTTAATTACTACCCTCATTCGCCATTAATAGCCTTAATAATATCGACTTTAAAAAGCTCGCCAATCAGCAAAAATCCATTCAAATGAAAATGAGATTGCTGGCCCTCGCCCATTTCAAAGATAGACACTCTCGCACCCAAATCGTCATATTTCTTAAGGTCAGCCGAACCAGTGTTAATAAGTGGGTTCAAACTTTTCTTGAGGAAGGATTAGAAGGGCTGAAAGAAAAGCCAAGAACGGGACGACCACCATTCTTAACTTCCAAGCAAAGAGAGCAATTGAGCCAATACATCAAAGATAAAGCTCATGATACGCAGGGTGGACGGCTTACTGGTGTAGATATCTATGCCTATATCTTGAAAGAATTTGGCCAGCACTACCACCCTGATTCTATCTATTGCCTGCTCGATCACATGGGCTTCTCTTGGATAACATCTCGCTCCAAGCCCCCTCATCAATCCCAGCCAATCCAAGACGATTTTAAAAAATTTAAAATTGAAACGATCCTTAAGATCCCAGGACATATTGCTTTAGAGCGTGTTGATGTCTGGTTTCAGGATGAAGCCAGATTGGTACAAAAGAGATTGGTAGTAGTATTATCTATGATCGAGGGAAATGAAAAAAAGCCGCTAATAAATTAGCGGCTTTTTAAATGGTGGCGGAGAGATAGGGATTTGAACCCTAGGATAGCTATTAACCATCGCCGGTTTTCAAGACCGGTGCTTTCAACCACTCAGCCATCTCTCCACAAATTGTTACTCGATAAAGTCTGATTGGCTGCTTTATTGAGCTTTTGTCTTCAGACCTTAAGTCTAAAAACCAGTATTAAAGCCTGGCGATGTTCTACTCTCACATGGGGAAACCCCACACTACCATCGACGCTGTTTCGTTTCACTTCTGAGTTCGGCATGGAGTCAGGTGGGTCCAAAACGCTATGGTCGCCAAGCAAAATTTTGTCTGGAACAAAATTTAACGCACTTTAGTGCGGCCCGTAGGGTCAACTACAGGGATGTAGTTGATAAATTCAATTCCTAAATCTGG